>CAYXIM010000073.1:0-9066 GCA_964465385.1 uncultured Oscillospiraceae bacterium
ATTTGAGAATAATTTCAGAGAAAGGCGTGCAAAAGTTCAAAAATCTGATAGAATAGGTTCGATAAGGTCTGATGACCAAATATGATGAAAGTGTGGTGCTCTTTTTATGAAAGCAACAGTTGATCGTGACCTGTGCATCGGTTGTGCGCTTTGCGCGGATATTTGCCCGGAAGTCTTTGAGATGGACGATGAGTCCATTGCCATCGTGATTGTGGACGAGATACCGGAAGACGTTGAAGAATCTGCGCAGGAAGCAGCTGATTCCTGTCCGACCGAGGCTATCGCCATCGAAGACTAAGCGAACCGGTGGCTTTTTAAAACAGCCGACGGAAGGACGACCCGTTCGTTCCGTCGGCTTTATTGTCATAAGGACCCTGTGAAAGGCGGGCCGGCCCGTGGCCAAATGCAAGAGTTGTCAGAAAAAAGGCTTCATGGTTGAGACCGATGTCAACGGCCTTTGTTCCGCTTGCGCGCCTTATTTTGACCTGGCCCTGCACAGCGACCTCAAAGCCTTGCAAAGCCGCATCCGGGCCATTGAACGCATTGACCATGCCCAAACGGTCTTGCGAAACATCCGGGATGCACAGGACTTGCTGGACCGCCTGCAGCCCTATGCACGGGCGGGCCTGGTTGCCCTGCCCATGCCGCCTGACAGGCTGGCTGACTGGCTCAGCCGGCAGCAGGAGCACTGGCGGTCCACATGAAGCGTCGTTTATTCCATGCCTGAACATAAGAAACATTTCTGGGCCGCAGGCGCCTTTCTGCTGCTGGCAGCCGTGTCTTTGTTTTTAAGAAGCCGGGGATCCGGTTGGCCTTTCATGGCCCTCTTGTCTGCCCTGGCTGCACTATTGGCCTGGATCCGGGGCCGCCGCTGGCGGCTGATTCAAGTTGAAGACGAACCAGCGGGAGACAGCCCGGAAGGCGTGTCAGACCTGCCGGATGGCCAGGCCAAACTGATTGACAGCGGACAACTGCCCAACCGCCTGCACCCGGAGCTGGACCTGCGTTTGTCAGAGACGGCACACTTTTACGTGTCCGCTCATTGGGTGTTGTTTAAAACCTTTCCGGAAGCCCTGCAAAAGGAGTTGTCGCGTGCCCGCATCCGTTTGAACCGGGGGCGCTATTTTTATATTTTGAAGCCCTATGACCTGCTCTTGCCGTCCCACTTGGATGCATCCATCCCCGGACAGCTCATCATCACCAACCAGCGGGTGGTCTTCTTGTCTCAAGAAAAAGGTTTTGAGGTGCCCCTGGATCAAATCGAGCACCTGGATTGCAGCCCGGCCCTGGTTGATTTCCAGGTTCAAAGCAGGCGCTACACCGTTCAGACACAAGCAGCTGCTTACGCTGAAAAAATCTTCCGCTTGCTGGACCAGGTTCCCTGAAGTGCAGCTACAGCTCCTTTGGGGCTGTCCATAGGTCACTCACAGCGTCGCTGGGCATGGACCAGGCGCCCCTGGGCGACAAAGACAAGGCGCCGGTTTGCGGCCCGTCAGGGGAACAGGACCGCTTGAACTGCTGTGAGAAAAACCGTTTGAAAAAAATCTCCAGCCAGCCCTTGATGGTTGGGGCGTCGAAGTCGCCTGCAAAAGCGGCTGTTGCCAGCCGGAGGATCTTATCCGGCGAACTGCCAAAGGTTAAAAAATAATAGAGGAAAAAATCGTGCAGCAGGTAAGGCCCGATCAGTTGCTCTGTCTGCTGGCCGCCTGTTTCGGCAGCTTCTGGCAACAGCTCGGGGCTGACCGGCGTGTCGATGATGTCTTCCACCAGCTCTGCCCAGGCGGTGCCGGCTGACAGGTGGCGCAAGAGGCTGGGGATCAAGGTCTTGGGTACGGAACAATTGACATCGTACATGGACATGTGGTCGCCATTGTAGGTGGTCCAGCCCAGGGCCAGTTCAGACAGGCTCCCCGTCCCGATGACCAGCCCGCCCTGCTGGTTGGCCAGATCCATGAGGATCTGCATCCGTTCGCGGGCCTGGGCATTCTCAAAGGTGGTGTCGTGCCGGCCGGCCGGGTGGCCAAGGGCCGCCAGGTGATCGGCCACGGCCTGGTCAATGGACAGCTCTTGAAAAGACACGCCGCAGGCTTGCGCCAACGCCCTGGCGTTGTTTCGGGTTCGCTGGCTGCTGCCGGGCCCGGGCAGGCTGACAGCCAGAATGTCACGGCGCGGACGCTTGAGCAGGTCGAAGGTGCGCAAGATAACCAGCAGGGCCAGGCTTGAATCAAGGCCGCCGGAAAGGCCCAGGATCGCACGGGCACCCTGCACATGGCTGAGGCGGCCGGCCAGGCCGTTGGCCTGGATCTGGGTTACTTCTTCACAGTGGGCGGCCAGGTTTTCTGCAGGGATAAAGGGGGTCTTGGACACGTGGCGGCGCAGATCAGGCGCAGGTGGCCGGGCCTGAAAAAAGACCCGGTCGTAGCCAGCTTCGGCCCCTGCTTGAAAGGCTGAAGAGCGCTGCCGAAGGGCCAGCAGGGCCTGTGGATCGATATCGACCAGGCAGCTGGCACCAGCAAAGGGCTTGTTTTCAGCCAGCAGCCTGCCATTTTCATAAACCAGCTGGTGGCCGGCATACACGCGGTCCGTGGTGGATTCCCCCCGACCGGCTTCGGCAAGCACATAGGCGCAGATCAGGCGCCTGGACAGGTGCTGGACGCTGTCTCGGCGCTCCTGGGGTCGGCCGCTTGCCTCAGGCAGGGCTGATGGGTTGCAAACAATCAATGCGCCGGCAAGAGCCGCCCGGGCAGCGCCGGGAAGTGGCAGCAGGCGTTCAGCACCCAGCTCGACAGCGAAAGAAACGGCTGGGTTGCCTGAGCAGCAAAAAAGCAAGTGGCTGCCCAGGGGGACCACCTGTCCAGGCAGATCGAAAAGCTGCGTTTGGTCTGGTCCGGGTTGAAAGACACGCTGCTGGTCAACAGACAACTGCCTTTTGGGCACCAGGCCCAGCACCTGCCCATTTTGGATGACGGCCACCACTGAGTACAAGGCCTGGCCAGCGGCAAGGGGCAAGCCCACGAGGCTGACCACCTGGCTGCCGGCAGTCTTCCGGGCCAGGTGCATCAGACCTTGCACGGCCGCTTGCTGCAGGCGCTGCGACAAGAAAAGGTCTGCACAGCTGGCACCGGTCAAAGACAGCTCGGGGAAAACGATCAGATCTGCCTGATCGGCATCAGCCTGTTGAATGGCTGCCAGCAGGCTGTCCGTGTTGGCTGCGATGTTTGCCAGTGCCAGTGTTGGTGCAGCTGTGGCCAGGCGTACAAACCGGTCCGTCATCGAATCATCTCGCTTTCCCTGTCGGCAGGTCATGGCTGATACTCAGCCCTATTTTAGCATATTATGCCAGACGCAAACGGGTGGTTCGTGTATAATCTAAAGCAAGAGATGAACCGGTGACATAAAGGAGGAGTCCGCATGAATGAATTGACGCGAGATGAAATTCTGGATGCCATCGCCTACGAACGCTTCCAGTTGTTTGGGCAGCCAAAATGGACCTTGGAAAAAAACACCTGCAACACCTATGAGGTGCTGATTGATTTGATGATCGATGAACGGGAACGGCAGATTCCAGCCTATTGCTTTTTGCCCTTGATCGAAGCCGATGAAGAGCTAACCATGCGCTTTGGCAGCTGGTTTTTGGAAAAGGCTTTCGTCAGTGGGATGCGCCTGATGGAAAACCTGCAGATGGATTTGATTATTTCATTAAACGTGCTGGGCTTTCAAGCCAATCGGCCGGAGTTTCCTGACCGGGTTCAGGAGATGATGGACAAAACAGGCCTGCTGCCTTCCCAGGTGCAGTTTGAACTCAGTGAATCCCAACCGCTCGATGATGTGGGCATTGCCAACCTCAACCGCCTGCGCCAGGATATGGGCATCCACCTGGTCCTGGGCAACTTTGGCACCGGTTATTCAACCGTGGACCTCTTGCGCAGTGTGCCTTTTGACATGCTGGAGCTGAGCAAAGCCTTTACGGCCAACATCACCGAATCCGAACGGGAACTGAAGGTGATTTTAGCCATCTTGCAGATGGCCCGGGTCCTGGATATCACCGTTTGCGCCAAAGGGATAGAGACCGCTGAACAACTGGAATTGCTTGCACAAGCTGGTTTTTTCAAGGCGCAGGGCTACCTGATCGGCCGCCCCATGCCTATGAAAGAACTGGAGGAATTCGTCCGAAAGTATGCCGCCTGACTCAAATGAGGCCAAGAAAAACCCCGGCTGCATCAGCCGGGGTTTTTTGTGTGGCATCAGAAGCAGGCTCAGAAGCGGAAAGCCTTGCGGCCGGCATACTCAGCATGCTCTCCCAGGGCTTCTTCGATGCGAAGGAGCTGGTTGTATTTGGCAACGCGGTCTGTCCGTGACGGCGCACCGGTTTTGATCTGGCCGGCATTGGTTGCGACCACGATGTCGGCGATGGAGACATCTTCCGTTTCGCCCGACCGGTGGGAAATGACGGCTGTCCAGTTGTTGCGCATGGACAGTTCGATGGCTGCCAGCGTTTCAGACAAGGTGCCGATCTGGTTGAGCTTGATCAAAACCGAATTGCTGGCCTTCAGGTCGATGCCTTTCTGGACACGCTCGGTGTTGGTGACATACAGGTCGTCGCCCACCAGTTGGATCTTGCCACCCAATTTTTCGTTGAGCAGCTGCCAGCCTTCCCAGTCTTCTTCAGCCAGGGCATCTTCAATGGACACGATGGGGTAACGATCCACCAGGTCGGTCCAGTAATCCACCATTTCAGCCCGCGTTTTGAACAGGTCGGATTTCCAGAAGTAATACTGGCCTTCATGCCCAGCCGCCTTGGCTTCTTCATAGAGCTCGGTTGCGGCGGGATCCATGGCAATGGCCACGTCTGTGCCAGGTTTAAAGCCAGCTTCCTCGATGGCCTCAACCAACAGGGACAGGGCCTGTTCATCGCTTTCCAGGTTGGGGGCATAACCGCCCTCATCGCCAACAGCCGTTGCCAGGCCGCGAGACTTGAGAAGCTTACCCAGGGTGTGGAAGATTTCTGCACTCCACTGCAGGGCCTGCTTGAAAGAATCAGCACCAACCGGCATGACCATGAACTCCTGCAAGTTGACACTGTTGTCTGCGTGTTTGCCACCGTTGATGATGTTCATCATGGGAACGGGGAGGATGTGAGCCTGGACACCGCCCAGATATTCATAAAACTGTAGGCCGATGGCGTTGGCAGCTGCCTTGGCGCAAGCCAAGGAGACAGCCAGCATGGCGTTGGCGCCCAGCTTGGCTTTGTTGGGGGTTGCGTCCAGCTCGATCATCATCTGGTCGATGCCTTTTTGATCGAAGACGTTCCAGCCCAGCAGTTCCGGCGCGATGACGTCCAGGATGTTCTGAACGGCCTTTTCAACACCTTTGCCCAGGTAACGGTCTGGGTCGCCGTCGCGCAGTTCGACAGCCTCAAACGCACCCGTGGATGCCCCAGACGGCACAGCCGCACGGCCAGTCGATCCATCCTCCAGTTCGATGTCTGCTTCAACCGTTGGATTGCCGCGGGAATCCAAAATTTCTCTGGCCCAGACGCCGGTGATCATTAAGTCTTGCATGGTAACAGCTCCTTTCACGTGCTGGCTCTCACAGCAACCCGAAGGTCTATTTGTATGAGAGCTCCAATGTATGATTATAACATGAATATGTGTAAACCGATACAGCTAAAGGGCGGCATAGATGGTCGCCTGGAGCGGTGGGATACGCAGCAGGTGGTGGCCAGGCAGATGCTGGGTCAGGTACAAGGTGATGAGGCCCTCTTGGGGATCGATGCGAAACCAGGTGCCTGCCGCCCCTTCCCAACCGTATTCACCCGGGTGTGCCAGGCTGCCGGCCCGTGCCTCATCCAGCAGGACACGAACGCCCAGGCCGTAGCTGTAGCCCTGCCAGCCATGCCGGTGAAAAGCTTGCCTTTGGCCGGGCGTCAGGTGGTCTTTTTGAATCAGTTGAACCGAGCGGGGACTGAGGATACGCACCCCGTCCAGGGTGCCACCGGCCAGCAACAGGCGGGCGAAACGCAGGTAATCAGCCCGCGTGCTGTAAAGGCCGGCACCACCGAACTCGATGGCAGGCGCCTGGGTCGGCTGCGTGTGTCCCGGCGTCAAGGTCCGATCCTGATGGGGATGCAGGCCCTTGTCACCGGCATACAAGGTCGCCAGGCGGGGGAGTTTATCCGGCGGGACAAAAAATCCTGTGTCTTTCATGCCCAGCGGATCCAGCAGGGTTTGTTTGAGATAATGGCTGAGCTTTTGACCGCTGACGACCTCCACGATCGCGCCGATCACATCAATAGACAGGCCATAGCGCCAGCTTGCTCCCGGGTCGAAACAAAGGGGGAGCTGGCCCAGCTGGTTGGCCATGCCAACCAGGTCCAGGGCTGGTCCGGTACCAGCCTGGTCAAAAAGGGCTGCCGTCTGTTCAGCCAGGGCCCGGGCAGACGGGTGATCCTGGTCAGGATAAGGCAGGCCCGAGGTCATGGTCAGCAAGTGGTGAAGGGTCATGTCCCGGGTGGCCGGCCGGATAACCCACTGATCGGCCTGCCGATCAAAGACCTGTAAGTTCTTAAAACCCGGCAGGTAGGTGCTGACCGGATCGTTCAAGTGGACCAGGCCCTTTTCGTACAGGGTCATCAAAAGAACCACAGTGACCGGTTTGGTCATGGAATAGATGCGGTAAATGGAGTCTGCGTTAAGGCGTTTTTTGGTTTCCAAGTCCGCAAAACCGACCTGGGTCGCCAGCAAGGTTTCGCCTTTTCGAACGATCTGCAGGCTGATCCCGGCTGCCTTTTGCGTCTGCACCCATTGGTCGATCATGCGTCGCGCAGCTGAAAAATTGTAGCCTTTGTCCATCATAAAATCCCACCCCTCTGTAACAGCTTCCTGATGGTCTTATTTTAGAAGATCTGGCGCTTGTGGACAAGCCAAAAACCTTGGTGTTTGCCCATGGGCACGCAACAAAGGCTGGTCATGTTGTATAATCGAGACAACACGCACACATAAGAGGAGGGGATGCACCATGAGAGCAATGGTCTTCAAGGCTTTTGGGGCCTTTGAAGCCAGGCAGCTGCCTGAACCGGTTCTGGACCAGCCAGACCAGGTCCTGATCAAGGTTTTGGCCTGCGGAATCTGTGGCACCGACGTGAATTTATCACAGGCGCCCAGCAGTTACGGGCCCATGCAAGGCCGTGTCCTGGGCCATGAACTGGTTGGTGACGTGGCGGCTGTGGGCCCGGCTGTGACAAGCCTCACGGTCGGAGACCGGGTGGTGGTCAACCCCAATACCTATTGCGGCGTGTGCGCTTTTTGCCGCCAGGGGCAGGTCAACCATTGTGCACACATGCAGCTGATGGGCATCACCCACCCAGGGGCTTTTGCCGAATACACCTTGTCCAGTGAACGGATGGTCTTTCCCATTGACCGTTCGGTCCCCCTGCATCAGGCTCTTTTCGCAGAGCCTTTGGCCTGTGCCCTCAATGGCTTTAGCCGCTTGGATATCCAGCCGGAAGAAACCTTTCTGCAAATTGGCTGCGGCCCCATCGGCCTGCTGTTCGCCCAGCTGGCCCGCTTGAGCGGGGCGCGGGTGATTGGCCTGGAACCCAAAACCGGGCGCCGGGAAATCGCACGGGCGCTGGGCTTTGAGGCCTTGCCACCAGATCGACCAGATCTCAAGGAACAGGTGCAACACACCTGGGGCCAGCTGGCTGATCACGTGGTCGATGCGGCCGGAGGCCAGCTGGCCCTGGCGGTTGATTTGGCCGCTGTTGGCGCAACCCTGTTGACGTTTGCTGCCGCTGGCGTCCAGGCAGAGGCCTCTATCCGGGCCATTGGGCCCAAGGAGCTGACCATCCATGGCTCGTTTATCATCAAGAACACCATGGGCCGGGCGGTCCGGCTGCTGGAAAGCGGCCGGCTGGCCTTGGATCCGCTGGTCAGCCACAGGCTGCCCCTGGAAGCGCTTGCAGAAGGCCTGCGCCTGATACAAACTGGAGAAGCCATGAAAGTGATGATCGACGTGACCGCATGAAGGAGGACGTTCAGATGGATGTTTTATTTGTCGGTGGCACCGGCCTGATCAGTTCAGGTTCAGCCAGACGTGCACTGGAGCAGGGCTTGTCCTTGACGGTCCTCAACCGGGGCCTGCGCCTGGGGCGCCTGCCCGAGCAAGCCCGGCTGCTTCAGGCCGATTACAGAGACGAGCAAGACACCCGGCGTGTGCTGGGCCAGAAGACCTTTGATGTGGTGGTCGATTTCATCACCTTTTTGCCTGAGCAGATGGCGCAGGCCATCCGTCTTTTTTCTGGACGAACCAGCCAGTACATCTTTATCTCATCAGCCTCTGTTTACGAAAAGCCGCTGCGCCACTATCTGGTGACTGAACAAACACCGCTTGGCAACCCCTACTGGGCCTACGCGCGAGACAAGATCCGCTGCGAACAGGTCTTGCAACAGGCCATAGCGGATGGTTTTCCAGGTGTCATCGTCCGCCCCTCGCTGACCTATGCCGACTTCAACCTCCTGACCGCCCTCAACAGCCGGAAAGCGCCTTACAGCCTCATGGCACGCATGCTGGCCGGTGAAGCGGTGGTTGTTCACGGAGACGGGCTGTCCTTATGGGTGATCACCCACACGGACGACTTCGCCAAAGGCCTGGTGGGCCTTTTCGGCAACCAGGATGCGCTGGGTGAAACCTTCCACATCACCACCGATGAGGTCCTCACCTGGGATGCCATTTACACAACCATTGGCCAGGCGCTGGGTGTCCAGGCGCAATTGATCCACATCCCTTCGGATTACATCGGTGCTTACGACCCCCAGCTTCGGGCCAGTCTGCTGGGTGATCACGCCAACAGCGTGGTGTTCGACAACAGCAAAATCAAACGCTTTGTACCCGGCTTTTCCTGTTCCCTGACCTTTGCCCAGGGCTGCAAACGGGCAGTCGACTGGTTCAACCACCACCCCGATCACAAAACCGTGGATGATGACTGGAACGCCCACATGGACAGCCTGATCGCCGCTTACCGGGGCCAAACAGGCAGCCTGTAGCAAGCAGGCTGCCCCCGGGCCG
>CAYXIM010000074.1:0-6222 GCA_964465385.1 uncultured Oscillospiraceae bacterium
CCTTTCACATGTGTGCCACTTTTATCTACGCTTTGGCTATGATCTGTTTCAGAACAGCTGTCAAGCGCGTTGCCATCATAAATCCCACGCATCCGCTGAACTTTGGGGCCGCTGTGTTGCTTTTTAACAACAGCTGGCCAAGCAAGCCAATCGGGCAAGGCTTGCCCGGTCTTGTCGGCGCTATAAAAACTGTGCCAGGATAATGACCACTGTGACAAGGAAAAAGCCTGCGGCAAAGCCTTTGTCTTTGCCGTCCAGCTTGAGCACATGCAGGCGCGTGCGTCCCTCCCCGCCCCGGTAACAGCGGGCTTCCATGGCGATCGCCAGCTCCTCTGCCCGCTTAAAAGCGCTGACAAAGAGGGGAATCAAAACGGTCACCAGGCCCCGGGCTTTGGCAACCAGGTTGCCGGTGTCATAGTCAGCCCCGCGAGATGATTGTGCTTTCATAATTTTGTCGGTTTCCTCCAGCAGGGTGGGCACAAAGCGCAGGGCGATGGACATCATCATGGCCAGCTCATGGACCGGAAAGCGCAGGCGCTTGAGGGGGTTCAGGAGTTGTTCCAGGGCGTCCGAAATCAACAAGGGCGTGGTCGTCAGGGTCAGCAGCAAGGTCGTGTTGATGACCAGGAAGATCAGGCGTGCAGCCATGCGCACAGCCGTGTAGAGCCCTTGGTTGGAGATGGTCAGGGGACCGAAGACAAACAGGGGGTCACCTGGCACCGTAAAGAGGTTCAAGACAAAGGCAAAAAGCAAAATAAACAGGATCGGTTTCAAGCTGCCAGCAATATATGACACCGGAACCCGGGACAAGGCAACGAGCACCAGGGTCAGGGCGGTGACCAGCAGCAAGGGCAAGGGCTTGGAGGTCAGAAAAATCACAACCATGAATGACAGCGACAAGACCATCTTGATGCGTGGATCCAGTCGATGCAGCACAGATGTTCCCGGATAGTAGCGGCCCAGCGTAATGTTCTTGAGCATGTCCGGTCACCTCCTTTGTTCTGGCCTGGCGGCCTGATCCTGAGCCAAGAGGTGGTCAACCGCCTGTACAGCATCATACGCCTGGCAATCCAGACCAGGCAAGCGATCGGACAGGTCTTTGAGGAAAGCGATGGAGCGAGGCAGGAAGAGGCCGGCCTGTTCCAGGTCCACAGCACCGGAAAAAACCTCAGCCGGGCGGCCATAGGCATGGACCCGTCCCTCTGACAAGACCAGAATGCGATCCGACAAGCGGGCAATGTCTTCCATGCTGTGCGAGACCAGGACAATGGTGGTGCCGGTCTGGCGCATCTGGATCATGTCGTTCAAAATGCTGTCGCGGCCAGCCGGATCCAGGCCTGCCGCCGGTTCATCCAAAATCAAAACCTGGGGTTCCATGGCCAGAACACCGGCAATGGCTGCCCGTCGTTTCTGGCCGCCGGACAGCTCAAAGGGAGAGCGTTCCAGCTCCTGATCAGACAGGCCCACCAGCTGGGCAGCCCGGAGCACCCGCCGTTCAATTTCCGGCATGTCCAGGCCCAATCGCCTGGGCCCGAAGGCAATGTCCTGAAAGACAGTCTCTTCAAAAAGCTGGTGTTCCGGATACTGAAAAAGCAAACCCACCTGGCGCCTGATCTTGCGGATGTCTGCATTGGTGGTGGCATCCAGCCCCAGCACAGACACCTGACCGCTTTGTGCCCGGATCAGCCCGTTGAGGTGTTGGATCAGGGTGGATTTGCCTGAGCCGCTGTGTCCGATCAGGCCGAACACCTCCCCCCGGTAAACATCGAAGGAGATGTCTGTGAGGGCCTCTTGTTCCATGGCTGTTCCAGGCGCATAGATGTGGGACAGGTTCCGCACTTGGATGACCGGCTCGGGCGCTGATTCGCTGGCCGGTGCCTGGTCATTGGCCTGGCTGATATGGCTGCCTGCAGGCCGTTTGTGGTCTTCAGCCAGCAACCGCATGACGGCCTGTTGAGCGCCCTGCCAGGATGTGGCCTCCTGGGCCTTGAGCGGCAGATCCAGCCGTCGGGACAGTTTTTCAGCAATGTCCCGGTGCATGGGCACATCCAGGCCTTCCGCGAGCATCAAGTCCACCTGGTCGAAGACTTCATCTGGTGTGCCACTTGCCACAATGCGGCCATCTGACACAATGTGGACCGTATCAGCCAGAAGAACTTCCTCCATGTGGTGGGTGATGTTGACAACTGTCAGGCCTTCCTTGCGCACCAGTTCCTGGACCAGGGCCATAAATTCCCTGCGGCTGATGGGGTCGAGCATGGACGTGGCTTCATCTAAAATCAGGCAGGCCGGGTTCATGGCCAGAATACCCGCAATGGCCAATTTTTGCTTTTGCCCCCCCGACAGCAAGTGAGGTGGCTGATCGGCCAGATCCGTCAGCTGGACCCGTGCCAGGGCCTGGTCTACCGCCTGGCGGATGGCTGCTTGCGGCATGCCCAGGTTTTCCGGCCCGAAAGCCACATCTTCTTCAACGGTGGTGCCCACGATCTGGTTGTCGGGGTTTTGGAAAACCATGCCGCACAAACGGCGGATCTCCCAGACATGGTCCGGATCCTCCGTTTTCATGCCCGCAACCACCACCAGGCCATTGGCTGGTAATTCCAGGGCATTCATGAGCCGGGCCAGGGTGGATTTACCTGAACCATTGCGCCCTAAAACAGCGACGTGGCGCCCAGCCGGGATGTGCAAGGTGACGTCATCGACAGCCAGAAGCGGATCCTGGCTGCTGTGTCGGTAGGCATATGAGACATGGGTGATGTCAATAAAATCAGTCATGTTGCCTCCATCCTGCCGGGTGGGAACAGAAGAAACGGGGACCGGCTGTCTGGCCCGTCCCCGATGATTCATCTGGTTCTCGTGCTTGGAGCAGCTTGTGCCGATCCGCACCGCGTGCGTGCCTCGACCAGCTTCAGATCAGTTCCAGCCTGACCATTTCAGCTGCGTCACCTCGACGGACACCAAGTTTGATGACCCGGGTGTAACCGCCAGGGCGGCCTTCATATTTCGCCGCCACGGTATCAAAGAGGACATCGACCGGCTTGACGGCTGTCCCGTTCTCATCGTGGCTTTTGTTCAGCCATTTCATGGCACGGCGACGGGCAGCCAGGCGCGACGGTTCATCGACGACGGAAAGCTCATTTTTGGTTTCCCGATCAACAACATCGTATTTGCGCCCATTTTTAGATGTGACGGACTTGAGGACTTTGCGGCCCTTGCCGTCCAGTTTGGCTTTGGTGGTGGTCAAGCCGCGTGTGGTAAACTGGTCTTTTTCGCGAACGGCTTCCGTGATCAGCTTTTCAGCGACCCGGCGGACCTCTTGGGCTCGGGCCTGGGTGGTTTCAATCCTGCCTTGGACGATCAGTGTGGTCACCATCCCACGCAGCATGGACAGACGGATGTCCGTCGGACGTCCAAGTTTTCTATATGCAGGCATGTGCGTTCCCTCCTATCAGACGCTGGGCGGCTTATTCCTCTTTGGGTGCCAGCGTCAAGTCAATTTCTTCAAGTTTCATGACGACTTCTTCTAAAGATTTTTTTCCCAGGTTGCGAACCTTCATCATGTCCTCTTCTGTCCGGGCCACCAGATCACCGATGGTGTTGATGTTGGCCCGCTTGAGGCAGTTGTAAGTGCGGACAGAAAAGTCAAGGTCTTCGATCACAGCATCCAGAATGGGACTCTTGGTGCTTGTTTCTTCTTCTTCCGCAAAGCCGGCTCCGGCTTCCGCATCCGTCAGGGCGGTGAACAGGTTGAGGTGGTCACACAAGATCGATGAACCCAGGCTCAGTGCCTCCGCCACTTCAACGGTGGCATCGGTCCAGATTTCGAGGGTCAACTTGTCGTAGTCCGTAAATTGGCCCACGCGTGTGTCTTCCACGAAAAAATTCACCTTGCGGATGGGGGTGAAGATGGAGTCAATCGGGATCACGCCGATGGGCTGGTTAGCCCATTTGTTGCGATCAGCCGTGTTATAGCCACGCCCTTTGTTGAGGGTCAGCTCCACAAACAGGCGGCCTTCACCGTTGAGTGTGGCGATTGGGTGATCGGGGTTCATAATTTCTACTTCTTCATCGCGCACGATGTCTGCTGCTGTCACCACGCCGGACCGGCCTTCGTCGGTGCTGATGTAAACGGTTTTGGGCCCATCCACATGCAGCTTGGTCCGAATGCCCTTGATATTCAAAATCATTTCCGTCAGGTCTTCAACAACACCGGGAATGGTCGAAAATTCATGATAGACATCGTCGACACGGATTGCTGTTACAGCAGCTCCCGGCAAAGAGGACAACAAGACACGCCTCAGCGCGTTTCCGAGTGTGGTGCCATAACCGCGTTCCAGCGGCTCCACGACAAATTTGCCGTAGGATCCGTCTTCGTTGCAGGCAACGCACTCCACCAGTGGTTTTTTTATCTCTACGATCATTTCAGCCCTCCTTGGCCTGCCTGTGCCATCAGGTCACCAAACGCCTACTACTTGGAGTAAAGCTCGACGATCAAGGTTTCGTTGACCTCGATATCCACTTCTTCGCGTGTGGGCAGCTGCAAAATGGTTCCCTTCAAGCCTTCCACATCGGCAGAAAGCCATGCCGGGACAGGCCGGCTGATCAGGTCCTGGAACTTGGGTGATTTGCGCGAAGATTCGCGAACCGCAATTTCATCGTTGGCTTTCGTGGTGTAGGACGGAATGTCGACCTTGCGTCCGTTGACCGTGAAGTGGCCGTGCGTCACCAGCTGGCGCGCTTCGGCACGTGATGAAGCCAGGCCCATGCGATAGACCACATTGTCCAGACGTAATTCCAGCAGGAGCAGCAGGTTTTCACCGCTCTTGCCCTTCATGCGGCTGGCACGTTCAAAGGTCTTGCGGAATTGCTTTTCCAGCAGGCCATAGAAACGTTTTGTTTTTTGTTTTTCACGCAACTGGGTGCCGTATTCAGACACTTTTTTGCGTCCGTGTGCGTGCTCACCAGGGATGCTGCTCCGTCTGGCCAGGGCACATTTATTGGTATAGCAGCGCTGCCCTTTGAGAAAGAGTTTTTCGCCCTCTCTTCGGCAAAGGCGGCACGCTGAATCTGTATATCTTGCCATGCTTACACCTCCAGAATCAAACTCTTCTTCTCTTTGGCGGTCTGCAGCCATTATGCGGGATAGGTGTCACGTCTTTGATCATGGTGACATCAAGTCCTGCTGCCTGGATCGACCGGATGGCGGCTTCACGGCCGGCCCCCGGGCCCTTGACAAACACTTCAACCGAGCGCATACCGTGCTCGATGGCGGTCTTGGCCGCTGTCTCAGCAGCCATCTGGGCTGCAAAGGGTGTGCCTTTGCGTGATCCCCGCATGCCCATGCTACCGGAGCTGGACCAGGCAATGGTGTTGCCGGCCGGATCCGTGATGGTCACGATGGTGTTGTTAAACGAAGAATGAATATGGGCAGCACCACGGTCAATGTTCTTGCGTTCTCTTCTCTTAGGCCGCGTAACCGTCTTCTTTCCTGACGTTTTTGCCATGTTGTTGCCTCCTTATTTTCTCTTTCCTGCAATGGTGCGCTTGGGTCCCTTGCGGGTCCGGGCATTGGTTTTGGTCCGCTGGCCGCGAACAGGCAACCCGGTCCGGTGACGCCGGCCCCGGTAGCAACCAATCTCTGTCAAGCGCTTGATGTTCATGGCGGTCGTCCTTCTCAAGTCACCTTCCACCATGTAATGTTCTTCTATCTCATCTCGAATTTTGCTGATTTCATCGTCACGCAAGTCTTTCATGCGTGTGCTGGGATCGATCTGACAAGCTTCCAAAATGCGCTTGGAAAGCGTCCGACCGATTCCATAAATTGAACACAAGGCGATTTCAACGCGCTTGTCGTTAGGCAAATCTACACCGGCAATACGTGCCATTCACGTGCACCTCCATTACGCTCTCTTCATATCTATCTCGAAACACCGGAATCTTGTCTGGTTTTTGCAACCAGAGCAGCCGCATTCCGGTGCTGTGTGCCTGGGTTAACCCTGTTTTTGCTTGTGCTTGGGCTCCTCACAGATGACCATGACACGGCCTTTCCTGCGAATCACCTTGCATTTTTCACAAATCGGTTTGACGGATGGTCTCACCTTCATCGTCTGTTCCTCCTCACTTGCCACTTTGTGTCTCACACCATAAAAGGGCGCATGCTAAAACATTTTACCAGATCGGGCGATAAAATCAAGTTGTTTTTTCTCTTAGCCGGGTTATTTG
>CAYXIM010000074.1:6232-9008 GCA_964465385.1 uncultured Oscillospiraceae bacterium
ATCCGACCGCGGGTCAGATCATAGGGAGACAACTCCACAGTCACCCGGTCGCCTGTCAAAATTTTGATGTAGTGCTGTCTCAGTTTACCAGAGATGTGGGCGGTCACCTCGTGACCGTTCTCCAGCCGAACCTTGAAAACAGCATTCGGAAAGGTGTCCACAACGATGCCTTCCACTTCGATGACGTCTTCTTTTGACATCCTTCTTTCACTCCTTTTCGCTTTTGCTCGATCGCGCCTCGTATGGCTGCAACAGCTTGCGGATCAAGGCGTTTTGTCGTCCCGGGTCCTTCAGATCGGCCAGCTCTTTTAAAAAGGTGTGCCGGTCTGACCAGTCAACCAGGCCAACGTGGCTGGTGTTTTTGGTCTTGCAGTGGTCAACACCGCGCTTGTCTCCATCTGTCAGCAAGACCCGGTCCTGGCTGACTGCCAGCACCAGATAAAGGCGGGACCGGTCCCGTCCTGTTCTGGACCGGACAAGCCAGCCTGCTTGCAGGCCTTGTGCTTCAGCTGCGATGCGTTTCATCTTCTTCTCCCGGTTCCAGGGTCAGGACCCGGGGGCCTTCCTGTGTCACCACAAAGGTGTTTTCATAATGAGCCGAGGGCAGGCCGTCTGCAGTCACGATGGTCCAGCCGTCCGCTTTTAATTGGATGGCACTGCCGCCCTGGTTGATCATGGGTTCCATGGCCAACACCAGGCCAGGCTCCAGACGCAGGCCACGACCGGCCGTGCCGTAGTTGGGCAGATCCGGGTCTTCGTGCAAGTCCTGGCCAATGCCATGGCCGGTCAGTTCTCGAACCACCCCGTAGCCGTGCGCTTCAGCGTGGGCCTGGATGGTGGCGGATAAATCACCCAGACGTCGGCCCGGGTGGGCCTTTTGACAGGCCAGCCAAAAACATTCTCGGGTGACACGGACCAGTGCCAGCACCTCCTGCTGAACCTGACCCACGGCAAAGGTGCGTGCGGCATCAGCATGGTAGCCGTCCAGCAGGACCCCCACATCGATGGATATAATGCTGCCTGCCTGCAAGATTCGCTGGTCGTCCGGAATACCATGGACCACTTCCTGGTCAATGGAGGCACAAATGGCGCCTGGGAAAGGCGGACGGCCATAGCCTAAAAAAGAGGGGATGGCACCCGCATCTTCGATCAGGCGGCGGGCCAGTTGATCCAGCTGGCCGGTGCTGATCCCCGGCTCGACAGCCTGGCCCAGTTGCTGCAAGACCTGGCCGACGATCCGGCCGGATGCAGCCATCAGCTCAATTTCGCGCTGGTCTTTGAGTTTAACCACGGTAGGCCTCGAGGTCAGACAGGCCAGACAGGACAGCAGCGAATGTTTCATCAACCGGACCCTGGTTGTCTGCTTCCACCAGCAGGTGACGTGCCCGGTAATAAGCCACCAGGGGCTCTGTCTGTTCCCGGTAAGCTGCCAGGCGACGCAGGATGGTCTCTTCCTGGTCATCTTCCCGCTGCTCCAAAGGTGCACCGCAGACATCACAAATACCTGGCTGGCGGGGTGGAAACGCAATCAGGTTATAGGTCTGCCCACATTGGCTGCAGACACGGCGGTTGCTCAAACGCGCCACGATGAGCGCATCCGGGACCGTCAGGTGAATCACCGCAGTCAAGGGGTTGTCGATCAGGGGCTTCATGCAATCCAGCGCCTGGGCCTGCGGCAAGGTTCTGGGAAAGCCGTCCAGCAGGTAACCTGACTGGCTGTCAATCTGGGACAGGCGCGCTTCAACCAGCGACGAGGTCAGCTCATCGGAAACCAATTTGCCGCTTTTGAGGGTGCGTTCAATCTGGATACCCAGCGAGGTGCGCGCCCGGATGGCCTGCCGGAAGGCATCGCCGGTAGACAGGTGCAAGAGGCCAAACCGGTCAACCAGTTTCTCCGCGATGGTCCCTTTGCCCGAACCGGGCGCTCCCAGCAGGATTAATTGCATGCTCAGCCTCCTAAGATGCGAAACAGGGTCTTTCACCTAGGCAAAACACCCCCTGTTCACAGATGCAGCCCATCAGTCCAAAAACCCCTTGTAATGGCGCATCAACATATGTGCTTCGATTTGGTTGACCAGATCCAGCGCCACACCCACCAGGATGATAACAGCCGTGCCCCCAAACCAGATGCCCTGCATTTTGGTCACAGCGCTTAAAAGCGTCGGCAAGAGGACAATCAGGACCAGGAAAAGGGCGTCAAACCAGGACAAGCGGCGAGATGTTTTCTGTATGAACTGGGCAGTCGGACGACCCGGCCGGATACCGGGGATGAAGCCGCCGTTCTTTTGCAGGTTGTTGGCAATTTCGATCGGGTTGAACTGCACCATCGAGTAGAAAAAGGTGAAACCGATGATCAGCAGGGCATAAAACACATAATAAAGCGGGTTGCCCGTGAAGTTCATGAACCACTGGGCCACCGGGCCCGGGGTCTGGTTGGCATTGGTGAAAAGCGACACCATGGTTGAGGGCATCATGACGATAGAGCTGGCAAAAATGACCGGGATAACCCCCGCCTGATTGACTTTGATAGGCAGGTAGGTGCTCTGGCCGCCGTACATTTTTCGCCCAACCACCTTCTTGGCATACTGGACAGGGATACGCCGTTCAGCCATCTGCACAAAGACCACCAAGGCGATCACGACCAGGAACAAAAGGGCGACGCCGGCCGTTGCCAGCAATGAGAAAAGGACGTTCTTGGTCAAGGTCCAGGCTTGGAAATATTGAAACAAGGTCCGTGCCCCGTCAGGTGCCCGGGTTACAATACCCGCAAAGATAA
>CAYXIM010000075.1:0-8996 GCA_964465385.1 uncultured Oscillospiraceae bacterium
TCCGGCTGGTCATAGGCGACGTGCCCCAGCCAACGCAGGCCCTGTGTGTCATCGTAGCGGAAGACGACACCCAGGTCGTCGTTGTCACCACCGATGCCATAAACAGCGGAGCCATCCGGCGCTGTCACCAGGCCACGAATGGGCCCGTTATAGACGGCAGGCCCCAGGCCAAAGACCTGGCCATCCTGACAAACCGCCAGCATGCCATCTTCTGTGCCGACCACCGTTTTGCCCCGGTAGCTGGTCCGCGCCACCACCCGGGCCTTGTACTGGCGTCCCGGGTAGAACGGCAGCTGGTCACAGCCCTGGATGGGGGCCTCCTGGTTAGCTTGCAGCTGCTGGTCCAGGTCTTGACGCTCGGTTGCCGGTGCCAGGTCCACCAGCTGGCCATCGACCACTTTGAAGGCATGTTGTGTTTTTTGACCACACAGGCCGATCAGGGTCTGGTTATCCAGCCAGGCCAGCCTTTGGACCGGTGACTCATCGATGTGATCCGGTGCCAGGGCCCGCCACAAGCGGATGGGCCGCTGGGCCAGTGGGTAGTCCACCTTCCAGTTGTTGGCTTGCGTGATCAGGAGTTTGTCATAAATCCAGTCGGCCACGTCAGCATAACGTTTGTTGGCCATGTCCACCATGTAAGGGTCTTTGATGGCCACCTGGCCGAGCTTGTGCCTGTCTTTTCGGTATTGCTTCAGATCAATGGCTGTGATATCCGGGCCATCAAAGGCATGGTTGGAGCCCATGACATAGAGGATATCATGTTGATCGATCATGACCTCACTGGTCCAGGAAGGCACCCGCTCAGGCGTGCCCACAACCCCCATCCACTCCGGCTTGCCCCCGCCTAGCAAGTCCCAACGGAAGAGCGATGCCGGCAGGCCGATCTCTTTGCTGCTGCTGTCACAGTTCCGGCTCCAGACCGAATACCACAAGACCCCTTCACTGTCAAAATCAAAGCCCCAGACCCCGAAGCGGGTCTCTCCCTTGACGTGCTTTTCAGTGGGCAGGAAATCACCCAGCTCTTCAAAGGTCTGCGTGTCGTAGTCAAAGGCCACAAACTGGCGAGAGATATAGGTGCCGATGTAAAGGCGCCCGTCCGGCCCGTCAAGGCCTTTGGTGAAAAACTTGTAATCCGCATAATACGCTGGTTTGGTGATGAAGGGGGCCCGGTAATTCAAATCTTCCAGCTTCAAGCTTTCGGTGTTGATGCGGAAAAAATAACCAGACCGGCTGTTGCCATAGACGTTGCCGTCCCGGCCCAGAACCAGGCGGAAAGACCAGTTTTCGGACACCTGGCCAAAGTCTTGCAGCTTGCGTTCGGTCAGGTCATAGCGATAGAGGTGCCCACGAAAGCCCCCCAGAAAAAAGAGGGCGTTGTGCTTGACATCGTAAAGGGCGCCATAGGCCGTCTCATGGGGGACCGGGATGCCCAGGTTTTCAGCCTTTTTTGTTTTCGGGTCATAAAGAATGATGTTGCTGCCCGGGAAGCCCTCCCAGACATGGTGGTAATACTGGGTCGGCATCCAGGTGGGGTGGTTGGGGCTGCGGTCGGTCGTGTGGGTCGTCATGATCATGCGGCCGTCTTCCAGGTAGCCGATGGAGGTGTGAAACTTACTGGCCCGGATGGCCCGGTCAGAAGGCATGATGACATCCTCTCCCTTGAACAGCAGCTCCACGGTGTTGGTGTCATAATCGTAACTGTAAAATTGCACGTATTCGCTCTTGGCCAGCTCGCTGGACAGGGCGAAATAAACCTTGCCGTCAGGCCCGATGCTGCTGTCCCAGTTGGAGTTGTGCTGGCTTTCAAGCGGAAAGACATACTGCTTGACACCGGTTTGTGCCATCAGCTTGTAGTCTTGGATGCCGTTCATCAGATACTCGTTCATGGTGGTCCTCCTCGATCATGGCCATCCCCGAAAAGATGGGCCGGCTTATCCTTTGATGGCACCTTCAGCGATGCCTTCTATAAACGTTTTCTGCAGCAAGAGAAAGATGATGATGGCCGGAACCGAAACCAGAAAGGCCGATCCGAAAATCAAGTCCCAGCGGGCGCTGAAGCTGGTGGCAAAAGAAACCAGCCGTTGGGGCAGGGTTTGCAGGTAGCCGCTGCGCACCGTGATCATGGGGATCAGGATGTCATTCCAGATGTACATGCATGTAAATCAAGAGGTAAGTCTGGTAGAGGTTGCAACCGTCTATGGTCGCCGCCTCACTGAGCTCCTTGGGGATGGTTTGCATGTTGCCCACATAGAGGAAAATAACAAACGGCAAGGCAAAAGCGATGTAGACAAAGGCAATGCCAAAATAGGAGTTGATCAGATGCAGCTTGGCCAGGGTCTTGGATAAGGGAATCATGGCCACATAGACCGGGATGGTCATCATGGCCATGATGACCTTGAAGAGCCGGTTGAGCCAGCGCCCGCCAATGGCCACAATGGCATAGGCGGCCATGGAGCCCAGCACAATCATGACCACCGATGAGACGATCAGGACAACAAAACTGTTTTGGAAGGCTTGCAGGTACTTCATTCTGGCAAAGGCCTGGATGATGTTGTCCAAGGTGAAGCTCTCCGCCGTCAGGAAGAGCGGTTGGGTTGAAATGAATTTGGCCTGTTTAAAGGCATTGGTGAAAAAGAAATACAGCGGAAATAAAAAGCCCAGACAAAAGACCGACACCAGCAGGTAGTTGACCCATGCGGCCATTTTGACGGACCAGCCTTTGTGTTTCATCTCAGTCTAAGCTCCTTCTTGTCGTTAATTTATACTGGATAGCCGTGATGATGATGCTGATCGTGCACAGCAGGGCTGACAGGACCAGGCCGTTGCCCAGTTGCAAACTCGCCGAGTTGTAGAGGTAGATCTGCAAGGCGATGGTGGTCGAGTAATAGCCCGGCCCGCCACTGGTCATGACAAAGGGCAGGTCAAAGGCACCCAGAATCCCAATGGTTGATAAAATGATGTTGATGGTGATGGATGGGGCCAGCAAGGGCAGGGTGATCCACCTGAAACGCTGCCAGCGGCTGGCGCCATCGATGGCACCGGCTTCGAAAAGGTCCTGGGGGATGGCTAAGATACCCGCCAGGTAAATCACCAGGTAAAAACCTGTGGCGAACCAGATGGTGGTCACGCTGATGGCCGGGATAACCGTCTTGACGTTGCCCAGCCAGTCCATTTTCAAGGCACCCAGGCCGATGGCTTCCAGGATCTGGTTGAAGGCCCCGTTTTTGGGGTTCAAGATCATCTTGAAGACATAACCGGTCACCGCCATGGCCAGCAGGTTGGGGAAAAAGAGGATGGATTTGAAGATGTTCTGGCCGCGCCGGCAGTCGTTGATGAGGACCGCCAGGAAAAGGGCCAGGCCATTGAGGACCGGGATGTAGATCAGGGTCAGGTAAAAGGTGTTCTTGATCACCTGGACCGTTTGCCGGGCGGCAAAGACCTTGCGAAAGTTATCCAGGCCGACAAAGCGGTAGCTTGCTGAAAAACCGTCGTAATTGGTCAGGCTGTAATAAAAACTTTCAAGAACAGGCATGACAAAGAGGACCAGCAAAAAAACCAGTGCCGGGGTTAAAAAGACAAAGGCGGCCAGTCCCTTGTTGCTTCCAATGCGCTTGAACATAAAACACCTCGTTGTCGCCAGATTCCCACAGGGCAGGGTGGTCCCCCACCCTGCCCTGTGCTGGCAAGCGGTTAGTCAAAAGCGGCATCAAAGACCGATTGCATGGTGGCCACCGCCTCTTCCGGTGTGGCGGCACCCAGGACCAGTTCCTGGTAAATCTTTTGCAGGTCGGATTGGAAGGCTGCCGGCAGGTAGACGAAGTACAAAGAAGCCGTCTGCGTTGAGGCCAGCAGGTCCGGGACAACCGCATTGAGCACATCCGGTAAAACGGAGCCTGATGTGTCCTTGGTCACCGGGATGCTGCCGCGGCCGTTTTGCATGATGGTTCTGCCTTCCCCGACAAAATGGGTGAGGAAGTTCAAAATCTCTTCGTTGTGCGTCGACTTGCCGCTGCCGCCCCAGCCGGTTTCTGGAGAAATCAGGGTATAGGGGACTTTGCCTTTGTCGTTGAAGGGCACGTTGGTGGCCGTCAATTCAAAGTCACCAAAGCCTTCAATGGAGGTGGCAAACCAGGAGCCGGCAATGTGCATGGCGGCCTCACCCTGGTTGAAGGTGTCCAGGGCGGCCTGGAAATCGGCACCAACAGCACCTTCCTGCAGGTAGTCGTTGTCGGCCAGCACCATGAAGCGCTCAAAGGTCTCCAGGGCCTTGCCATCAGCGAAGACGTAGCTGCCGTCCAGCATCTGTTTTTCAAAATCCGGGTTCACTTCCGATTCCAGGTTGCCAAAAATGGCACTCCAGACGGTGTTGGCGGAGCTTTCTTCCATGGCCAGGGCCATGGGGGCGATCCCTTCGGCTTTCAGGGCTTGACAGGCGGCCAGAAATTCCTCCCAGTTGGTCGGCAGCTCCACGCCGGCGTCTTTGAACAGGTCGACGTTGTAGTACATGATGACCGTGGCGATGCCGTAGGGGATGCCATAGAGGATGCCCGTGTCAGAGGTGAAAAAAGGTACCACTGTGGGGCTGACCAGGTCTTCGACCGCTGTCCCCTTCAGGTCCATGATCCAGCCTTCATCGGCCATCTGGCGGCCCTGGGCATCGCTGTTGATGGAGAAAAGTTCCGGCATGGTCTCCGAAGACATGGCCAGGGTCAGGTACTCGTTGACGTTGTAGCCGATTGACACCAGGTCAATGGTCACGTTGGGGTATTTGTCCTGGTAGGAGTCGATGAACGCTTCATAGACTTCAACGATATCCATGGACAGGGCTGCCGTCAGCATGACTTTTTCGCCAGCCTGGGTTTCTTCTGGTTTTTCGGTTGTTGTTTCTGCTGGCGCCGTGGTTCCTGCCGTTGGATCATCGTTTCCGTTTTTTGTTTCTGCGGGCGTGCAGCCTGCGACCATCAGCAGCAGCAAGAGCAAGGAAAGGAACAAGCTCAGTATTCTCTTCATACGAAAACCCTCCTGGTTTTTGGCCGTAGCCGGTCTTGTTCGTGTGTTTCATGCCACTAGCGTCTACGCTACGTTTAATGGATGGTTCTTCAGAGCTGTGTGGTCAAGCATGGCCGGCTTTGATCGCCCTGATGCATGCCCTGGCGTTGTTGCTGAAGATGTCCGCCAGCAGACCGGCATCAGGACAAGCCGACCGCACGATGTCAATCCGGTCATCAATCAAGGTGTCTCCTGTCCAGTCACCTCCTCCAAAACAGTAATCGGTTCCGAAAAGCAAACGGTCCGGCCGGGCGGCTGCGATGATTTCCCGCATGCCACCGATCGTTGGTCCCATGAGAATCAGCCAGACGTTGTCGTGTGTGTTGGCTGCCTGGATGGCCGCCCGGTGGGCATCGTAAAGGCCGGCATGGCCCAGAAAAAGGGTGGCTTCCGGGTAGCGGCCAGCCAGGGCGGCCACTTGCAAGGTGTCGGCGTAGGGCGGCGTGCCGTCGTGGAACAAGATGGGGACCCGGTAGAAAATGGAGGCCTCGACCAGCTCATAAAGGGCCTTCTGGTGGGGCACCAGCCCTTGGAGCCAGGTGTGGACCTTGATGCCTGAAAAGCCATAGTCCTCGAAACAGCGTTTCACATCCTCCCGGGTCTCCTGGGGAAAGTAGGGGTTAAAGACCCCGTAACAGCGGAAGCGCGCGGGTGCCTTTTGTTGAAAGAGGGTGTACTGGCGCTTGTTGTAGCGCCAGGCCTCCCGGACAAAGGCAGGGGCCGAGCTGACCCACATCTCCTGGATGCCATAGCGGTCCATGGCCGACAGCATGGTGTCCGCTTCAACCCGCTGGTCTGAGCCGGCCGGATAGCCTTCATCCATGACATGGGCGTGCATGTCGATGATCATGTGCCGTCACCTGTCCTTTTATTGCCCAGCCGCAGGGCGTTGTCTTGAAAGATTTGTCTTTGCAGGTCCGGATCCGGGCAGGCCGCCCGAAACATGTCCAGGCGGTCGTCGAGGATGGTCTGACCAACCGGGCCGGCGCCGGCACAGCAGTAGTCGCTGCCAAACAAGAGCCGGTCACTGGGTGCCTGGGCCACGATTTGTGTCATGTCGCCAATGGTGGGCCCTTGCAAGACCAGCCAGATGTTATCGTGGTTCTTGGCCGCATCGATGGCCGCCCGGGCCGCGTCGTAAAGGCCACTGTGGCCCAGCAGGATGGGCACGGTCGGAAACCGCCCGGCCAGGGCGGCAACCTGTAAGGTGTCGGCGTAGGGCGGCGTGCCGTCATGGAACAGCACCGGCACCTGGTAGCGGGCTGCGCCGGCCATGAGTTCATAGATGATCGGCTGGTGCAAGACGAAGCCCTGAACCCAGGAATGGACCTTGATACCCAGAAAATGAAATCGTTCAAAGCAGCGCACCAGTTCTTGACGCATGCGGTCGGGGTAATAGGGGTTCAAGACGGCGTAGGCCTTGAAACGGTCCGGGTGTGCTTTGACAAAACGCTCATAGGTCTTCTGGTTGTGGGCCTCAAAGTCACGGACAACAGCCGTGATGGGGCTGACCCACGACTGGCTGATGCCCCGCTGGTCCATGGCATCCAGCATGTCGCCAGGGCCCACGTAGACCGTTGACCCGGCCGGATAGCCGGCATCCTGAACATGGCCGTGCGCATCGATGATCATGGTTTTGCTCCCAGCACCTGGCAGAGGTTGTCAAAAAAGACCTGCCTGAGCTGTTCGTCTGAGGGCCGGGCCCGATACACCTTGTCCAGTTCGTGTTGCAGGGTGCTGACCGGGGCGCTGCTGGCAAAGACCAGCCGATCAGGCGCCTGCTGGAAAAACCCCGACAGGGTGACCGTCAGGTTTAAGCTGGTGTCCAGCCAGATGTTATCACGCTCAAAGAGGGCGGGCAGGGCATCCGCAACAAAATCATTGGCCCCGCTGTGGCCCATGATAAAACGGACCCGGGGAAAACGCCTGGCCAGGTAATGCAGGTGAAAGGGCAGGGCGTAGGCCGGTGTACCGGTGTGAAAGTAAGCCGGCACATCAAAGTGCTCACAAACTTCTATCAGGGGGTCAACGATGGGGTCGTTGATGGCAAAGCCTTGCAGGGCGGCGTGAAAATAAACGGCCCTGGCCCCTGCTTGCAGGGCAGCCTGCAACCCTTTCACGGCCTTGCCGCCATACCAGGGGTTGGCAACCGCATAGGCCAGCAGGCGATCAGGCCAGGCCCGGCTGGCAGCCAGCATGGCCTGGTTGCCTGCCTCGTTTTCGACAGCCACACAGGCTTCATCCGGTGCAACCAGGGTTTTTTGAACACCCAAACGGTCCATCTGGTCCAACAAGGCCTCGACCGTTTGCTTGGTGTAGGTCCCGTCACCCACAAAAGAAAGGGCATCCATGCGGTTCATAGCCGACTCCTGACCGGACGGACGTGTCGCCGTCTCCTGATACGTGTTTGTTTGTTGGTTGCCGTTTATTCATTTTTATGATAAAAATAATTAGAGTCAAATTTATTTTATAAGCTGGCTAAGGGCTTGTCAAGGCCCTTTTACATCTTTCGACCGATAAATTCTTTCTGCCTGGCAGCTTCATTTTTCTTTTCGGATAAGTGTGATACACTGATGCTGTCTCTTTTTATCCTGCTTGAGGTGCCTTATGAACCCTGCCGTTTTTAAAATCAAACGCAACAACATCCGCCGAATCTTCAGCACCATCCTGATCCATGATGGGATTTCCCGCAAGGAAGTGGGTGACCAGCTGGGCATCAGCGCCGCGACGGTGACGCTGGCCATCAACGATTTGCTGGCAGCCAACCTGGTCTATGAGGTCGCGGGCTTTTCAGCCAGCCTGGGCCGGCGGACCAAGCTGATCCGCCTCAATGAAAAGCGAAACAGCATCTTGTCCATCAACATCATCGATGAAGACACCATCCAGCTGCGTTTGTGTGACCTGGCCGGCAACATCAAGGCCGACCGTTTCATCCCCGTTCCCCTGACCATCCAGGCAGGCCACACGGCCGGCCAGGTGGTTGACGCCCTGCTGGCGGCCATCGACGCTTTTTTAAACCAGCACCAGACCCTCAATGGCAAACTGCTGGCATCCAAGTTCACCTTCCGCGGCATGCACCTGCGCGGCGGCCTCATTGAAGCCAGCCTCTACAACTGGAGCAACTTCCCCATCACCGGGGCCATCCAGTCGCACCTGGGTGTGCCGGTCGTCTCGGACAACGTGGCCCGGACCTTTGGCTGGTACGAGAGCCTGTTGATCCCCGACAGCTACCGCAGCATCGTCTATTTGATCATGGAACCGGGAACCAGCATCGCCTATTTTAAAGACAAAAAGCCCCTGCTGGGTAAAAACAATTTCTTCGGGGAGCTGGGGCACATCTCCATCAACCCACATGGGCCACGCTGTTACTGCGGCAACCTGGGCTGCATTGAAGGTTATCTAGACAATGAAGTGGTCTTGAAACGCTTCCAGGCCTTGCTGGATCAAGCGGCCTGCCCCATCCTGTCTCGTCTGGTGGCTGAAAACCAGGACCGGCTGGGCTACCAGACCGTCTTTCAAGCCTACCGCCAGGGCAGCATCCTGGTCCAGGAGATCTTGACCGAGGTCTCCCAGTACCTGGGCATGACCTTATTGAGCATCCGCAACATTTTTGACCCGGACTGCATCGTCATTTCGGGCCGCCTGGTTTCTGAAGACGCCTACGTCCTGCAGGAAGCCATCCGCTTCATGCGAGACCGCACCCGCCTGACCGGCCTGGTGGACCCTGAAATCAAGCTGGCCCAGATGAACGACGAAAAATTGGAAACCAGTTCCTGCGCCCACGCCCTGGATAAGCTCCTGCCCACCCTCTTACGCGCCTGATTTCCCGCTAAACCAAGACACACCGGCTTCAAAGAGCCGCAGGTCCGTGCAGCCAGGGACGTTTTTGATCTGGCCGGCCTGCAGGCGTTCCACATGCCCCATTTTTCCCAAAATCCGCCCATCTG
>CAYXIM010000076.1:0-6176 GCA_964465385.1 uncultured Oscillospiraceae bacterium
GGTGACCCGGTTGAGGACACCGGCCCTGTTTTCGACCAGAACAGCTAAGCGATGTAACATGAAATCCCTCCTCTGACTCTGGTTTTCACGGTAGCACGTTTTGGTGAAGACGGCAACCAGATCAAAGGCCTGGTCCAAAATCGATTAGAAAAAAGAAACAAAGGTGCTGCCGCCCGGCCCTGCCTGGCGGCAGGGCCGGGGACAGGGCCCATCAGGCGTCTTTTTCTTTGAGCAGGTCCCGGATTTCTTCCAGCAAGAGGACGTCGTCGGGCTTGGCCGCCGGCTCCTCCACCTCTTCCTTTTTGAAGCGGTTCATGCCCCGGATCAGGAAGAAAAGGAAGAGGGCGATGATGAAAAAGGTGACAATGGTCTGGATCAGCGTGCCGTAGCCGATGGCGGCTTCCGGCTTGATGACCTCACCGTTCTCAACGATGGCCTTGGACAGGACAATCTTGAGGTCCGAAAAATTGATGTCGGCGACCAGCACGCCAACGATGGGCATGAAGATGTGGTCGACCAGGCTGTTGACAATGGCTGTGAAAGCGCCGCCGATGACCACACCAATGGCCAGGTCCATCACGTTTCCTTGCATCATGAATTTTTTAAAATCTGACAACATATGCATTTCCTCCCTCTGGACCGGCGGGTCAGCAGTAGCGCGTGACGGTTTCAGGCAACTGTTCCGGATCGGCACTGAGGATGATCATGACGTGCATGTTCTCCTGCTTGGCGAAGGCATTGAGCTTTTCAAGAAAGGCCCCCAAATGATCCGGGTTATCGTTGCCGGACACTTTATAGATACTGTCGATGTACAGGTGGGTGATGTCATAGTCTTTGGCACAGATTCCCGCGATAAAGCTCAGGAGCTGGTCATAGCCGCTGACCGGGTATTCTGTGATGTCGACCAGGCGGATCTGGTATTTGACCAGCCGGTCGAGCCTGCGCCCGGACTCGATGCACACCACATTGCAGCTGTCGCACATGGCATGTTGGTTGAGGTCATCAACGAGCCGGGCTGTTTTTCCAATTCCTTTTTTCCCTACAATCACTGTCACCATAGGCACTCACTCCTTTTTGCATCTGCTTGCCTTCTATTGTAGCCTAAAGCGGCTGTGAAAAGAAGAGCGGGCGGCTTTTTGCCAGGGCCAGCAGGCGGGCTTTTCACGAGGTGTTTTGAAGGCGCCTGAGCGCTTGCATCAGGGCTTGACGCGTGCTATACTGATTTCGGAATGTTGGCCTGTGCGTAAGCAAAGAGTGGGGTTTGCCCACTCTTTCTTGCTGTATGTCCCTGAAACGGTGAAAGGGTGGAGCCCATGTCGAACGGCCCGAGCTGGCAACAGGACATCCGAGAGCTGGTGGAACCGCTCGTCCAGTCCCAAGGCCTGGAGCTGGTTGACGTGGAGCGGGTGACTGAAAACCAGAACAAAATCCTGCGCCTGATCGTCGACAAACGGGGCGGTGTGTCGTTGGATGACTGTACGGCTGTCAGTGAGCTGGCCGACCCCCTGATCGACACCCTGGCCCTCAACCACGACTACTTTGAGGTTTCGTCACCGGGCATTGACCGACCGCTCAAGACCGACAGCGACCTGGCCCGTTACCAGGGGGCCTGGGTGAAAGCCACCTGCTACAAGGCCCAGGATGGCCGGAAACGGTTTGAGGGCCGCCTGGTGGCTTTCACACCGGACACGGTCAGCCTGGAACTGGAAGACGGCACGCACAAGGCTTTGGAACGCCGTGATGTGGCCCATATCAAACGAATGATCCGATTGTGAGATCATGGAAGGAGCATCTGGGGAATGAACGCTGAGTTGATTGAAGCCCTGAGATTGTTAGAAAAAGAACGCGGCATTGAAGCGGAGGTTTTGTTTGAAGCCATCGAAGAAGCGCTGGTGTCCGCCTATAAACGGGAATTTGAAGCCAAGACCACGGACAACATCCGGGCGGAAATCGACCGGGAAACCGGGGAGATGCGCGTTTACCTGACCAAGTCTGTGGTGGAGGAGGTCGAGGACGAAAACACCGAAATGTCTCTGGAAGAGGCCAAGGCCCTGTCTGAAGACTTTGAGGTGGGCGACATGATGGAGTATGAACTCCGGCCGCAGGATTTTGGCAGGCTGGCCGCCCAGACGGCCAAGAACGTCATCAACCAACGGTTAAGCAGCGCCGAACGCGAACGCATTCAAAATGAATTCAGCAACCGCATCGGAGAAATTGCAGCCGGGGTTGTCCAGCGTAAAGACCGCCGTGAGGTGGTTGTTGACATCGGCCGGGCTGAGGCGGTTTTGCCTTACAACGAGCAGGTTCGCTCTGATGGTTACAACTTCAACCAGCGCCTGCGCTTTTTGATCCTTAAAGTGGATGAAAAAAGAGGCCGGCCCATTGTCTACATCTCCCGCAGCCACCCCAACCTGGTTCGAAAGCTTTTTGAGCAGGAGGTGCCGGAAATCGCAGCAGGTATCGTCGAGATCGTCTCCATTTCACGCGAGGCCGGGTCCCGGACCAAAATGGCCGTCCTGTCCCGTGATGAGAATGTAGACGCCGTCGGCGCCTGTGTCGGCCAACGGGGCTTTCGGGTCCAGGCTGTCATGGACGAGCTCATGGGTGAGAAGATCGACATCATCGAATGGAACCCGGATCTGACGCAGTTTATCAGCAACAGCCTGAACCCGGCCAAAGTGGTCCGGGTGGACCTCTTTGAGGAGGAACAGGTTGCCCGGGTCATTGTACCGGACCACCAGCTGTCTCTGGCCATTGGCCGCGAGGGGCAAAATGCCCGGCTGGCCGCCCGCCTGACCGGCTGGAAAATAGACATCAAGAGTGAGTCGCAGTTCCGTGAAGCGGTTGAAGCTGAGCTCATGGCCCGTTTCACCCAGGCGGCCGAAGAAACCGCCGAGGCCTTTGAAGAGGAAGAAGAAGAGGAAGCCGCCGGCGCCCAGGAGCCGCAAGCGCTTGCTGAACAAGACGCGGATGCCGATGAGGATGCATCCTGATGCAGGTGAAGGACCATGGTGAAAGGCAAAAAACCACAGCGCATGTGCATTGCCTGCCGGACCATCAAGGGCAAGGGCGACCTGATCCGTCTGGTCATCAACCGGACGGGCGAGGCTGCGCTTGACCCCAGCGGCAAGCTGCCGGGACGGGGGGCCTATGTCTGCCGGTCCGGTGACTGCTTCGAAACAGCCATCCGCAGCAACCGCCTGCAAAAGGAATGGAAGCGCCCCCTGGATCAGGAGACGCTCCAACGCCTGATAGACGAAAGGAAGGCCTTGCCAGATGACGGCAAAGCAAGCAACAGATAACCAGATGCCACAAGGGGACAGCCCGTGCAGACCAGAAGAGGTCTACCGGCTGCTGGGCCTGGCCAAACGGGCCGGCCGCCTCTTGTGCGGCACGGAAGCGGTCTTCAAGGCCCTGAGGCAAAGGCAGGCCCGCCTGGTGATTGTGGCCGCGGATGCTGCCGAACGCACCGGTCGCAACCTGCAGCAGCAGGCGGCAGACGGGCGGGTGCCTGTGGCCGTTTTTGGTGAGATGGAAAAAATCGGACAGTGGACCGGGTCAACCCAGCATGCACTGGTTGCTGTGTTGGACACACATTTTGCCAGTCGGTTGCTGACGCTGATTCACGCATGCCCGGCAGGTTGATCAGATAGATTAGGGTTCATCGACGGGATGAACCGGAGTGGAGGAACAGGATCACTATGGTGAAAAGAGAAGAATCCGGGTCTGGTTTGAGAGCAGGCTTCGTTCATGAAGACGGGTTGGTCAAACAACCGGTCAAAAAAGAGCAAGCGGAGCCCAAACCGGAAACACCCCAGAAAAAGACGCCAGAGGCGGCCGAAAAGAAACGCCCGGCACCCGACAAGCGGAAGGGGCCCACGCTGACCATGCGCGGGGTTTCCGGCAAGAAAATCACGGGTGTGGTTAAGGTTGTCAAAAAAGCGTCCAAACCGGTTGAGCCTGAACCTGTTGAGGAAACAAAAACGGATGTTGTCGCACCGGTAGCCGTTGCGGACCTGGTGGCCGACGCGGCCCCTGACCTGCCGGAGGCCGCCCCTGCGGCAACACCTCTGGAAGCGGCGGCCGAAACCGTGGTTGAAACGCCGGCCAAGGAAGTTGAAGTACCCCAGGCACCTGACCAGGAAGCGGTGGCCGCCAAGGCCGCCCCTGTTGGGCCCATCCAAACAGCGGACGGTGAGAGCATGAGTGTTCGCCCGCCGCGCGGCCCGCAAAGCGGTGCTTACCTGAAACAACCGACGGCTGCGGCCCGACCCGGCCAGCCGTCACCTGCCCCTGTTGTTGCGCCACGCCCGGCCCAGCCGGTCGCCAGCGACGGGGCCGACCGGCCTGCCGATCGGACAAGCCGCCGGCCGGAGCGCCGGGATGTCAAACCGGTGGCGCCGCGTTCCGATGCGTTCAGGGACAAACACCAGTCGCTTCGAAAACACGCCCAGGCCATTTCCGGCAAGCCGGTTCAAGAAGCCCTGTCAGATGAAGTTATTCTGGACACCCTCTACAAGGGCCCATCCAGGCGTGGCCGCCCACGCCGTGGCCGCCAGAGCAGGCGCCATCAGAGCAGCCAGCCGGTGGTCCGCGCTGTCTTGACCCATGTTAAGCTGCCGGAGGCGTTGACGGTCAAGGAGTTTGCCGAAGCCATCAAAAAAACCACGGCAGAGGTCATCAAAAAGCTCATGCAGATGGGGGTCATGGCCACGGTCAACCAGGAAATCGACTTCGATACAGCCAGCCTGCTTGCTGCTGAGTTTAAAATCACAGCAGAAAAAGTGGTTGAAGTGTCCGAGGAAGACATCCTCTTCGATGACAGTGAAGACAAGGAAGAGGACCTCAAGCCGCGTCCGCCGGTGGTCGTGGTTATGGGCCACGTTGACCACGGTAAAACAAGCATTTTGGACCGCATCCGCCAGACGACCATTGCGGATGGCGAAGTGGGCGGTATCACCCAGCACATTGGTGCATACACGGTCACGGTCCGGGGCCGCCAGATCACCTTTCTGGACACCCCCGGCCATGAGGCCTTCACCACCATGCGCGCCCGCGGTGCCCAGGTGACTGACCTGGCTATCCTGGTGGTTGCCGCAGATGACGGGGTCATGCCTCAAACCATTGAGGCCATCAACCACGCCACGGCAGCTGGCACGCAGATCATCGTGGCCATCAACAAGATCGACCTGCCCGGGGTCCAGCTGGATCGCATCAAACAGGAGCTGTCGGTGCACAACCTGATTGCCGAAGACTGGGGCGGATCAACCGTCATGGTCCCTGTTTCAGCCAAAACAGGCGAAGGCATGGACGACCTGCTGGAGATGGTGCTGCTGACCGCCGACCTGCTTGAACTCAAGGCTGCACCTGATAAACAAGCCAAGGGAACGGTCGTTGAAGCCAAGCTGGACAAGAGCCGGGGGGCTGTGGCCACCTTGCTGGTCCAGCGCGGCACCCTGCGCACCGGAGACACCCTGGTGACCGGATCGCTGGTGGGCCGGGTTCGTGCCATGGCCGATGACCGGGGTAAACCCGTCCAGGAAGCTGGTCCGTCCATCCCGGTTGAAGTGCTGGGCCTGCCGGATGTGCCGGAGGCCGGGGAGCTCTTCTACGCCGTCACCGACGAAAAAGTCGCCCGTGCCCTGGTTGAAAAGCGGCGGACACAGCAGCGGGAAGAGCAGCTTAAGGCCAGCTCGCGCATGTCTTTGGAGTCCTTGTTCAGCCAGATGGAGGCCGGAGAGGTCAAAGACCTTAACATCATCGTCAAAGCAGACGTCCAGGGCAGTGTCGAAGCTGTTCGGCAGTCTTTGGAAAAACTGTCTGGTGAGGAAGTCCGGGTGCAGGTTATCCACGGCGCGGTTGGTGCCATCACCGAAACCGATGTGCGCCTGGCCGAAGTGTCCAACGCCATTGTCATCGGCTTTAACGTACGCCCTGCTGCCAATGTGGCAGAGCTGGCCAAGGAAGTCGGCGTCGACATGCGCATGTACCGGATCATCTACAAGGCCATCGAAGACATCGAAGCGGCCATGAAGGGCATGCTGGCACCGACCTTCAAGGAAGTGATTTTGGGCCACGCCGAAGTTCGCCAGGTCTTCAAGGTCAGCGGTGTGGGCACTGTTGCCGGCTGTTATGTGACCGATGGTTTTGTCACCAGAAAGAACAAAATCCGTGTT
>CAYXIM010000076.1:6189-8992 GCA_964465385.1 uncultured Oscillospiraceae bacterium
GACGGCGTGGTGGTTCACGAGGGTAAACTGGCGTCCCTGCGGCGCTTTAAAGACGATGTCCGGGAGGTCGGCACCAACTACGAGTGCGGCATCGGCATCGAGCGGTTTAATGACATTAAAGAGCATGACGTGATTGAAGCCTTCGTCATGGAAGAAGAGGGGAGCTGATTGGATGCAACGTTCAGACCGTGTCAGCGATGAAATCAGACGGATTCTGGCTGACTTGTTCCAAAACAACATCAAGGATCCCAGGCTGCCAGCCATGGTGTCCATCGTCTCGGTGGAGGCCTCCCGGGACCTGTCCCACGCCAAAGTCTACATCAGCATCATGGGTGATGACAAAGAGCGGGCCGGTGCGGAAGAAGCGATCAAGAGCGCGAGCGGCTACCTGAGGCGGGAAATGGCCGCCCGGATGCGCCTTCGCGTGACGCCCGAACTGCACTTCATCGTGGACAACTCCATTGAACGGGGTATCCGCTTAACCAAGCTGATCGATGACGTCCTTGAATGACCATGCCTGCCAGCCGTGAACAACTGCGCCAACTGGCCTATGAGCTGCTTGGCTGCCGAGAGACAGGCCAGACCATCTGCCTGTTTCCACATGTCAATCTGGACGGTGACGCGCTGGGCTCCTGCCTGGCCTTGCGTCTGGTTCTGGAACAACTTGAGCTCAAAGTCCTGTTTTGGCTGGATGAACCGATTCCAGCCAAACTGGACTTTTTGCCTGGTCTGGACCGCATTGACCGCATCGACCCGGCGGCACTGCCGACCAGCGACCTGGCCGACAAGCTGGCCTTGTTGCTGGATTGTTCGGACTGCCAGCGCACCGGCCGGCGGGAAGCCTTGTGCCAGGCCATGCCCAGGCGCTGGGTGATTGACCACCATATCCCGACCCGACCGCTGACAGAGCGGGACATCGTGGACACCTCAGCCGCGGCCTGCGCGGAACTGGTCTTCACCTTGATCGGGCTTCTGGAAGAGCAGGCGCAGCGTCCCCTGATGACACCGGACGTGGCCACCTTGCTGATGACGGGCCTGGTTTCAGACACGGGCAGCTTTGCCTATTCCAACACCACACACAAAAGTTTTGCCATGGCAGCCCGGCTCATGGAAGAAGGCCTTGACCTGGTCACCATCAACAGCTTTTTGTTTGAGCGGTCCAGCCCGGCCCGGCTGCGTCTCATGGGGGCCCTGTTCAGCCAGGCGCATTTTTACCAGCAGGGCCGGGTGCTGGTGGCACTTGTGCCCCAGGCCCTCATGGACAGCCTGGGCGCCAGCGAGGATGACTTGGAGGGCATCATCAACCAGCTGCGTTCGATCAATGGTGTGGACCTGGCCCTGGTTTTCCGCCAGGGCGATCCGGGTCAGATCCGGGTCAACATCCGCAGCAGCGAACGCCTGGATGCCGCCGCCCTGGCCAGGTCTTTTGGTGGTGGCGGCCACCCCCGTGCAGCCGGCATGACCGTGACAGCGGCTTCTTTGGAAGACGCCCGGGCGGCTGTTCTTGAGAAAGTGGGTGAACTCTGATCAGCGCGGATGCACCCACAAACCTGCCAGGCGGCATTTTGCTGATCAACAAGCCCCCCGGGACGACCTCCTTCGGCGTGGTGGCGGCTGTCCGTCGCCTGCTGGGGGTTCGCAAGGTGGGCCACACCGGAACCCTCGATCCGTTTGCAGTGGGCCTCTTACCGGTTTGTGTCGGCCGGGCCACGCGCTTGGTCCCTTACATGGAACCCTACGACAAGGCCTACCAGGTGCTGGTGGCCTTTGGCCGGTCGACCGACACCATGGATGGGACCGGCACCAGCTTGTCCAGCCACCAGCTGACCGATGCGGAACGGGCGGACCTGCTTGCCAGCCGATTCGAAACGGTCCGGCAGGCGGTTTTGTCCCTCAAGGACATCACCCGCCAGCAGGCTCCGCTGTATTCGGCGGTCAAGGTCAAGGGGAAAAAACTTTACCAGTATGCCCGGGCCGGCCAGGCGGTGGAGCAGCCGGAACGGCCGGTGCGCATTGATGAGGCGCGCCTGGACGAGATCTTTCTGGATGCGCATGTGCGCGCCCGGGTGACCATCCGCTGCAGCAAGGGAACTTATATCCGCAGCCTGAGCCATGAACTGGGCCAGATGACCGGTTGGGGCGCCCATGCTGCTGAATTGAAACGGCTCAGCTGTGGGCCCTATGAGTTGGAAGATGCTGTTACGGTGGCGGACCTGTCTGCCCTGACAAAAGGCGCCCAGACGCCACAGGATCGGCTGGCAGCCCTCAAAGACGCTGGGGTTCTGCTGCCTTTTGCCTCGGCTGTTGCCCACATGCCGGCCGTTGCGTTGACTGAAGACCAGGCCCGGCGGCTTATTTACGGGCAGACGGTCCTGATCGACCAGCTTGCGCAGATCGGGCCGGAGCCCACGGCTTTTTTTCTGGAAACGGAACTGGTGGCCATCGGCAGCCTGGACAGACAGGCCGATGGGACAGGACGCATTCATACAGAAAGGGTGTTGATGGATCTTGCAGATTTACGCAGGTGAGGTGCCAGACCTTCCCAAGCAGCCACGCGGCATCGCGCTGGGCTTTTTTGACGGCCTGCACCGGGGCCACAGTGACCTGATCCGGACCTTGCTTCACGCCTGTGGCCAACGGCAGCTGCCGGCCGCTGTGCTGACATTTTCAGACCATCCGGATCGTGTCTTGCGCGCTGACCGGCCCTTTGACGGTTACCTGATGACCCTGGAAGAACGCCAGCAGGAGCTGGCCGCCCTGGGCGTGGATGAACTGTTGGTCTTTCCCTTTGACCAGGCTTTTT
>CAYXIM010000077.1:0-8934 GCA_964465385.1 uncultured Oscillospiraceae bacterium
CGGTGATGCGTTTCCGGAAGCGGACACCTTCTTTCCCGACGCAGTCGAAGATGCGGTTTACCTGTCAGCTGTATCTGCCATCGATACCCGGCAAGCTGGTACCCATGACCTGCAGATCCGCTGCCAGAAACGGACCTACAAGGTGCAGTTGATTATCCGAGACACACGTCCCCCTGTCTTGGAACTGCAAGCACTTGATTTAATGCCGGGTGAACAACCTGCGGCCGATGCCTTCGTGGCCTTGGTTGAAGACGTCAGCCCGGTCACGGTCTCTTTTCTTCAAGCGCCTGATTTCAGGCAACGCGAAACCCAGCGCGTGAACATCCTGGCTGTGGATGCAGCCGGCAACCGGACCGTTGTCACAAGCAGCCTTCGCCTGTCTCCCCTGCTTGAGGAGCAGACCGTTGAAGCTTCCGCCATCAACCGCATGCCCGATCCCCGCCTCTTTCTCAAAGACCGTAGCCAGGAGCAACAGCTGCGTTGGATCAGCGGGCCGCCCCGCCTGAACCTGCTGGGGGTCCATCCTGTCACGCTGCTTGTTGGCGACACCCTTTACCGGTCGTCGATGCGGATTGAAGACACCGTGCCACCCTATGGCCGCACCCGGGACCTGGAAGCCTGGGTGGGCGATGACCTGGAAGCCCGGGCTTTTCTCACCGACTTGCAAGATGCAACGCAGGTCACGGTCAACTACACCCAGGCTCCCGATTTCACACGGCCCGGACCGCAGACGGTCCATCTTGAACTGGTCGATGAAGCCGGCCTTTCCAGCCAGTTGACAGCCCAGTTGTCCCTGGAAGAAGACACCGAGCCGCCGATCATCTATGGCGCACAAAAAGTCACCCTCTACCTGGGACAGACGGCCACCTATAAAAAAGGGGTTTATGCAGTGGACAACCGGGACGGCGACGTCGATATTCACGTCGACACCAGCACAGTCAATCCCAGGGAGACGGGCACCTACGACGCCATCTATACGGCGACAGACCGGGCCGGCAACAGCACCAGCGTCACCGTGACTGTCTCTGTGATCCCGCAGGCGGTCACCTTGGACGAATTACATGCGTATGCGGATGCTGTGTTGGCACAGATCACCACGCCTGCCATGAGCCGCTATGAAAAAGCCTGGCAGGTTTACCTGTATGTCAACAAACAGGTCACCTATACGGGTTATTCAGATAAGACAGATTGGATGGCAGAGGCCAAACGGGGTTTTACCATCGGTGTGGGAGATTGTTTTACTTACTACGCCCTGTCTGAGGTCTTGCTCAACCGCATCGGCTTGCAAACCATGGGCATTGAGCGCCTGCGAAACCCTGGAGACACCCAGCATTTTTGGCATCTGGTCAAGATTGGTGAAGATTGGTATCATTTTGATGCTGGTATCCACGGCATTCCTTATGAGTCGTTTATGGTCACGACCAAGCAGATCGAGGCGTACTCCGCACGCATGGGACGCAACGGCTATTTTTACCGCTTTGACCAAAGCCTGTATCCCCAAACACCGGAGGAACCGATCAATGACCCCAATGTGGAGGGCATGTACTGATGAAAAAACTGGGTGTAATCGGTGGCATGGGCCCGTTGGCCACCGCTCACTTTATGACTATGGTTGTTGAAATGACCGATGCAGCATGCGATACCGAACATGTGCCCATGGTCATCTACAACCAACCGGATATTCCAGACCGCACCCGTTTTTTAATGGGTCAAAGCCAGGACAGCCCCCTGCCCGCCCTGTTACAAGCCAGCCGATCGCTGGAGGCACTGGGCGTGGACCTGTTTGTCATGCCGTGCGTCACCGCACATGCCCTCCTGCCAGAGCTGGTCGCAAGGAGCGCCCGCCCGTTTCTTGATCTGGTTGCAGAAACGGCCCGTCACCTGAGCCACAAGGGGGTTCAAAAGGCCGGTTTGATGACAACAGAAGGGACCCGGCAAGCGGGTTTTTTCAGCCAGGCACTGAGTAAACATGGTATCTGTGTGGTTTTGCCAAGCGAACCAGCTCAAAAACACCTGTCCCGGCAGATCTACGCAAACATCAAGGCCGGTTTGCCGATTGAAGCCGATGCGTTCGCTTCTGTGGAGCAGGATTTGCGAAAACAGGGGGCAGATGTGATTGTGTTGGGCTGCACAGACCTGTCTATCTTCGCAGGCTCCCAACCCGCTGACAGCAGCCTTCTGGATGTCGCCCGCCTGGGTGCGGCTTTGGCCATCACGCACTGCCAGGCCCCCTTGAAGGCTGCTTACAAGCATTTCGTGATGTAAAGGAACACGCACATGACAAGACCCACCCTTTTGTTATCTTATTTGGAACAAACCGTTGAGCGTCTGCCTGATAAGGCCGCGTTTGTTCAAGGAACAGATGCCCTCACCTTTGCTGAGCTTTCGAATGAGGCACGGGCCATCGGAACGGCCCTGGCTCAAAAAGGCTATGCCCGGCAGGCGGTGGTGATCTTCATGAAGCGCCACCCCCGGGCCATCGTTGGTTTTCTGGGCACCCTCTATGCAGGCTGCTACTATGTGCCCATTGATGAAGAGGTGCCCGATTACCGCATCGAGATGATTTTTCGCTCGTTGAAGCCGGCTGTGCTCCTGTGTGACACCAGTACGCGGGCACAAGCAGAAGGGTTGGCTGCTTTTGAAGGTGAACTGCTTGTCTATGAGGACCTGATCCGGACACCAGCTGACCAGCCCTTGCTTCAAGCCATCCGTGAACAGGCCATCGATACTGATCCGGCCTACATTGTCTTCACCTCCGGTTCAACAGGAACACCCAAAGGGGTGGTGGCCTGTCATCGATCTGTCATTGATTACATTGAAGCTTTTTCTGAGGTGATGCGCTTCACACAGGAAACGGTTTTTGGCATGCAGGCGCCCTTGTCCGTCGATGCCTGCCTGAAGGAAATTTATCCGACGCTCAAGTTCGGGGCCACCACACACATCATCCCGAAAGAACAGTTTCTTTTCCCGGTCAAGTTGGTGGAATACCTCAACACATATAAAATCAACACCATTTGCTGGGTTGTGCCTGCCCTGACCCTGATCTCGGGCCTGGGAGTTTTCGATCAGCTCCTGCCCCGTCACCTGCACACCATCGCCTCCGGCAGCGAAGCCTTTCCCATCAAGCAATTTATCTTGTGGCAGCAGGCTTTGCCCCAGGCTCGCTTCATCAACCTGTACGGACCAACCGAAGCAACCGGCATGTCCTGCTGGTATGAAGCAGACCGCCTTTTTGAAGCCGGTGATGTACTGCCCATCGGTAAGCCCTTCCGCAACACCCGAATTTTGCTGTTGGACGACCAGGACCAAGCGGCGGCTGCCGGACAGCCTGGCGAAATCTGCATCCTGGGAACGTCTCTGACCTTGGGCTATTACGGGGATTTCGAACAGACCCGATCTGTGTTTGTTCAAAACCCGCTCAACCACGTTTACCCCGAACTGCTTTACCGCACAGGCGATCTGGGTCGATACAATGAAAGAGGCGAGCTGGTTTTCTTGACCCGAAAGGACGACCAGATTAAGCACATGGGCCACCGCATCGAACTGGCCGAAATTGAACTGGTGGTCAATCAGATAGATGGCGTCATACAAGCCTGCGCCCTCTTCGATGAAGGCCGAAAACGGATTGTGCTCTACTACACCGGTACCTGCGACAAAGCCACGCTGGCTGGTGCCGCCCGGCAGAAACTGCCACGTTATATGGTGCCCAGCCGTTTCGAAAAACTGGACACCATGCCGTTGACCAACAACGGAAAATTAGACCGCATGGCTTTGAAAAAGCGCCTGGCCAACACACAAAGGAGCAAGACGTAAATGGAAGACCTGCTGGAGATTCTGGAAGATTTACATCCAGATGTTGATTTTCACACACACACGCGCCTGATCGATGACAAGGTGCTGGATTCTTTCGACATCATCAGCCTGATCACGGAAATCAATGAAGCGTATGATGTACGTATACCGGTTGACCAGATTGTTGCGGAGAACTTCAACTCAGCACAGGCCCTCTATGCCCTGATTGAGCGCTTGCTGGATTAAGGCCATGCTGTTTACGTCCCAAAGCTTCATCTTGTTCTTGATTGTGGTCTTTGTTGTTTACTACACCGTTCCCAGGAAAGGCCAATGGCTGGTTCTGCTGGCCGCCAACCTGGTTTTTTATGCGGCTTCTGGCTGGGACAACGTCCTGTTGATCACCATCACCATCGTGACCACCTGGCTGGCTGCCCGCAACATGGACAAGCTGCATCGTCAGCGTGAAGCGCAGTTTGCAGCACAAGACAAGCAGCTGTCCCGGTCTGATAAAAAAATCATCCGGGAAGCCTTTAAGAAGAAGCAAAAGGGCTGGTTGCTGGCTTGTCTCCTGATCAACCTGGGCCTGCTGGCTGTACTTAAATACACCAATTTCGCCATCGCCAACGTCAACACGGTGCGTGGCTGGTTTGGTGCGGACCAGCTGTCTTTTGTCTCCTTGGTCCTGCCACTGGGCCTTTCCTTTTACACCTTTCAATCTGTTGGTTACCTGATCGATGTATACCGGGGCACGGTTCCGGCAGAACAAAAACTTTTGCGCTTTGCTTTGTTCGTGTCTTTCTTCCCGCAGCTGGTTCAGGGACCAATCAGCCGTTTCGGCGACTTGAGCCAATCTTTGTTTGAGGAACACCCTTTTCATGCTTCGACCGTTTCCTACGGTCTGCAGCGGGTTCTTTGGGGCTTTTTTAAAAAAGTGGTCATTGCCGACCGCCTCTTGGTCGGGGTCTCAACCATCGTCAAGGCGCCGGACCACTATCAAGGTGTTTACGTCTGGCTGGGCATGGTGTTTTACGCCATCCAGCTCTATGCTGATTTTACCGGGGGCATCGACATCACCATCGGTTGTGCCCAGGCCCTGGGCATTACCGTCCGTGAAAATTTCAACCGCCCTTATTTTTCAAAATCATTGGCTGAATTCTGGCGGCGCTGGCATATGACCATGGGGACCTGGTTTCGTGATTATCTTTTTTACCCCCTTTCCATCAGCCGACCCATGCTGGCCCTGTCTAAAAAAGCTCGAAAAAACCTGGGGGATGGCGTGGGCAGACGCCTGCCGGTCTACCTGTCCACCTTGCTGGTCTGGTTCACCACTGGCCTCTGGCACGGTTCCAGCTGGAATTTCATTGTCTGGGGCCTGCTCAACGGTGTCTTCATCATCTTATCCCAGGAACTGGGGCCCTTTTACAAGTGGTTTCACCAGACGGTTCGGGTTAAAAAGACCTTTCCCTTCCGCGTTTTTCAGGTAGCCCGTACCCTCTTTTTAGTCAGCGCCCTGCGCTTGCTGGACTGCTACCGGGACGTGGCCCTGTCTTTTCGGCAATTCGGTTCCATGCTGACCCACTTCAACCTACGCGAGCTCTGGAACGGCCAAGGCCTGGACATCGGCTTGACTCTGGCAGATTATGGGGTTGTTGTCGCCGGTGTCAGCATCATGCTGACGGTCAGCCTCTTGCAGCGGCGTGGCAGCCTCAGAGATCAGCTTAGCCAAAGACCTGCTGGCCTGCGATATGCCTTGACCATTGCAACCCTTGTCACCACCCTGCTTGTGGGTGCCTATGGCATCGGCTATGACAGCAGCCAGTTCATCTACAACCAATTTTAGAAGGAGCCCGCATCTTGAAAACGCGAACCGTCTTGACCTGGATCTTGCTTGTGGCCATCACCTGGGGACTTCTCTTTTCGGCCCAGCGCCTGGTCATGCCCAAATACCAGGAACAGCTGCTGGAAGGCGGCCTGATCGCTGACTATTATGCCGAACCGGTCAAGGACCATGACGTGCTTTTTATCGGGGACTGCGAAGTCTACGAGAACATTTGCCCGGTCACCCTTTGGCAGGAATATGGCGTGACCAGCTTCATCAGGGGCAGCGCCCAGCAATTGATCTGGCATTCCGCCTACCTGCTGGAAGACACCTTGCGCTATGAACAGCCTGATCTGGTTGTTTTCAACGTGCTGGCTATGAAATACGGTCAACCGCAAAGCGAGGCTTACAACCGCATGGCACTGGATGCCATGCCCTTGTCTCAAACAAAAATCCGGGCCATCCAGGCCGCCATGATGGACGAAGAAACCATGCTCAGCTACCTTTTCCCTCTCCTGCGCTTTCATGACCGCTGGCAATCTTTGACAGCTGAAGACCTGACCTACCTCTGGCACCGGGAGACCATCTCCCACAATGGCTACCTGATGCGCATCGATGTCAAACCCCTGGTCTCTCTGCCTGCGGTCAAGCCCTTGCCCGACTACAGCCTTGATCCGATCTGCTGGGAATATTTGGACAGCATGCGGCAACGCTGTTACGATCAAGGTATCCAGTTTGTTTTGCTCAAGGCGCCGTCACTTTACCCCCACTGGTATGACGAATGGGACCAGCAGGTGGCCGCCTATGCCCATAAAAACGGCCTGCTTTACCTGAACACTTTGCCCCTGATTGACCAGATGGGCATTGACTTTGAAACCGATACCTATGATGCTGGTTTGCACCTGAACCGTTCAGGGGCTGAAAAATGCACCCGTTATCTGGGTCAGCTGCTGGTTGATGCTTATGAGTTAACAGACCACCGCTCCGATCCCCAACTTGCTGCCAGATGGGCTGCTAAAAGCGCAGCCTACCAGGAACAGATCCAGGCCCAGCAAGAAGAGCTGGACCGTTATGGCTACTTGAAGGCCTTCCGTTACGAAGGTCCTTAGAATGGAGAATGCGTTATGACACCCAGACTGACTTTGTCCCGCACCCTAATCAGGCTTTTGGCCCTGCTGCAACTTCTGGCCTTGCTGGGTTTACTGGTGGCTTGCGGCCAGACACCCCCCCGCCCTTCAGAGTTGCCTGATCAAACGAGCACCAGCCAAGCACCAGCCACGACAACAGCTGCTGCGCCGGAAGGAGAAAAAACCGAGCCGCTGCCCCCGCCTGAGACAACAGAAAGCAGCCAGGAAGCGTTTGTGTTTGTCTATCAGGGTACCTCTTTGGCCATCGGTGCACCGGCCGACCCCCTTTTGCAGGCCCTGGCGGAACCCATTCATTTTTTTGAATCCCCCAGCTGCGCCTATCAGGGAATGGACCGCATTTACACGTATCCAGGCTTTGAAATCACCACCTACACCGAAGGCGGTGCTGATTATCTTTATGCCGTGGCCCTGATCGACGATTCAGTCAGCACACCGGAAGGCCTTGCTTTGGGTGCTTCAATTCGTTCTGTTCGTGATGTTTATGGGGAGCCATCCGATGAAGCCACCAACCAGTTGATCTACCGCTCCGGTGATACAGCCTTGAAGTTCGTCTTTGCAGAAGATGAGACCGTTTCCATTGAATATGTCCAAATCACCGAATAAAACCGTGTAATGTAAAATGTTCTTGACATTTTCATCGCTGTCAGGCATGCTAAATGTAAAGATTGTTTTACATTTGGAGGTGTCATTATGACCAAAAAATGGAAAGCGGATGAAATGGAGATGGCCATCAATTTTCGAGCTGCCCGCTTGTCCTGGGTGTCCATGATCGTGTTGCTTGTGCTTTGGACGCTGCGGGAACTGATTTTATCCGGCAGCTTGCCCCTGCTGCCCTTTTTGTTGCTCAGTACCGGAGGAATCGTCTTTTGGCTGACCAAGCTTGTGCTGACCCGTCGGCTTTCCGGGTCATCACGCGGAGATGACCATGAAGAATAACATCCGGGCCCTGCGCCGGCAGCTGGGTTTGCGCCAGGAAGACCTGGCTCGCCTGACCCAGGTGACCCGACAAACCATCATTGCCATAGAAAACGACCGCTACGACCCCTCTCTGGCCTTGGCCATCCGCTGTGCCCGGGTTCTCAACACCACGGTCGAGGACCTCTTTGAGTTGGAAGAAGAGGCCTAACCGTCTCAGTGACTTCTATTTTTCTTTTTTACGCATCCGGTGAAGGGTCAACCCCAAGACAATCAACACAAGCAGCAGGAGGTAAGCCAGCCCCAGCAAAGCAGGCAGCAGGCGGTCTCCCACCTCAAAATCAATTCCCAGCGCCAAGCGGAAACTGGTCAGCGCTTGAGCAGGCAGGCTTTGAAAAGAAAGCGTCAGAGGGCGGTTCATGGTAACCTGCCGAAAAGCCACGGCAGCATGAGATGGGGGAAAGAGCTTGATGGCCACCTGAACCGGCTTAGGCAGGGATCCAATGGGAATGTAGATACCGGTTAAAAAGCCGATCAGGGTGCCCAGGACCATGCTGGCTGCCGCATAGGCATTGCTGCTTTTAAACCAGGAAATCAGATAAAACATCACCAGGCTGGAAGATGCGGTCATGAATAAAACCAGAGCCAAAACCGTAACAGCTTCCTGAATCGATAACCAGGTGCCGCCGCAAGCCACCACATAAAGCTCGGATAAGAGCCAGGTCACCAGCGTCAAGATCAGGCTGATTAAAAAGCCACTGGTCAGGTAGCTGGCCGTGACGATGGATCGTTTTAAAGGCGCAACAGAAAAATCTTTGAACATGCCCCGGTTTTTGTCATCGAGCAGGACCCCCATGGCACCAAGCGCTGTGGTGATGGGCGTCACAGCCAGTAAGCCAGACATGATCCACCGGTCCATGAGCAGGCGGGCACCGCTGATACCTTGGATGCCCTGGGCAGCCAGATCGCCCAAAAAGAGAACATACAGGGCAAAGATGATCAAAACACCTAAGAGTGAAAAGAAAACACTGCCCTTGTCTCGAAAGAAAATCAGGAGGTTACGCTTAACCAGGGCGTTCATTCTCGAATCTCTTTTCCAGTGATGGCGATGAAGGCATCATCCAAATCTCCTTCAATAACCTGAAAGCCACGGATGTGTTTGCGGCAGATGTCTAAGAGCGGCAAGGCCTCAAGGGTTTTGTTCAGCTGTACGGTCACGGTGTCTTGCCGAACAGTCATGGGCAACTGGAAAGGCGCCAG
>CAYXIM010000078.1:0-8904 GCA_964465385.1 uncultured Oscillospiraceae bacterium
GGGGTTCGGCTCCTGGCCCGGGACTGGCTTGATGCTGGCACCCAGGGCGCTTGCGGGAGGAGCAATCTTGTCAGCCCCTGCTAAAGACGCTACAATGAACAGTACGGTTGACCAATGGGGTTGACCGCAGGCGCGCCCAGGCGCACACCAAGGAGGACCACCATGAACCAAAAAGATCCAGCGAGGTCTTCAGATGCGGCCAGCAAACGCACCACACGCAGCTTCGGGCCGCAAGGCAGCCAGCCTTCTTCAGCTGCCAAGCGCAGCAACCCGAAAAGAAGCGGACCGGTTGAACGAAAAGCCCAGCGCCCGGACGCCCCCAGGCAACCGGCCAAAGCTGGAGGCCAAAACCGAAAACCCAAGGCTAAGCCTGCTGGTCAAGCCGCGCCGAACCAGAACAAGCCGCGTCAGGCGGCCCCCGGCAGAAAACCACAGGACAGCCACCCGGCCACACAGCGTTCAGGCAACCCCAGGGAAGGATCCAGGCGCAGGCGAAACCCCAGACGCGAACGCAGAATCCGTGCCCCGGAAACCGTCGAAGACATCCGCAAAGACATTGATCGCATCGAAAAGGAAATCTGGATTGAAATCGCAGAAATTCACACCATCTCGCTGGACGCCTGACGGGTGCGTGCCCCTGGTCGAGGCCTTGTTGGCCCACGCACAAGCAAACCGCAGCAGCTGGCACACGCCGGGCCACCAGCAGGGAGGTGCCTGGCCGGCTTTTTTTCATCAGGGGCTTTCACTCCTGGACCAGACGGAACTGCCTTTACTCGATGACCTCAACCAGCCGACTGGACCTGCTCGGGAGGCCATGCAAGCGGCTGCCAACGCTTTTGGCGCCGGCTATACCCGCTTTTTAACCGGTGGATCCACCACATCGATCTACATCCTGCTGGCAGCGGCTGTGGGGACAGGCGGGAAGGTGCTGACGGCGGGCACCTGCCACCAGTCCGTTCTTCATGCGGCTGCCTTGCTGGGCCTCAACCTGGTATCGTTTGAACAGACCGGCTTTCCCGATCACGAAGATCCGGACCAGCCGCGTCTTTCTTTTTTACCTCAGGCAACGGTCGAGGATGTGCAGCGCGGCCTCAGGGATCATCCGGATTGCCAGGCGGTCTGGCTGACCTCTCCGGATTATTACGGCAGCTGTGCCCAGCTGGAGGCCATTGCTAGCTGCGTGCAGGCCCACAAGAAAAGCCTGTTGGTCGACGAGGCCCATGGTGCCCACCTTGCCTTTGGGCCAGAGCTGCTTCCGGTCACGGCGCTGGCGGCTGGTGCTGATGGCTGTGTGCAAAGCGGCCACAAAACGCTCCCTGTCTTAACAGGGGGATCTTATCTGCACATCAGCCACCGGGCCTTGAAAGCAGGCACCATCAGCGCAGAGGCCGTCGACCGGCTGATCCCCGTTTTTCAAAGCTCCAGCCCGTCCTTTCCCATCGCGGCTAGCCTGGACCTGGCCCGTGCGATGATGGTTTCAGAAGGAGATGAACGCATCAGGTGCCAGCTGGAACAGCTGGCTGTTTTTTCAGAGGCTGTCCGTCGCCACTGGTTGTGCCGGCCGCTTCGGACCGGGCCACAGGCCGTGGATCACGACCCCTTGCGGCTGGTCCTGACCCCGCGTGATCCCGGGGCTGTTTCAATCCTTGCTGCCTTGGCCGACCAGCTGCAAGAAGCTGGCGTGGACGTTGAATTTTCGGACCTGACCCGGCTGGTTTTAATCCCTTCCCTCTGGCAAGACGAGCAGGCCTGGGTGCAGCTTGCTGACCTGCTCAACGGGTTTGACAGCCAGATCCAAGCCCTGACAAACCAGCAGCGCGACCGTTCAAAAGACCTGTGGGCCTTGGAAAAGACCTGGGCCCGACAACTCAGAACCATGCAATTCCCTTGCGGCCAAGGGCTTCGCCAAACCCTGCTGGCCCGACAAAAGAGGCAAGACCTGCCGCTTGAACAAGCCACCGGCCGCATGTTGTCACGTGCCCTGGCTCCTTATCCACCGGGCCTGGCCCTGTTGGCGCCCGGTGCACAGCTGACCCGGGAGGTGGTTGCTTTACTGTCGCGCTTGCTGGACAATGGGGTGGAGGTCAGTGGGGTGATTGATGGACAGGTTTCAGTCCTCATGTGACGCTTTTCAACAGGAGTGAATTTGATGTATAATGAACCCAGAACAAGCCAGACCAAGCCGTCCGACCCACCGCAAGGTGGGCGCCTGATCACCATTGAGGGGATCGATGGCTCAGGAAAATCAACGCAGGTGACCCGCCTGCAGGAGCGCCTGAACCGGGACGGCATCTGTGTCCGCGTGCTCCGGGAACCGGGCGGCACACACATCGGTGAAGCCATCCGACAGATCCTGCTGGACCGGGCCAACAGCCGCTTGTGTGTTGAAACAGAGCTCTTGCTCTTTGCGGCAGCCAGGGCGCAGCTGGTTCGCGAAGTCATTGCGCCAGCGCTTGAAGCAGGCATTTGGGTTTTATGCGACCGTTTTGCTGATTCCACGGTGGCTTACCAGGGCCACGGTCGCCAACTGGATCTGGACCTGATCACGCGGCTCAACCAGCTGGCTGTCGGGGCCTTCCAGCCTCACAGGACCATCTGGCTGGACCTGCCCGTTGACCAGGCCCTGCAGCGGCTGGCCAACCGGCAACAAAAGCAAGACCGGCTGGATCAGGAGAACAGAGCCTTCATGGAACGAACCCAGGAAGGGTACCGGCAACTGGCTGCAGCCGAGCCGGGCCGGATCGTCCGAATGGACGCACGATTGACACAAGACCAACTGGCTGAACAGATTTACCGAGCAGTAAGGGAGGGCCCAAGCACATGAAATTAATTTTTGCCATTGTACACGATGAAGACAGCCCACGGCTCATGGCCGAACTCAACCGGGCCGGTTACCGGGTGACCAAGTTGAACTCAACGGGTGGTTTTCTCCGCTCGGGCAACACCACCCTGATGATCGTGGTTGATGTGGACCAGCTTGACGATGTGTTGTCCATTATCCGCAAATACTCCAGCAGCCGGCAGGCAGCCATCAACACCAACGTGACCCCGTCATCCATGGGCGGGTCTTATATTCCCTATCCGGTCGAAGTAATGGTGGGCGGCGCCACGGTTTTTGTCCTGAATGTGGAACACTTCGAGAAAATGTAGCATGTTCAAACCCATCATCGGCCAAAACGCGTTTAAAAAGCGCCTCGGGCTTGCTCTGAGCAATCCGGGGCATGCTTATTTGTTGACCGGACCGCAGGGAGTGGGAAGAAAAACCCTGGCGCGGGCTTTCGCAGCCCTTCTGTTGTGCCACCAGCCCCAGCCGGCACAGGCTTGTGGCAGTTGTCCGTCCTGCCGTTACCTGAGTCGGGGCAACCACCCAGACTACCAGGAGCTGCTGCCTGAAAAAAACCAGACCCTGATTCCAGTGGATACCATTCGCCAACGGGTCACCGGCGATGTGCACCTGCAGGCGCAGTTTGGCAAACGCAAGGTTTATTTGATTTCAGCGGACCACCTCAACGAGCAGGGACAAAACGCCCTGCTCAAATCGTTGGAAGAACCGCCGCAAGCGGTGGTTTTTTTGCTGACGGCCCTGAGCGTGGATCACGTGTTGCCCACCCTGGCCTCCCGATGCCTGATCTGGCCGGTCCCGCGCAGCCAGCCGGAAACCGTTCAAAGCATCCTGCAGCAAGCGGATGTGGACCCCAAGGCCATTGCTTTTTATACCTCCTATGCCGCCGGCATTCCTGGCCTGGCCCTGGATCTGGCGCAAAATGAGGGTTTTGCCACCCTGCGTGATGACACCCTGGCTTTTTTGACTGGACTTGACCGCAGCCGGGCCGATCTTTTGACGGATGGCTATGCACTTTTGGAACAAAACCGCCAGCAGGTTGACACCCTGCTTGATCTGTTAGAAAGCCTGATCCGGGACCTGCTGGTTCTGTCGGCACCGCAAGAGCGGGCCTTGTTGATCAACACGGACCGGCTTGACGAACTCCAGGCCCTGGCCAAGGCCCGGCAAGCAGCCGGCCGCCAGGAAAAAGGCCTGCTGGGTGCCCATGACGCCATCCTGGCCGCCCGCCGCGGCCTGGCCGTCAACGCCAGCTTTGAAGGGCTGGCCTGCCACCTGATACTTGCTCTGCGAAAGGAGCTTCTTGTATGACCAAAGTCATCGGCATCCGGTTCCGTGGAACCGGCAAAACCTATCATTTTGATCCAGGCAACCTGACATTGACCAAAGACGACGCCGTGATCGTTGAAACCAACCAGGGCCTGGCTTTTGGCGTGGTTTCAGAAGAGACCAGGGATGTCCCGGAAGATCAGCTGGCTGCGCCCTTGCGGCCGGTCCTGCGGGTGGCCAACACAGACGACCTGATCCGCTACGATGAGTTCGCGCGCAAAGAAGAGGAAGCCTTCCTGATTTGCCGTGAAAAAATCAAAGAGCACAAGCTGGGCATGAACCTGTTTGATGTGTCCTGCACCTTTGACGGGCGCAAGATTATTTTCTATTTTACTGCTGATGGCCGTATTGATTTTCGGGCGCTGGTCAAGGATCTGGCATCTATTTTTCATACGCGCATTGAGCTGCGCCAGGTGGGCGTCCGTGATGAAGCCCGCATGATCGGGGGGCTGGGGGTCTGTGGCCGGGAGCTGTGTTGCAGCTCCTATCTGAACGATTTTGTTCCAGTCTCCATCAAGATGGCCAAAACACAAAACCTGTCCATGAACCCGACAAAAATTTCCGGCGTTTGCGGCCGTTTGATGTGCTGCCTCAAATATGAGCAGGAGGCCTATGAAGATGCCCTCCAGCGCCTGCCGCGAAAAGGCGCACGCGTCACCTACCAGGGGCGCCAGGGACAGATCCACGCTGTCCAGCTGCTTCAGGAGACCGTGACCATTCGCTTTGATCAAAATGGGGAGGCCCAGTACCAGACGGTTTCCTGTTCGGAACTGGCAAGCGACACCTGTCCGGCCGCCTGTGCGAGTCCGGATCAGCAGGCTGTCCAACCGCAAGCGGCCAGCCAGCCGGCCCCTGTGAGGGAAGCTGGTGACAAGAAAACCCAGGATGGGGCTGAAGCGCCTAAAAAGAAAAGGCGGTCAGGGCGCAGGCGGTCTTCGCGGCGTAAACGTAAAAGCAACAAGCCACAAAGCCCCGACAAAGGCCAGGCATGATGGCTGCGCTGGAGCAAGACCATGGACCAGAAACACAAGCATGTTTTGCAGCCAGGCTGGCTGACTCTGGTGGGGACACCGATCGGTCACCTGGGGGATTTGTCCCGGCGCACCACACAGGCTCTGGCTGAGGCAGACCTGATCGCGGCAGAAGACACGCGGCGGACCCAGCAACTGCTGCACCACCTGTCCTTACGAAAACGCCTGATCAGTTACCACCACCACAACCGACGCCAGCGGGAAGCGCTCCTGATCGAACAACTCAAACTTAACAAGCGGGTGGTGCTGGTTTGCGACGCCGGCATGCCTGGCATCTCTGATCCCGGCGTGGACCTGGTTGCGGCCTGCATCCGGGAAGACATCCCCGTGACGGCCATTCCCGGCCCCACGGCCCTGATTCTTGCCCTGGTTTTATCGGGCCTGGCAAGTGATCGTTTTGTCTTTGAAGGCTTTTTACCCAGCAGTGGCCGGCAGCGCCGGGAGCGGCTCCAGCAGCTGGCGCAAGAACCCCGGACAGTGATCTGCTATGAGTCACCCCACCGCCTGGTTAAAACCCTGGCAGATTTGCTGGATCAGGGCCTGGGAGATCGCCAGCTGGCCCTGGCAGGTGAACTGACCAAGCGTTTTGAGTCCGTCCTCAGGTTGACGGTTGAACAGGCTTTCCAGCAGCTGGACCAAGCAGCGCCTCGCGGTGAATGGGTGCTGGTGTTGGAAGGTCTGGAAGCCTACAGCAAACGCCTTGACCTGCCACCGTTGCCGCCAGACCAACAAGAAACGGCTCTCTTGCCCGCAATCGATGGGTTGCTGGATCAAGGCAAACCCGTCAAAGACATTGCCGCCCAGCTGTCACAAGAGACAGGCATCAGCCGAAACATCCTCTACCAGCAGGTGCTGCGGCGGATCCGGCAGGCGAATGACCCCTCAGGCCCACCCCGGACGGACCCGCGCGTTGGCGATCGGCCCGGATCCTGATATAATGGCTGACAAACCGGTTAAACCCGTGGCAGCAGGAGGCACAGCCGATGAAACCAACTTTTTACATCACGACACCCATTTATTACCCCAGTGACAAACTGCACATCGGTCACTCCTACACGACCGTTGCTGCCGATGTCATGGCCCGTTACAAGCGCCTGCAGGGGTATGACGTGATGTTTTTGACGGGCACAGATGAACACGGACAAAAAATCCAGCGGCTGGCTGTTGCGCACAAGGTCAGCCCACAGGCTTATGTCGACCCCATCGTCGACAGCATCAAAGAACTGTGGTCCTTGCTCAACATCTCCTATGACCGCTTCATCCGGACAACCGATCCTGCCCATCAGGCGGCTATCCAACATATTTTCCAAAGCCTGACCGATCAGGGGGACATCTACAAAGACACCTATGAGGGCTGGTATTGCACCCCCTGTGAATCCTTCTGGACCGAAACCCAGCTGCTGGACGGCCATTGCCCAGACTGCGGCCGGCCTGTCGAGCGAACGCGCGAAGAAAGCTATTTTTTTCGCCTGTCCAAATACCAGGACCGCCTGATCGACCTCTTTGAAAACAACCCGGATTTCGTGCAGCCGGCCAGCCGGGCCAATGAAATGCTCAACAATTTTCTCAGGCCCGGGCTTGACGACCTGTGTGTTTCCCGGACCACCTTTGACTGGGGGGTTCGGGTTCCCTTTGACGCTGAGCACGTGGTCTATGTCTGGATTGATGCGCTTTCCAATTACATCTCAGCACTGGGCTATCCTGACACAGGCGGCGATTTTGCCCGTTATTGGCCAGCCGATGTCCATCTGGTGGGCAAGGAAATTGTCCGCTTTCACACCATCATCTGGCCCGCCATGCTGATGGCCCTCAACCTTCCCCTGCCCAAAAAAATCTACGGCCACGGCTGGCTCTTGTTTAAAGACGGCAAAATGTCCAAATCGCGCGGCAATGTGATCGACCCGGTTGTCCTGTGTGGCCGCTACGGTGTTGACGCCATCCGTTACTTTCTCCTGCGTGAGGTGCCTTTTGGATCTGATGGCAATTTTTCAAACGAAGCCCTGATCAACCGTATCAACGCCGATTTGGCCAATGACCTGGGTAACCTGGTCAGCCGCACCACAGCCATGATCGACCGCTATTTCCCACAAGGCTTGCCTCAGGAACAGGTTATCACGGACCTGGAGCACGACTTGCAGGCCCGTTGCACCCGCCTCAAGGCGGACGTGGAGGCCGCCTTGGAAACCTTACAGTTCAGCCAGGCCTTGACAGAGATCTGGGCGGTGATCGGGCGCAGCAACAAATACATCGATGAAACCATGCCCTGGGTGCTGGCCCGCCAAGAGGCGGACCGGCCGCGCCTGGCCACGGTCTTGCACCACCTGGCAGAAGCCCTTCGTGTGGTGTCGATTGTTTTGCAGCCTTTCCTGCCCCAGACGTCACAGGCCATCTGGTCTGCACTTGGCCTGACCGAAGGGGCGGCCACGTCCTGGACGGCCGCCGGCTTCGGCCTCTTTCAGACCACGCGTGTGGACAAAAACAAACCCCTTTTCCCGCGCCTGGACCTGGATCAGGAAATCGACTGGCTGAATGAAAAACTGCAGCCGGACGAAGACCTGCCGGCCCCAGAAGAAGCGGAGGCTGTTGACCTGCCTGAGCCGATCAGCTTTGACAGCTTCGCTAAAATCAATATGCAAATCGGCCGCATCACCGCCTGTGACCGGGTTGAGGGGTCAAAAAACCTCCTGTGCTCCCAAGTGGATCTGGGAGGTCAGACCCGGCAAATTGTCTCGGGTATTGCCCAAACCTACAGCCCGCAGGAGCTGCTTGGCCGCCAGGTCGTGGTGGTCACCAACCTTAAACCCCGTAAAATCAGGGGCTTGCTGTCCGAGGGGATGCTGCTTTGCGCGGAAGATGACAGTGGCTGCCGGCTGCTGACGGCCGACCAGACCGTTACACCAGGTTCACCGGTGTCGTGATGGGACAGACAGCCTTGGCAGGCGATATGCAACAAGAAACGATCTGGTTCGATTCACACGCCCACCTGCAGGAAGAAACCTATCGGTCGGATCTGCCGCTTGTTCTGGTGCGGGCGTTCACCCAGGGTGTCCGTCACATCCTGCTGCCTGCCTCCAGTTTTGCGGACGCACAGGCGGCAGTGGCCCTGGCGGCAACAGATCCCCTCTTTGTCTGTGCCGTGGGGTGCCATCCTCACGAAGCAGCGTCGTTTGACCAAACGCCTGTGGCTGCCTGGCAGACGCTTGTGGCTCAAAACCGCTCACGCCTGGTGGCTGTTGGTGAAATCGGCCTGGACTACTATTATGACCATTCGCCGCGTGACGTTCAAAAGGCCGTTTTCCGCACCCAGCTGGAATGGGCCAGGCAGTGGGAACTGCCGGTTATCATTCACAACCGGGAAGCCACCAAGGATTGCCTGGATCTGTTGACACAGGCGGCCGAAGATGGTCTTTTGCTTCCTGACCCGGGTGTCTTCCATTGTTTTTCCGGCAGCGTGGAAACGGCTCGCAGGGTGTTGGATCTGGGTTTTTACCTGGGCTTTGACGGGCCGGTAACCTTCAAAAATGCCCGCCGGGTTCGTGCGGTTGTTGCCATGGTTCCTGATGACCGCCTGCTGATTGAAACGGACAGCCCTTTCCTGACGCCTGAGCCGCACCGGGGCAAACGCAACGAACCGGCCTACCTGCCGCTGATCGGTGCCCACATTGCCCAGATTCGACAGAGCACCCCGCAAGCCATTGCCCG
>CAYXIM010000079.1:0-2609 GCA_964465385.1 uncultured Oscillospiraceae bacterium
AGGCAGGTGAAAAGCGGCACGCATCGATCGTTTTTTCGTTTCAGGTCAGCAAGCATTAAGCTGTTTTAAAAACGCAGGCAGGTTTGCCTTGAACCCTTTTCTGCACGGTTGCCACAGCAACATGCAGCCATCAAAGCCACCTTGTGGGGATCCCTTGGGAAAAGGTATGGCAGGGTTTCAGCTCAGCTTGCTTGCGCCATATCGGATCTTGGGATCCACCAGCATGTACAGGACGTCGGTTAGCAGGTTGACCACAATGATGATGATGGTAAAGACCAGGATGGTTGCCTGGATCAGTGGGTAGTCGCGTTGGCTGATGGCTGTCAGCAGCAACATGCCCATGCCCGGAAAGGCAAAGACTTTTTCCACCACAATTTCCCCGCCCAGAAAGTATCCGATCTGCAAACCGATCAAGGTGATGGCCGGTATCAGGGCGTTTTTGAGGGCGTGGACAAAGTGGACACGGAATTCATTGTTTCCTTTGACCCGAGCCAGGGTGATGTAATCCTGGCTCATGACTTCCAGCATGCTGGACCGGACCAGGCGGGACAAGGCAGCGAAAAAACAGGCAGCCATGGCAATGGTGGGCAAGACCAGTGAGCGAAACGATCCCACCACATCGTCCAGTGGGGACACATAGCCATAGGAGGGCAACAGTTTAAGCTTGATCGAAAAGAGAATGATCAGCAAGATACCAGCCAGGAAGCTGGGCACGGAGATGAAAAAAAGGTTTCCGGTGGTGATCAGGACATCCGTGACCGTGTTCTTTTTGATAGCTGACAGCACCCCGCTGGGAATGGCGACCACGACCGCCAGCAGAATGCCTGAAAAACACAGCAGGGCGGTCCGCGGCAAGCGCTCAAGCACCAGGGCAAAGACCGGTTCATCCAGGCGGATGGAGGTGCCCCAGTTCCCTTGTAGCATGTTTTTCATCCAGACGAAATACTGCTGCCAGACAGGCAGATCCAGGCCGTACAAGGCTCGGACCGCCGCCACACGCTCAGGGTTGGCCGACCGGCCAAACATCAACTGGATGGGATCACCCGGAACCAGGCGGATCATGAAAAAAACCAGGAAGCTGACCACCAGCAGGATGGGTAACAAGACCGCTATTCGCTTGAGCACATATCTAAGCATGGTGCACCACCGTTTTCTGGCTTGCCGGGCGTTTTGGCGCCCGGCAAGCCAGCATCAATCATTCAGCCTGCTTTGCGCTGAACACCGGCATACTCGTAACGTTGGGTGGAATAACCGCTGAAGCCTTCAATGTCGCTTTGCATGGCCTGGTAAATCTTTCCGCCGATCAGAAAGGTCATGGGGGAATCATCCATAAGCAATTGGAAGGCCTCTTTGTAGATCGCCTTGCGCTCCTCTTGCTCATAGGCGGTGCGCCCTTCAATCAGAAGCTGGTCAAAGGCCTCGTTGTGGTAATTGGCCAGGTTGGTCGGTGATTTGCTGAACAGGTAATTGTAAGCAAAGGTTTCCGGGTCACCATCACCGGCATCGCCACAAATCATAATCTCGAAATCCTTCTTGCCAAAGGTCTTGTCCAGGAAGGTGTTGACTTCAATTTTTTCCACATCGACCTGAATGCCCACCTCTGCCAGGTGTGCCTGGATCAAGTCTCCCATGGGCCCCTCAACCGTTGTTTGAGGCGTTACCAGCTTGGCGGAAAAGCCGTCCGGGTAGCCGGCTTCAGCCAGCAGGCGCTTGGCTTCGTCCACATCGCGCTCATATTTCAAGCTCGCGTCAAAGTAGGCGCTGCCAGTCGGAACCGGTGCATAGAGGATATCCCCGTAACCAGCCAGGGTGGTGTTCAGACAGGCTTCCTTATCCACAGCCAGGCTGATAGCCTTACGGACGAGCGGGTTGTCAAAGGGTTCAACATCGCAGTTAACCAGGACGTAATAGGCATCCTCGATGGGCAGTTCGTGGACCTTGACATCCTGTCGGCCTTCCATTTCCTCAATGTCATTGTTGTTGAGCCAAAGCAGGATGTCGATCTCACCTGACAGCAGGGCCGCTCGCTGGGAGTTGTATTCTGGGAGAATTTTAAAGATAAGGCGATCCGCCTTGGGATAGCCCTGGTTCCAGTAGTCTTTAAAAGCTTCCAGTACAATTTCCTGATCATGCTTCCACTCTACAAATTTGAAAGGGCCACAACCAACAGGTGCGGTTTTCAGGCTGTCTGCTGCTTCTTCCGGGACAATGGCGATCAGGGTCAGCTTGGATAAAAGCGGTGAAAAAGGCGCTTTCAAATGAATGATGCCTTCGTGGTCTCCCAGGACTTCAACAAAATCGATGAAGCTGAAAACAGTTGCATACTCAGAGGCGATATCCGGATCCAGTTGCCGCTCGATGGAGTATTTGACATCCTGGGCCTTAACTTCACGGCCATTGTGAAACTTAACCCCCTTGCGCAGCTTGAAGGAGAACGTCAGTTCATCGGTAATGCTGTAATCATCCAGCAAACGTTTGATGATGTTCATGTTCTCATCAAAGCCCACCAGGTAGTCATTGATGGGACCAGCGGACCACAGCGTTGTCGTTGCGGAAGTCAGGGACTCATCCAGGTGGATGGGGTCGCCCTCCAGGGACAAGATGATGTC
>CAYXIM010000079.1:2619-8790 GCA_964465385.1 uncultured Oscillospiraceae bacterium
GCCGGTCAGGCCCAGGAACAAGGAAACCACACAAACCAGTGCAAAGATGCGGACCAGTTGCTTTTTCATTTTTTTCTCCTCTCCTTAATCGGTTCTCTGCTTTCGTTTCAACCGGTGATCAAGTGGCAAGAAACGGTTCGGTCGCCCGGCAGTCTACGAAGGAACGGTTCTTCTGTTTGACAAATCGGCATGGCAAAGGGACACCGTTCATGCAAGCGGCATCCGGGCGGGGGGTTGATGGGGCTTGGTATGGACCCTGACAGGCGGACCCGGTCTTTGTCTTGCCCGCCAGGGCCTGCTGGCATGGCACCAAGCAGTGATTGGGTATAGGGGTGGAGTGGGTTCTCGAACAGATCTTGGCTCTTCCCTGTTTCCATGATCCGGCCCAGGTACATGACAATGACACGATCTGACAGCTGCCGGACAATGCCCAGGTCGTGTGTCACCAGCAGGATGGTCAACTTCAGTCGATCCTTGAGCGCCATCAGGAGGTTTAGAATCTGTCCCTGAATCGACACGTCTAAGGCGGCAGTTGGTTCGTCAGCAACCAGGCAGATTGGGTCGGCGGCCAAGGCCCTGGCAATGCTGATCCGCTGTTTCTGTCCCCCCGAAAATTCATGGGGGTAGCGGTCCAGGTGCGTTTCCGATAAGCCGACCAACTGGACCAGCTCCCGGATCCGAGCGCCCCGGTCTTCGGGGTGCCGTTTAAAACAAATCATGGGGCGTTCCAGAATGGTCCGGATGGTCATCCGTGGGTTGAGAGATGAATAGGGATCCTGAAAGATATACTGAATGTATTCACGGACCTGCGGCCGCTTGCGCCGGGATCCTGTTTGTGCGCCAATGTCGCCAAAGGCATAGTTGATGCGACCGTGGCTGGGCTCTTGTAAGCCAACCAGTGTTTTGGCAACTGTTGTCTTGCCGCAGCCGCTCTCCCCCACCAAGGCAAGCAGCTCCCCCCGTTTAACCTGAAAGGACAGGCCGTCGACCGCACGGACCTGTAGGCGTCCTTTGAGCCCTTCTGGCCGGATCAGCTGATTCTGGACAGGAAAAAAGACACGCAGGTCATTGACATCGATTAACGCTTGTTCCACTTACAGGTCCTCCCGGCAAAAATGACACTTGGACCGACGGTTTTCACTTAAGGCAACCATGTCCGGTTCTTCTTGCAGGCAGATGGGCTCTGCCCTGTAACAGCGTGCGGCAAAGGCACAACCCTTTGGGTAATCCAACCCATAGGCGATCTCACCAGGGATGACATAGAATTGCTTTTGATGCGCCCGGCCCGGTAAGGATTTAAGCAGCGATGTGGTGTAGGGGTGGCGGGGTTTTTCGAACAAGGCTGCTGCGGGCGCCTCCTCGACAATCTGACCTGCGTACATGACCAGGACCCGGCTGCAGCGTTCGCCGATCAGGTTGAGGTTGTGGGAAATCATGACGACAGAAAGGCCCAGGTCTTGTTGCAGATCTGCGATCAGATCCAGGATATCGGCCTGGACGGTGACGTCCAGGGCGGTGGTCGGCTCGTCAGCAAAAACCAAGTCAGGCTGGGAGGCCAAGGCAATGGCAATCAAGGCCCGTTGCTGCATGCCACCACTGAACTGGTAGGAATACTCATGCATGCGTCGCGCCGGGTCTGGAATTTTGACCTGCTCCAACAGGGCAACAACCCGCTGGTTAAGTTCTGTTGCGTCTTTGAGACCGGCCAGCCGGAAGGCTTCAGCAATCTGCCAGCCGATGGTGTAGGCCGGGTTGAGTGCGGTCAAGGGTTCCTGGAAAATCATCGAGATTTGCCTGCCGCGGATGGCCCGCAGGTCACCCGGATCCAGTTGCCGCAGGTCCTGGCCCTTGAAAAGAATCTGGCCACTGTCGATTTTGCCAGGCGGTTTCAAAAGGCCGAGTACCGAAAAGGCGGAAACACTTTTTCCACTGCCGGATTCACCGACAATGCCCACCATTTCGCCTCGGTTGACGGTGTAGCTGATGTCTCGGACCGCCCGCACCGGCCCTCTTTTGGTGTAGAAAGATGTTTTCAGGTTCCGGATGTCAAGTAAGGTGCTGTTCATGTTGTTCATACCTGGCTGACGTAGGTCGGATCGAGGATGTCCCGCAAGCCATCGCCCAAAAAATTGACGGCCAGGACGGTGACCACGATGGAGATGGCCGGGAAAATGGACAAGAAGGGGGCTTTCCATAAGTAGGTGGCACTTTCACTGAGCATCATGCCCCAGCTCGGTGTGGGAGGCTGGATGCCCATGCCCAGGTAGCTGATGGCCGCCTCGCCCAGGATCACGCTGGCCAGGATGGTGCTGGCCTGGACAATCAGGGGAGCTGTGCAGTTGGGCAGGATGTAGCGGACCATGATTGACCAGTCGCTTTCACCGGTCACCGCAGCGGCCTCCACATAGGCCTTTTCTCTGATAGAGGCCACGACGCCCCGGGTCAGGCGGGCAAATGAGGGCACGTAGGCAAAGGTAAGAGAAACAATGACCACATGTATCCCCGGGTCCAGTATGGCCGCTGCCATGAGGGCGATCAGGACCCAGGGAAAGGCCAGCATGACATCGGACCCTCGCATGATGAGGGTGTCCAGGAAGCCGCCATAGTAGCCGCCGACCATGCCCAGAGGCACCCCGAACAAAAGAGCCAACAAGACGACAGCAACGCCCACGAGAAGGGATACGCGCGTGCCAACCAGAATCCGGGAATAGACATCTCGCCCGAACTGGTCGGTCCCCATCCAGTGTTCCCAACTGGGTTTTTCCAACAGCCGGTCCTTGTCCATTTTAATGTGGTCGTAGGGGGCGATAAGCGTTGCGAACAGGGCGATGAGTACGATGAGAGCAACCGTTGCCAGGCCAAAGACGGCGTATTTGCTGCCACCAATGAACTCGCCCGCTTTCTTCAGTTTACCTTTGCCATGCCACATAAGCTGCCTCGCTCTCAGACAATCGGCCAGGGGGAATGGACCGTGTAACCAATCCGCCTCTGAAAATCATGGGCCACCTGCTCAGCGCGTGCATAAACAGCAGCCTCATCCACATGGACCGTCCGCCCATGCAGCAAAGAAAAGGAGCCACCGACCAGAACCGAGTCCACACTTTTGGACTTCGCCCCATAGATCAAGTTGACAAACGGGTCAACCATGGGCTTGGATTCAGGGTGTCGGGTATTGTGAATGACGATATCTGCCCACTTGCCTGTTTCAAGTGATCCCAGCTTGTCACCCAATCCCACGGCTTTCGCACCACCGATGGTGGCCATCTCAAAAGCTGTGTAGGCGTTGATTGAAAGTTGTTCCCGGTGGACTTCCCGGTGGATGGTGGCAGCCAGATAGGTCTGGAGCAGCATGTCCAGGGCATCGGACCAGGTTCCTGAATCGGTGCCCAGCGCGATGTTGATACCAGCCCGATGCATGTCGGGGAAATGACCACAGGAGAAGGCCCCCAGCCCAAATTTGATGGATGCCCCCGGACAGTGGACCACGTTGACACCGGCATCGAGGAGGATGTCAATGTCTCCCTCGTCCAGGTGAATCATGTGGACCAGTGTCGTGTTGGCATCCAGAACACCCAGTTTGGCCAGGTGCCTGATCGGGCCATGTCCATATTTTTCCCGGTACTGCTGGACTTCATCCAAGTAGACACATTGGTGCATAAACAAGACGCGGCCATACTTGTTGGCCAGTTCTTTGGCCCGGACGACCAGTTCATCCGAGGCATTTCCCATGCCGCAAACCTGGGGACTGGCCTGAACCAGGCCACTTGCGTGCCGCTTCAGGTTGTCTTCCATAAAGGCCAAAAGCTCGTCCCGGTCACCGGATAAGAAGGTCAGTTCTTCGTTAAAGACATCCCCGGTGGTTTTGCCCATCAAGCCCCGGATGCCGGCAGCACTGGCCGGTCCGATGACAGCAGCCGGGTTGAAGGTGGAACCGGTGTCCGCGAAAAGCGTGGTCCCGTTTTTCAACATCTCAATGGTGGCGATTTCCACGCTGGCCATTTCTTCAACCGCTGTCACCGCGGGAAAAGCCAGGCGTTCAAAGTTCAGCCAGGTGTCCAGGACAGAAAACGTATCAGGTTCCCAGCCACGCGTGATGTGCAGTGACAAGTGTTCATGGGCGTCAATGAGGCCCGGATGGACCACACCCTGCTTGCAGTCGAACTGTTCACCTTTAAAGTGTGCCAAGATCTCGCTGGTTTGGCCGATACCGGCGATCAGGCCATCTTTGATGGCAATGGCGCCGTCCCGGATGATGCGGCGATCCTGGTCGACCGTGATCACGTAACCGTGTGTCAGGATCAGGTCTGCTTCTTTCGTTTGCTTCACCTGGAGACCCCCTTTCAGGCTGATCGGCTTGTTTCTATTTTAGGCTCTTTTCACAAACAGTTAACAAAATAAACAGATCTTTCTGGTAAAAAGCAGATGAAAACCGCTTCTTGTCATGCCAAAGCAAAGGTTTCTGATGTATGATACACATGAGAAAAATGCATCGTACTTGGTGCCAAGAACAGCCGTTCGCATAGGCAGAGAGGAAGCGGTCGTGGCCGTGAACAAGCAGGGCTCCCAGACAAAACCCAAAAAAGCAGGCCTTAAGGTCAAGATCATGATGTTCGCCCTGGTGATCTCCATTATCCCTGTTTCCATCCTTGGTCTTTCTGCCTATCAGATTTTCAGTTCAAACCTGCTTGAGCAAAAGAAGCAGCACATCAAAACCAACCTGCAAAGTATCAACCAGGCACTGAATTCAACCATCAATGCCCGAAAAATCCCTGCCCTTCGTTTCGCAAACTCCACGGACGCCTACAAGCTGGTCAATCCGATCATGCTAAATGACGCAGAAGAACGCAACAGCCTCGATGCCCTGGACCGTTTCCTGGGTGAGTACCTCAACACCAAGGGCATCCGGTCAGTGGTCTTGTGCGGGAAAAACGGTTTTTTTGTTGTCAGCAACAACTTGCCAGAAGAGAAATCCAGCCATTGTGTTCACCTCCAAGAGCAGGAATCAGCCGCCCCACTGGAACCCTGGTGGAGTGACATCGCCTATGACCAGGGCTATTACCTGCCCTACCACATTCCCATTGTCAACGTGGGTGACAAATCCATGTCAGGTGTCATCACAGTGAATTTCCTTGAGAAAGAACTGCAGGCCACCTACAGCTACTTTGACTCAGAGGATGACCAGTTGTTTCTGGTGACAGATGAGGGACGCATCATCTCGGCCACAGACGCATCTGTGATTAAAAAACCCATTCATGAGATCATCGGCCAAGCCTATGATTTGGCAAACCAGCCAGACGGGCTCTATTTTTACACCTGGATGCAAGGCGATAAAAAACTGGTTTCCAGCATCAGAAACGAAGGCAACAACATGCACATTGTGTCCATCAGCAGCCTGCAGACCATCTTCAAAGCAAGGCGGCAATTCACCGGCTTGTTGATGCTCGCGGTCTCAGCGTCCCTGGGCATCACCATGTTTTTGTCCGTCTTTCTATCAAAAAACATAACGGAACCGGTCAAACAGCTGGTTCAAACCATCAAAGGCATGCGGGCTGACAGCCTGGCCAACCCCGTCCCGCGTGTATCGCAGGATGAATTTGCCATCATCAGCCAGGCCCTGGCCGAACTGATGGACAAGTTGCACCATTCGCAGCTGCTGATCCTGAGCGAGCAAAAGGCCAAGCGAGAAGCCGAATTGCGCATTCTCTTGATGCAGATCAACCCTCATTTTTTATACAACACCCTTTCCTCAGCGATCTGGCTGATCCAGATGGAGCAAAAAGACCAGGCTATCCAGCTGATCACCGCCCTGTCGGCCTTGTTTAAACTGGGCTTGGGCAAAGGCCAGGAAGAAATAACAATTGCTGATGAGCTGGCCTATCTGGACAACTACCTGGCCATCCACAAGGTGCGTTATGGTGACGGCTTTGATTACGAGATTTCCTGCCCTGATGCGCTGGGCCAGTCAAAAATCATTCGCCTGCTCATCCAGCCCCTGGTGGAAAATGCCATTTACCACGGCATTAACAGCCATTTGAATGAGCGGGGACACATTGTCATTACGGTTTCGGATCGTCAACACTTTGTCGGACAATTTGCTAAGCTACATTTGTTGCATGCATTTGTTGCCACTGTTGTATGAATTGCATCGGACTGAAATAACCTAGTCTTTTC
>CAYXIM010000080.1:0-8354 GCA_964465385.1 uncultured Oscillospiraceae bacterium
AAAGCACCTGTAGTACGCTTTTAGTACGGTCACCAAAAAGCAAACCCTGAAACCACGTTATATCAATGGTCTCAGGGTTTTTAACTGCTATTCCCACTCAATTGTTCCGGTGGGCTTAGGGGTCAGGTCATAGCACACCCGGTTGATGTTGGGCACCTCGTTGACGATCCGCCTGGTAATGTGATCCAGCACTGACCAGTCAAGATGAGCGATGCTGGCCGTCATGGCATCCACAGAATGCACCGCCCGGATAATGACCGGGTACTCGTAGGTTCTTTTGTGGTCTCGGACCCCGACAGATTTAAATTCTGGAACCACCGTGAAAAACTGCCAGATGCTTTTCGTCAACCCCGCCCGATCAAATTCTTCACGCAAAATGGCGTCTGATTCACGGACAGCCGCCAGGCGTTCGGCCGTCAACGCCCCCAAGCAGCGGACCGCAAGGCCGGGGCCTGGAAAGGGCTGACGATCCACAAAAGCTTTGGGTAGCCCCAGAGCATGGCCAACGGCCCGGACTTCATCTTTGTAAAGGTAGCGGATGGGTTCAAGCAGATCAAAAGCCAAGTCATCTGGCAGGCCACCAACGTTATGGTGTGACTTGATCCCTTCAGCTGTCTTGGTACCGCTTTCTGCAATATCTGGGTAAATGGTCCCTTGGGCCAGATAACGGATACCTTTAAGTTTTCTGGCTTCTTCTTCAAAAACACGGATAAACTCGGTGCCAATGCGCTTGCGTTTTTCTTCGGGATCTGACACACCCGCCAGCTGCTGCATAAACCGTTGGGCCGCATCCACATAGATGAGCTCAACACCAAGTTCCTGGCCAAAAATTTCGACCACTTCTTCTGATTCACCTTTTCGAAGCATGCCGTGATCCACATGGATGCAAACCACCTGCTTACCGATGGCCCGAATCAACAGGGCGGCAACAACCGAGCTGTCAACCCCGCCGGACAAGGCGACCAAAACACGTTCGGATCCAATCTCTTGTTTAAGCGCTGCCGTCTGGGCATCAATGAAGGCTTGGGCATGCCAATTGGGGCTGCAACCGCATGTGTCAAACAAAAAAGCCTTCAGGGCCTTCTGGGTCAGTTCAAGGGTCTGAAAATCGGTCAGGTCCGCACAGTTTCGGGTTGCTTTGGGAACGTCAAGGGCCAGCAACGCCTTTGACGGCTCAATCTTTTTACCATCAATCCAACGGTTTGGACCACCGTTGAAAATGAGCCCTTTCACGTGCGGTTTTTGCGCCAGATCAGCTTGTGTCAGGTCATGGGCTACAATTTCACTGTAAACACCCAAGTCTCGAATGCTGCGTGCCACAAACGAGTGGTCTGTTGCGCCAAGATCCACCACCAAAACAACATGGTCCATACCAGTCTCCCCTTTCATCTGTCTGTCATCATAACACAGGCAGATGACCGGTGGGTATCGGGTTCTTATACGGGAGTTTAGGCCAGCAACATGCGGTCGTTGTCCAGGCTTTGCCCGCTAAGACGCTCGAATTGATGCAGCAAGTCATCAACCGTCAGGCGCTCTTTTTGCTGGCCGGACACATCCAAAATGATCCGGCCTTCATGCATCATGATCATGCGGTTGCCATAGCGGATGGCCTCTCGCATGTTATGGGTGATCATCAACGTGGTCAGGCGGTTTTGCTCGACCAGCTGCTGGGTCACATCCAGAACCCGGGCACCCGTTTTGGGGTCCAAGGCTGCTGTGTGTTCATCCAACAGGAGCAAGCGCGGCTCTTTGAGGGTGGCCATCAGCAAGGTCAAAGCCTGCCGCTGGCCGCCGGATAAAAGCTTGACCGTGGTGCTGATTCGGCCTTCCAAGCCCAGGTTGAGTGCTTTGAGCAGTTCTTTGTAACGGGCCCGTTCGGAACGCGAAGTACCCCAGGCCAGCCCGCGGTGCTGACCACGCCTGGCCGCCAGGGCCAAATTTTCATCAATACCCATGTCTCCAGCTGTTCCCTGCATGGGGTCCTGAAAGACCCGGCCCAGAAAGCGGGCCCGCTTGTATTCAGGCAGTCGGGTCACCTCGTGGCTGTCAATGGTGACGGTCCCGCGATCAGCCAGGACCGCTCCGGAAACAGCATTCAAAAGGGTTGACTTGCCGGCACCGTTGCCGCCGATCAGGGTGACGAAGTCGCCATCGTTGAGGTGCAGGTCAATGTCATGAAGAACCGGGTTTTCATTGGGGGTTCCAGGGTAGAAGGTCTTGAAAACCCCTTTTAATTCAAGCATGGTCGTCCCTCCTTCTCAGCCCCCGCTGCAAGGCGTGCCCACGCAGGGTTGGCAGGTAAAGGGCCAGGGCAACCAGAACGGCTGTAAAGAGCTTCATGTCTGTTGAGCGCAAGCCCAGACGTAAAACCAAGGCAATGACCACCCGATAGACAACGGCGCCCATGATCACGCCTGACAGGCGCCACATGAAATGGGTCTGTGGAAAAAGCACCTCGCCAATGATGATGGCCGCCAGGCCGATTACGATGGCGCCTGTCCCCATACCGATGTCACCGTAGCCTTGCTGCTGGGCGATCAGGCCACCCGACAAGGCCACCAGGCCGTTGCCCAAAACCAGGCCTAAAATGGTGGTGGTGTCCGTATGAACACCCAAAGCACGAATCATCAGGGGGTTGTTACCCGTCGCGCGGATGGCGCTGCCGATTTCGGTTCCGAAAAACCAGTACATGAGCAGGACCACACCAAGGGCAAAGAGGGTCGCCAAAAACAAGGTCACCCAGCGTTCCGGAAAACCAAGATCAGCCAGCTGGGTGAAAACCGTATCAATCCGCAGCAAAGAGATGTTGGGCGAGCCCATGACCCTGAGGTTGATGGAGTATAAGGCAATCTGGGTTAATATACTGGCAAGCAGGCCCGGAATACGCAGTTTGGTGTTGAGCAGGCCCGTGCACAAACCGGCCAGCAGGCCGCCCAGGCAGGCGACCAGGACAGCTGGCAACGGGTGCAGACCCTGTTGGACGAGAACAGCAGACAAAGCGCCACCCAGCGCAAAGCTGCCGTCCACCGTCAAATCAGCAAAATTGAGGACCCGAAAGGTGATGTAGACCCCCAGGGCCATGATACCCCACAAGACGCCCTGCGAGACCGCGCTTTGTATGATCCAGAACATGCTTGTTTGACTCCTTACAGGCTTGATGCGGGGCGACCGGTCCGGTCGCCCCGCAAGTCAGCCCTACGTGGGCTTCGTTAGCTTACCCTTGTGCGTTAAACGTGTTGACAGCAGCCAGGTCTTCCGGAATGGCGACCCCCAGTTTTTCAGCCGCATCCGTGTTGATGGTCACCGTCATCTCGTTAAGGTACTCAATGGGCATGTCTGCCGGCTTGGCACCGTCTTTCAAAATACGCACCGCCATCTGGCCGGTCTGGTAGCCCAGCTTGTAGTAGTTGAGCCCGATGGTTGCCAAGCCGCCGTTGCTGACCATGCCTTCTTCTCCAACAATGACCGGCATCTTCATCGGTTCAGTGATCAAGGTCACCGTTGACATGGCGTTGGCGAAGGTGTTGTCAGTTGGGATGTAGAGGGCGTCCACCCGGTCCACCACCGATTCGAGCACCTGCTGGATTTCATTGGATGACGAAACGGTTGCCTCAATGGCTTCCAAGCCCAGAGCGGCTGCCGCCTCCTTGGCCAGGTTGGCCTGAAAAACAGAGTTGGACTCACTGGAGGTGTAGAGGATGGCTACTTTTTTGACATCCGGCAACAGGCGCATCATCAGGTCCAGCTGTTCCTTAACCGGTGTCAGGTCGCTGGTGCCCGTGACATTGCCTCCCGGGCTCTCATTGCTGTCCACCAGTTTGGCGTCAGCCGGGTCGGTCACTGCGGTGACCAGGAGTGGAATCTCCTTGAGAACATTGGCGGCTGCTTGAGCTGCCGGGGTGGCAATAGCCAACACCAGGTCCATTTTGTCGTTAAGGTATTGAATGGCAATGGTTTGACAGTTTTCCTGGTCGTTTTGGCCGTTGTTGTGAACGATGGTGACGGTTTCGCCGTCCACATAGCCGGCATCAGCCAGGGCATCCACAAACCCTTCATAGGACGCATCCAGGGCCACGTGCTCAACCAGCTGAACCACACCGATTTTAAGGTTCTTGGAATCGGTACAGCCGGCCAGCGGATACAAGGCCAGAAGCAAGACCAGTGTCAGGAATAGAAAGGAACGAAGTTGTTTTCTCATAACATAACCTCCCATGCTACCAATTTAAAGCGTTTATCATGTGTGTCTACCGTACTTCCGTTGAACCAGTCTATCACCCTGTTTTTGGGGTGTCAATCAAAGGCAGTGGAAATTGACATATTTAGGCCAAAAAGCGCTTTTTTTTACCTTTTGCCATGCAAAAGGCCGGCCCCGCTAAGAACCGGCCTCTTGGCAGTGTGTTCGAGCGCTTTAACGAACCAGATCGATGGCCTTGAGTGCCTCTTCAACCGTTTTAGCCGCCATGGATGGTTTCATAACCGAGCCCAGGGCTTCATAGCCCCGCTCTTCATGGGCTTCAGGTGTCACCACATAGCCCACCGTCAACCCATTGCTGGCCGTAGCCATGTAGGTGTGTGGGAAGGGTGACTGCTTTTTAACGGCCAGGCCGATTTCAACAAAAAGTTCCCCTGCTGACAAAACGACAACCAGATCACCAACGCGGATGGCCTGGATTTCAAAGGGAAAAGCTGCCATCATGGCGTCAAAGGCGCCTGGCTCTTCAAACCGCTTTGTCATGTTGGCCATGATGTTGGCACCAAATAGGGTTACTTCCAAAGTGCGCAAATCCGTGTAGGGTATGCCAGCGGCTTTGGCCTCATCATAGTTTTGTTGAGCCTGGGCTGCCTCCCGGGCCGCCTGGTCGGCCGGCGGGAAATCCTTAAGATCAGGGGTGACCCAGACGCTTCCAGCCTTGAGCACCAGGTCGTCGGTGAAGGTGGCCTGGCCCAATGCCTCTTGCGCCGCAGCCCCCAAGGTGTCGCCATAGCGTTTGGCTTCCTCGAAGGTCTGGCCACTCCTGAAATGGCGGGTGGACTGGTTTCCGGACGTTCCCATCTGGAAGCCAAAAACACAGCCGGGATATTGGCTTTCCAGGTACATACGCATGTAACCAGGAAAGTCTGCCGAATACGCATAGCTGTCTGCATGCAGCAGGGTCGGGTGAAGCGAATAAGACGTCAAGATGCCACGCATGTGACCAGCGGCATCGCGGATGCCCAGGGCATAAAGCTCATCATCGGCCGGGCCATCCGGGTGGTGGCGGTTGCCGCCGATATTATGCGCTTTGCCACGGCGGATGCTCTGAAAGCCAACCTGCGCCTCAAAGGCCGTCTCGACCGCCCGGGTGGCTGTTTGAATAATGCGTTGCACCACCTCATCCATGTAGTCCGGGTAGACGAGTTCGTCTTCGTTGTGGATGTCGAAAACCGGAGACGTGGTGATCGGTCCGGAATGGGTGTGTGTACAGCTGACTGCGATGTGTCCCGGGTCCATGCCCGTTGCCTGCTGGATGCCCTGACGGATGTCCCGGGTCTGCGTCTTGGTCACAAAAACCAAGTCCAGTGTGACAAAGAGCACGGCAGTCTGCTCATTTTTCAGGTAAAAGGCGCTGCAGTACAAGGGGTCGTTTGTGCTTGTCCCCGCCCGGTCTTCTGGAGACGGATAGCCGGCCAAAAGAAGCGGTTCTTTGGGTGTGATGTCGGTTTGGGCAACACCAGCATGTAACATGGTAAAACACCTCCACAGTTTGACGGCTGCCAGAAACGCTCACATGGCTTCATTGTCCGGCAGCAAGATGATACACTTGATTATAACACGAACGGGGCAACAACCACAGCTGCAGACCGGTGAAACAAGGGCCTTTTTCTCCTCTGACCACAGCCGGCAGAAAGGATACCTATGACCAGCTACAAAACATTGATGACTGATGTCCTTGAGGGGCGAGCCGCCTCTTTTCTGCCTTTTTCCCCTCGGCTGGACATCTGGTTTCACAGCCACAAACGTTCCGGCACCCTGCCCGCCCGTTACGCAAAGGCCACCTTGCTGGATGTTTTGGAAGACCTGGATATCGGTTACAACACCATGATCCCTGATTACCTGGACCACGATGGACCAGATGACCAACGCCACAGGGGCCTGGGCTTTCACAGCACCCGAACCTCGACCGTTTTCACCCTTGACTTTCCAGGTATCCCTATCCAAGAGAGCTGGGAGCAGGACCATTACCGGGTGGTTTATCAAACCCCTTATGGGGACCTGTCCACCGTCACCCGCCTGGACGAGGGCATGAAAAAACAAGGGGCGACCATAGCGGTGACCGTTAAAAAGGCCATCGAATCCGTGGACGATTTCAAAGCCGCCCGCTACCTGTTTGAGCACGCCCAGATCCGGCCGGCTTTTGACCGCTACCGCCACTTTCAGGACCGGGTGGGCCAGCGCGGCCTGTCAACGGCCTTCGTCCTGCAGCGAGAGTCGGGCTTTCGCATGCTCAACATGGACCTGATGGCGTATGACCAGGCTCTTTATGCGCAGCTGGATGCCCCGGATGAGTTCGCCAGCCTGTGTGCTCTTTTGGATCAGGTGCTTGAGCAATGCGTCGCTGTGGCTTGCGCATCACCAGCGGACCTTTTGACGGTTGGCGCACACTTTGACACCGGCCTGACCCCGCCGGCCCTCTTCCGGGCCCATACCTTGCCCATGCTGCAAATCGCTTCCAAGATGATCCATGAAAGCGGCAAACAAATGGCCTCGCACACCGACAGTGAAAACAGGCAATTGCTGCCCTTGTATGTGGAAGCCGGCATGGATGTGGCCGACTCCATTTGCCAGGAGCCCCTGACTTCTCTGACCTATCAGCAGATTCGCGCCGTCACCGGTGATCGCATCACCCTCTACGGCCTGATTCCATCGATCACGGTACTCAAAGAGTCGTTTTCCGATGCTGATTTTGATGCATTTTTAGATCAACTGTTCAGTGACATCCAGCTGGATGGCGGCCGCCACATCATTTTGGCCGTTGCCGACACCACGCCGCCGGGTGCGGATCTGGCACGCATCAGCAAGATTGCCCGTCTGGCCAGGCAGGTCAAGCCGGTCTAAGGCCTGGGCCGGGTGTGCCTGGGTAAAAGCCTGATGCTGAAAGCCAAGATGGCGCCGCTGATCCAAAAAACCGGCGCCAGACCCAAGAGGCTACCCAAGAAACCAAAGATGAGCGGGCTGATGCTCTGGCCCAGGTAATTACCCATGACCCGAAGCGCCAAAACCTGGCTGCCTTGGTCACGGGGGGCAATGTCTGAGACGGCCAGCAAGGTCATGGGTGTCGCCAGACCCAGGGTCATGCCGGTAAAGACCGCAACTGCGATCAAGGACCAGTAGCCGGTCAAGACCCCATGCAAAACGATGCTGATGCCGCCCACAACCAGGCAAAAGATTAAAACCCGGTCCCGCCGAAAGAGGCTGATGATCTTTTTCAAGAAAGGCCGGATCAACATTTGAGCCATGCCGCGCACGCTGATGATGGTTCCGATCATGACACCCGTCAGCCCCAAGTCCTGACCGAAGATGGGAAAGTAGCTCATGGTGACTTCCTGAGAAAAGAGCACAATTCCGCTGACCAGAATGATGCGGACAATCTGCTTGTTTTTCAGCAGCGGGCGGATCCCCCTGTTTTCTGTTTCCGCCAATTTGTTGTGGCTGCTCGGCGTCATGAATGACAAGAGCAGGCAAAGCACGCCGACAGCGACCGCGCCTGAAAAAGCCAGGCTGGTGCCCAGGCGGTCGTTGAGGTAGCCGCCCATGAGGGGGCCGACAAAAGAACCGGCGGAATTGGCAAAGGTGTATAGGCCGACAAAACGGCTTCGTTCAGCCCCAGCAGGGATATCTGTCATAACACTTTGACTGCCTAATAAAACCGCCACGTGGGACAGACCCACCAGCATCACGCACAAGGCAATCAAGAACAGGTTGTGGACAAACATGAGGCCGCTGACCCCGGCGAGAAAGGCCCAAGAACCCCAAATCAAGGGTGTCTTGGCACCGATCCGGTCAATCAGGCGGCCCAAGGGCATGGCCCAAAACACCTGGCCGATGCTGTAAAGGGACGTGATGATACCCACCACGATCATGCTGGCCTGGTTTTCGGATGCCAAAAGAGAAAAATACGGCCGGGCTGCGCCCAAGGCCGAGAAATGGAGGAAGTTAAGCATCAGGTACACAAGGGCACCTGCCTGGCTGTTTTTGGTTTTCAGGGCCTGTGCCCGTTGTTCGTCGTAATCAGTGCTGTCATCCATGGTTGTTCATCATGCTTTCCTGTCAACTGTCCTACATTGTAACATAAAACTGCCTGACGAACAGAGAG
>CAYXIM010000081.1:0-7183 GCA_964465385.1 uncultured Oscillospiraceae bacterium
CTTGTCTTTGAGCAGGTGGGCATGCTCAGGCGTCGTCGTCATCCAGCTGCTCCAGCTGCTGTCGAACCTGTTTGAGTTCTTCCTCGAGCAGGTCGGCCTGTTGTTTTAAAAACGTTTTGGGATCGCCGGCATAAGCCGGTCCGTAGCCGCCAAAACGCGGCCCGTAACCCATGCCCATGCCTGCGCCGGGCATCATGCGGCGAAAACCGCGTCCGCGGCCACCGCGCATGCCGAAGCCGCGCATGTAACCGGGGGCAGGGTAACCGGCGCAATAACCGGCGCCACGTCCGGACAGGGGGCCATAACCCATGGGACCTGTTCCATCTCCTCTTGGCATTGTGTTCAACTCCTTTCTGTGTCTTGTGTTCATACGGTTTGCGCACTCACGCACGCGTCATGTGGGTACCACAGTTGGGACAGGACTTGGTGAAGCAAGGAACCGCTCTTTGGTGCGGCAGGGTTGCACCACAAGACGGACAGATACAAACCGCCTTGCCCGATGCGCCCCTTCTTGCGGGGCCACGTCCCGCCCGTCCCGGCCGTCGGCCGTAAGGACCTGTTCCATCGCCACCTGGCACAGTACACCCTCCTTTCCCTTCTACCCATACTGGGATGCTGTAGCATGGTCAGCATATCAAAAATAATGAACATATGTCAATAACTTTCTATTTTTTGATGTTATTGACAGCTGAAAAATTCAGGCATACACTGTTAAGTGAACATATGCCAATAATGAAAAGGGGTGTCTTTGATGAAAATTGCCTTGACCTGCCAGGGTCCCAGTCTGCAAGACGATCTGGACCAGCGCTTTGGCCGGGCGGTTGCCCTGTTGATCGTCGATACACAAAGCCATCAGGTGGAAGTCATCGACAACGAGGCACTGGCGCCTTCTGGCGGAGCCGGTATAGCCGCAGCTCAGCGGCTGGTTGACCGGGAGGTGGCCGCCTTGATCACTGGCCAGGTTGGTCCAAATGCCCTGTCTGTTTTACAAGCCGCAGGCATCCGTTTGATTCAGGGCGTTGCCGGCAGCGGCCAAAAAAACCTGGATCTCTTCCAGGCTGGACAACTCGAGGACCTGAGCCGTTTTGTGCCGCCTCATTCCGGCCAGTGAGCCAGCCATGAAGATTGCGATTCTCAGCGGCAAGGGTGGCACCGGAAAAACGACAATTGCGGCCAGTTTGGCCCGTGTGACCCCGGGCTGCCAGTATGTCGATTGTGATGTGGAAGAACCCAACGGGCGCTTGTTTCTCAAACCACAAGGGCTCCAACAACGTCCGGTCCGGGTGCCGGTTCCCCAGGTGGACCAAGCGGCCTGCACCGGTTGTGGTGCTTGCGCGGCCATCTGCCAATTTCATGCCCTTGCCGTGGTCAAAGGCAAGGTGCTTCTTTTTCCTGAACTGTGTCATCACTGCGGTGCCTGCCGCCTGGTTTGCCAGCCCGCAGCCATCACGGAGGTGGACCGCACCATCGGGACCCTGGGCAGCACACCGGACCTGGGCTTCCTTGAAGGGACCCTCAACATCGGTGAACCTTCCGGTGTTCCGATCATTGCAGCCCTCATGAAGCGGGTGTCAGCAGACCGGGTGGCCTTTCTGGATTGCCCGCCGGGAGCTGGCTGTGCGGTCGTCGAGGTCCTGTCTGGCTGCCATTATGCCCTGCTGGTGACTGAACCGACACCGTTTGGCCTGCACGACCTGGCGGTTGCCGTTGAGCTGGTCAGCCGGCTGGGCCTGCCTGCCGGTGTCGTCATCAACAAGGCCGATGACGACGTGACTGATGTGCTTGCCTTTTGCCAGGACCATGGGCTGCCGGTGCTGCTGACCGTGCCTTTCAGCCGGGATTTGGCTGTCGCCTATGCCCAGGGTCAGCTGCCGGTTGATGCCGATCCGCATTGGCATCAGGCTTTTCAGGCCTTGAGTCGTCAGCTGGTGTTGGAGGCTGGTTTGGAACAGACAGGGGTGGTGGCGCCATGAAACAGCTTGTGATTGTCAGCGGCAAGGGCGGCACCGGCAAAAGCACCCTGGCCGCCAGCCTGGCCCAGTTGATCCCCGACAAGCGGTTGGCCGACTGTGATGTCGAGACAGCCAACTTGCACCTGCTTTTGCCCCACACCCTCTTGCAGACCGAAGAGTACAAGGGGGCCTCGGTGGCCCGGATCGATCTGGCGCGCTGCACGGCCTGTGGCGTGTGCCGCCAGGTTTGCCGCTTTGATGCCATCAGCGAAGGCTATGTGGTGGACCCGCTTGCCTGTGAAGGCTGTGCCGCCTGTACGGTTTTGTGCCCGACCGCGGCGGTGCGCATCGAACCCGTCATAACCGGACAGACCCATCGGGCCAGCACCCCCCTGGGACCCCTGGCCTATGCCCGGCTTGAAATTGGGGCTGAAGGATCTGGTAAGCTGGTGACCCAGGTGCGCAAGCTCAGCGCCACCACCGATCAGGGTGAACCCTTGACCCTCATTGACGGTTCACCGGGCATCGGCTGCGTGGTCATCGCCTCCATCACAGGCACGGATGCCGTGCTGGCTGTGGCAGAAGCCACCCAGTCCGGCCTGCACGACCTCAAGCGCGTCCTGGCCGTGGCCCGCCATTTTCAGGTTCCAGGCTTTGTGTGCATCAACAAATGGGATCTTAACCCGGCCATGACGGAGGCCATCGAGGCCTGGTGCGCCCAGGAGCAGATCCCGGTTCTGGCGCGCATTCCCTTTGATCCGGCCGTTGTCAAGGCCCTCAAGCAGGGTCAAACCCCTGTCGACGCCGGTATTAAGTCGGTCACCCAACCCATCCGGGACCTGTGGCAGCAGCTGCGGCAGATCCTGGCAGTCTAAACGGGCCTGTGGCCCCAAACAAGCAGAAAAGAGGTCTAAGGACATGGCAACAACACAAGAGGACATGCGGGCGAAAGACCACCCGCTCAACCAGATCAAGCACACCCTTGCGGTGCTCAGCGGCAAGGGGGGCGTCGGTAAATCCATGGTCACAGCCCTGCTGGCCACCTACCTGCAGCGAACCGGCCATTACCAGGTGGGTGTGCTGGATGCGGACGTGACCGGACCGTCCATCCCCAAGCTGTTTGGCGCGGAAGCGTTCAAGCCAAACGCCAGCCAGGACGGCCTATACCCGGTCAAGACACACAGTGGCATCCAGCTGATGTCCATCAACTTGCTTTTAGAAGACCCAAAAGCCCCCGTTATCTGGCGCGGTCCCATCCTGGCCAACACGGTCAAGCAGTTCTGGAGCGAGGTCATTTGGGGGCAACTGGATTTCCTCTTGATCGACATGCCGCCTGGAACCGGTGACATCCCGCTGACGGTTTTCCAATCCCTGCCCCTTGATGGCATCATCATCGTCACCTCACCCCAGGACCTGGTTGCCATGATTGTGCAAAAAGCCATTCATATGGCGCAAATGATGGGTATCCCCATTCTGGGCCTGGTTGAAAACATGAGCCATGCCGTCTGTCCGCATTGCCAGGAGACCTTTTCAATCTTCGGTGAAAGCAAGACCGAAACTGCCGCCCGGCAGGCCGGGCTGCCCTATCTGGGGCATATACCCATGGACCCCAACCTGGCAGCTCTGGCCGATCAGGGAGAGATTGAACGCGTCCACACCGCCTATTTGCCGGAGGCCCTGGCAGCCCTGCAAGCCCTGGCCGGGCCACAGCAGGCATCGGCAAGCGTCGAGCGGGTGGCCATTGCAGTCAAAGACGGGCGGGTGGCCCCACATTTTGGTCATTGCGACGGCTTTGCCACCGCCCGGCTGGCGGGAGACAAGATCCTGGATGAAACCTGGATCGAAAACCCCGGCCACAAGCCCGGTTTTTTGCCCGTTTTTTTACATGAACAGGGCATTGATGTGATCCTGGCCGGTGGCATGGGCAGCAGTGCCATTGAACTTTTTCAAGAACACGGCATGCAGGTGTTGACTGGCCTTGAGGGAACGGTAGCGTCGGTACTGGCAGCCTACCGCAAGGGGGAGCTGGCCGCGTCGGCTCAGCCCTGTGCTGAAGACAAGGGGTGATGGGTGTGACAGAAGGGGTCAGGCTGCAAGCACCGCCCAGCGACCAGGAGCTGATCGAGGCTGCACGCCGGGCAGCCCGCAGGGCCTACGTGCCCTACTCGCGCTTTCGGGTGGGTGCGGCTGTGGTGGATGATCAAAACCGTACATTCACAGGTTGCAACATTGAAAATGCCTCGTATGGCGCATCGGTTTGCGCCGAACGCACCGCTCTTTTCAAGGCGGTGTCAGAAGGAGCCGGCCGCATCAAGCGCCTGGCCCTGGTTTGTGACCAGGCACCGCTGTGTATGCCCTGCGGCATCTGTCGGCAGGTGCTTGGTGAATTTGCCGCGGAAGATTTTGTTCTCTTGGCAGCCGGTCCAGCAGGGGCTGTTATGCGCCTGACCCTGGACCAGCTGCTGCCACATCCGTTTAAGCTCGACTGAAGAGGGCGATCAAGGCCAAAATAACGCCCGTGATGCCTTCACCACCCAGCAAACCGGCGGCAACGATGTTGCCACGGGTGGCTGCCTTGTTTTGATCCGACCAAACCCGTTCCACCAGTGTCCGGACCAGGCCGCCCAGCAAGATGGCTGCGGCCATATGCCAGGACAAGAGCATGCCGATGCCGATGATCATGGCCGGCACTTTTTTCACGTAAAGCAGACAGCCGATCAGGGCGGCCACCAGGAAGACGAAGGGGTCTCCGATGCCGCTGACCATGGCGCTGACGCTCAGGGCCTGGGCGGCCGGCAGGTCGGTTCCCTGGCCGAACTGGCCGCCATACTGGTAAACAATGGCAAAGAGGGCCAAGGTGGCAACGACCGATCCGATCAGGCCACCAAAAACCTGAGAGACCAGTTGGGCCGTGGCGTTGCTTTTGAGGAGCGAACCGGCCTTGTAGTCGTTCATCAGGTCACCGGCATAGCCACAGGCCACGGCGACGACAGCCGCCACCAGGAAGGCAGAGGCCGTGTTGACGGGGACGAACAGACGGATGGCCAGCAAGACGATGATGGCAAACAATTCCATGGGGTTGATGCCTGTCTGACCGGTGATGGTGGCGGACATGCCGGTGGCAACCAGGACGCCGATCAAGATCAGGACGGATACCAGCGGCCCCAGGCCGGCCAGGACGGTCAGCACGAAAGCCAGGCCCACCGCCAAAAGCATGATCAAGCCCGTGCGCCAGCGGGACGGGACCCCGGTCGGGCTTTGTTGGTCAGCCGCCAGGTCTTTTTTGCGGCGCCGGCCTTTGATCAAGGCCTGGCCGTAATGCAGCAGGATGCCGGCCCCGCTGCCGACCATGAGGCCAATGGCTGCGGTTGTGTTAAACGAGACTGCGGCCGCCTGATCCGCAAAAGCACCCCAGGCAACCCCCAGGCGCTGGATAATGAACTGTGACAACATGGCACCTGCAAACCACCAGCCGGTGTAGCCGATGCCGATGATGTAGCCAATACCCACGGCCATGGGTGACAGGTATAGGCCCACGTCGACCTGGAAGAGGCGGGCGTTGATGGTCTGGGGAATCAACAGCCACTTGTCGCGCAAAAAGGTGAAGAGGGCGGCAACGCCCAGCGTGGAGAACATCAGGGCCCCCTGGTGGCCGCCCTGATCGGCCGCCTCCAGGGTTTCAGCGGCCGCCGTGCCGATGGGGTAGGGCAGGGGATCTTGCTCAATGAAGCGGGGCCGCAGCAGCCAACACAGCAAAGACCCCAGAATCATGCCTGCCAAAGAGACCAGCAGGACCGGCCACAGCTTGGGCATCAGCCACTCAGTCAAGGTCTGGCTGCTGGCGTCAAAGGGGGCGTAGACCCCGGTGATCCACAAACCAGGCAAGGTGAAGGCCAGGCCGCCTGCGATCATGGCCCCAGCCGACATGCCGGTCTGGGCGATGTTGATTTCGTTGAGGTTGGTTTTGCCCAAGAGTTTGAGCAGGGCCATGGACAAGACCGCCACGAAAATGGTCGGCCAGGGCAAAGCGCTCATTTTCAGGGCCACGTACATGGAGCTGGCGGTGATGATCAAAGAGCCGAACATGCCAATGAGAATGGCACGGATGGACAGCTGATCAACACCAAAAAGGCGAAAACGCTTGGAAGATGACATGTCAATCCCTCCTTTGGATGAAGCACATCACAGGTGTCTGTATCGGGCGTTGGTTTTTAAGGATGCATCTTTCTGGTCGACCACATACAAGGGCCGGTTTTTCACTTCCTCAAAGATCCGTCCCAGATACAGGCCGGTCAGGCCGATCAGGGCAAAGAGGAGGCCGAACAAAAACAAGAACAGACCAAGTATCAAAAGCAGAGGTGTTTGTGCCAGGACCAGGCCAAAGAGGGGGGCCAGGGCCACAAAGAGCACCAGCAGGACACTGGCCGGCAGCAGGATGGCGCCCAAGAGCAGGCCCAGCTGCAGGGGTTTGAGTGAAAAGGCCGTCAGCCCATCGGTTGCCAGACGCAGCATTTTGCCAAGCGAGTATTTGGTTTGTCCGGCCTGGCGGGCGGCCCGGTCGTAGGTGACTGCTGTCTGCTTGAAACCCAGCCAGCTGATGAGGCCGCGGATGTAACGGTTGTGTTCGGGCAAGGCGGACAGGGCCCGGTTGACCCGGGCGTCGATCAAGCGGAAATCACCCACATCCAGGGGGATGTCCACATCGGTCAGGCGGTTGAGCAAGCGGTAATAGAGGCGGGCGCTTCCTTTTTTGGCTGCGGTTTCACCCTGGCGGCTGGCCCGCCTGGCATACACGACATCGTAGCCGGCCTGCCATTGGCTGACCAGCTGAGGGATGACTTCCGGCGGATCCTGCAAATCGGCATCAATGATGACCACGGCATCTCCGCCGGCATGGTCCATGCCGGCTGTGATGGCTGCCTGGTGGCCGAAGTTTCTGGAAAAATGGATGCTTTTGACCTGTGGGTTGTCTGCGCAGAAGGCCTGGATGCGCGCCCGGGTTTGATCGGTGCTGCCGTCGTTGATGTAAATGAGCTCCCACGAGCAGGCCAGCTGGTCCAGCACGGCCAACAGGCGTTCATGAAAGACATCCAGCACGGCTTCTTCGTTATAGGCAGGAACCACAACAGACAGGCGATATTGGTTCATAAGATCCCCCCACGTAGCCCGTATTATACCAGAAGCGGACGGATTGTTCAGCACAAAAGGTACACGCAAGCCCCAGACTTTAC
>CAYXIM010000082.1:0-6926 GCA_964465385.1 uncultured Oscillospiraceae bacterium
AAGGAGAAACCGATGACACAACGCACCAACCGACCAGCAGCCGGGCACGCTGGCACAAGACGGCCCAGGAGACCGTGGAGAACCCGTTTTTGGCCAAGCGGCCTTTTGATGCTTGCCGGCCTGGCTTTGCTCGGCATCAAAGCGGTCAGCCCCGAATACCTTGATGCGGATGGCGTTTTACACGAAAGCTTCTTTTTGCTTCCGCTGGCTTTTTCACTGGCGGCTTGTGGCCTCATCCTTCTTTTAGCCACCGCACTGCGCCGAGCCTTCCTGTCACGAAAACAACAGGCGGTCACGCCTGATAAAGAAAAGTTGGTCTAACCCCCGTTGGTCAGAGCCAGAACCAGCTGACCACAACAGCGCTTGCGGCATAGAGCAGGGCTGGCAGAAGGGTCTTTTTGATGAGGGCACCTTCTTGACCTGACAAGCCGGTGGTTGAGGCAACAGCGATGACGCTGTTGATGCAGATCATGCTGCCGATGGCACCCCCGGCCACCTGTAGCGCCACAACAGCCACTGGTGACAACCCCAGCATCAGCGCGGTTTGAAACTGCAACGAGCTGAACATGATGGAAGAGACAGTGCACGAACCTGAGATGAAAGAACCCAGCATGCCAATCAGGGGCGAAAAGAGGGGAAAGAAAGCACCGGTCCGATCAGCCAGTTGCCGGGCGATATGGGTCAGCATGCCCGGATAGCCCGGCGTGTTGATATGGGAGTGCATCATGACGTGCACCAGGGCGACCGCACTGAAAAGGGCCAGGGCGATGGGCTTGATCTGCTTGGCGGTTGCGCGTAACGTGGCGGCGCGATCAGACCTGGGCAGCTTTCGAACCCGGCCGGTCAGCCAGGCAACCAGCATGAAGGGCACGAGCCCCGCATTATAAAGTGGTTCAAAACGGTAGGTCGCCGACGATACCCCCAAGAGTCCGGGCACGACCAGGGCCACTTTTTTTAAGAGGGCTCCCAGGCCCAGCTGGGGCAGCCGGGTCAACAGCAGGATGAGAGCGATGGCCACATAGGGCAGCCAGGCCGCCCAACGCCTGACGGGTGCATCATCTGCTTGATCGGGCTCTTGCCCATATGAGCGATCAGCCTTTTCATCCAGGCGCCAGACGTGTGTGGGCAAGAGAAAACGTCCCTTGATGGCGGCGACAATCAGGATCAAAGCCAGCAAGGATCCTACGATGGCCGGAAATTCAGGCCCCAGAAAGCGTGCCAGCAGGTAATAGGGCAGGACCAGGGCCAGGCCAGAGAAAAGTGAGAAGGGGATGAACTCAAGAAAAGCGCGCAGGCGGCGTTTCTTTCCGAACAGAACCGTCAGGATAAAAATCATGGCTGTGGGGATCAAAAGGCCGCCCACGCCCATGAAACGGGCAACCATGGCCGTCAGGTCACGGGCAAAGGCCGCTTCGGACACACCCAGTTCCCTGATGTCCGCGGACAGGGTGGTCAGGGTGGTCAAGGTGGGTATGCCGACGGCGGCAAACGGAACGGGCGTGGTGTTGCCCACCAAGGCCAGCAGACTGGCGGCCAGTGGTGGAAAGCCCATGCTGACCAGAAGGGGGGCGGCCAGGGCAGCCGGGGTGCCAAAACCCGCCGCACCTTCCATGAAGGCGCTGAAGAGCCAGGCAATCAAGAGGGCCTGGACCCGGTGATCGGCAGACAAGCGCGAAAAGCTGCTGTTGAGCACTGGCAACAACTGTGTTTGCTTGAGCATGTTCAGTAAAAAAAGAGCACCGAAGACAATCAGTAAAATATCCAGGGCCTTGAGCAGGCCCAGCAGGCTGAAGGCCGCCACAGCACGTGCAGGCATCTTCCAGACCAGCAGGGCGCTGACAAGGGCTGTCAAGAAAGCCACCAGCAGGGCCCTGGACGCTGGCAGCTTGGCCAGCACCATAAGCCCCAGGGCTACGGCGATGGGCAGGATGGAAAAAACAGTCAGCATACACCCCTCCACGGCTTTATTAAAAGCAGCCTGCCCCATTGTACCTGTTGACAGCATCGGCAGGCAAGACAAGGTTTTGGGCTGCGTTGACAGGTGGCCACGCAGCCGTAAAAAGCTCACAAGAGCCCTTGAAAGCCTGCTCCTGCATTTGATTCCAGCCCCCGAATACGTTATAATCAGGGGCGTCAGGCTGCATCAAACGGCCTTGGCGGACAGTGAAAACCAGCATCTCGATGCACGGCTGTTGTCAATGCCCCGCCCGTTTCCTGATTGCCACCGCTGGAACAGGGCGGGGGATCTGGTTCAGCCACACATGCACCGCCGGTCTTGAAAGACCCGGACAGGATTCTTGGATGAGCGCAAGAGGAAAACCCAAAACAAACATCAAGGGCGCTGGCTGCGCTGGTCATGCAGCAGGACATGTCGTGCCTGCTTTTCTTGTTGTGCTCCCGTTGCCTCAACACGTTGTCTCAAGCAGCAGTAAGCATACGTTTGAAAGCGAGGTACCCCTATGAATGAATTCACCTTTTCCCCCGCTCCCTGGATCCCCTTCAGAGACAAAGATGTCTTGGATCGCGTCAGGAACATCAAACGGGAAGACATGGAAAAGCACCCCAACCCTGACTTTGTCATCAAAGTCATTCCCAACTACAGCGGGATTGTCATCACCGACATGGTCATGCGTATGAAAGAATCCGATGATCAGGACAAAACCGTGGTCATGATCATCCCCAACCCGGATCCGGCTGGCTACATGCAGGTTGCCGAACTGGTCAACACCTATCAGATCAACTGCCGCAACGTGCACATTTTCTCCATGGACGAGTGGGCGGATGAAGATGGCAACATTGCACCCATCACCTACCGGTCCGGTTTCAACTATTCTTTCCTCAAATACCTGGTTAACCAAATCGACGAATCGTTGCGTATGCCCATGGAAAACGTCCACTACCCCACCAATGAAAACGCAGCTGACTACACCAAGCTGATTGAAGACATTGGCAATGGCGGCGCTGATGTGACCTATGGTGGTCCAGGTTGGGCCGGTCACGTGGCTTTTGTCGATCCCCAGACCCCGGAATTTGCCACGGACAGTGTAGATGAATTCATCGAGATGGGATCACGCCTGGTCACTTTGCACCCACTGACCATTATTCAGAACTCCTTGCACGGGGTCTTTGGCCAGAGCGGTGATATCGCCAATGTACCACCCAAAGCTTTTACGGTAGGCCCCAGGGATATCAAGAATGCCAGAAACCGCATCCAGCGCCACGGGATCACCACCGGTGGCACCAACTCGGCCTGGCAGAGAATGATGTCCCGTCTGGTTCTTTATGGACCGGTCACCCCATTGGTGCCTTCTTCAGTTATGCAGCTGTGGCCAACAAAAGCCTATGTCACAGAAGCCATTGCAGCACCCATTCAAATTAACGAACTGGCGGGTTATTGACCCATCGGCTGACAGGCGGGCCAAGGCCCGCCTGTTTTTTTGCCCTGATGCCGCCGCTAACCTGTGGAGGTGCGATGAATGATCCTGTTTTGTTATCCCACATGCACGACCTGTCAAAAGGCTAAAAAATGGCTGGATGCCCGGGGCATCCGTTATCAAGAACGAAACATCAAAAACGACAGGCCCAGCCTGGACCAGTTGCGGAGCTGGCATCAACAAAGCGGCTTGCCGCTGAGTCGCTTTTTCAACACCAGTGGCCTGGCCTACCGAGGCTTGGGGCTGGCTCAAAAAAGACGCACCATGGCTGAAGAAGAGCAGCTGGCCCTTCTGGCCACAGACGGCATGCTGGTCAAGCGCCCGCTTGTGATCTGGGAAAGGGGCGTTTTGGTGGGCTTTAAAGAAGCGGAATGGGAGCAAGCGCTGGGCTGATTATCTGTTAGGGGCCAGACCATGCCAGGCGCCTGATTTTGGCTGGCCCCGGCGGCTGGGGGATGTCCTGCAGAAGGCGGTTGCCAGCAAGGGAGCGTGCGATCAGGCGCTGGTTTGTGCTACCCACGAAGGGCTGATCCAGGCAGCGCTGGCTTAAGACGAAGCGGCCGTCGATCAAGAGATCGCTGGCTGCTAACAAAGCAGCCACAGCCGGGTTTTCCTGGCCTTTTTGCAACAAGTCCTCCAAGCGATAACCGGTGTAGGTCACGGTGTCACCGCCGCGTGCCTGGACTGCTCGGGCCAGAGGCAGCAAGAGACCTGCTTGCTCGAATGGTTCGCCACCGGAGAAGGTGATGCCACGGTTGGCCGGATACTGGTCGTAGCGGGCCAGGATGGCTGCGGGCTCCATGAGCTTGCCGCCGATGGGCAAGTGGGTGCCAGGGTTGTGGCAACCTGGGCAGCGGTGGGGACAACCCTGAACAAAGACGACAAAGCGCATGCCGGGGCCATCAACCATGGATTCATCCACCAAAGAAGCCAGGCGGATGGCCTGGTCTGAAAAGGCATCGGCCAGGTGTGGGCGGTCGATGCTTTGGCTGAGGGCACGGGCCCGGCGTAGCCGATGGTCAAGCATGTTTGACCCGCGCCGCCACTTCAGCCTTTTTGGCATCGTTAAAGCGGTCCAGGGTGCCAACCAGGTAGCCGGTGATGCGCCGGATGCGCTCGAAAGGCTCCTGGGCGCTCTCTTTTCGCCCACAACGTGGGCAGCTGGTGGCGATGACGCCGGTGTAACCACAAGCCGGATCCCGGTCCAAGGGGTGGTTGATCGCGCCGTAACCGATGCCGGCTTGTTTCATGTCTAAAATAATGGCTTCAAAAACGGACAAGTTCAGGCTGGGGTCACCATCCAGCTCGATGTAGGTGATGTGGCCGGCATTGGTCAGGGCGTGGTAGGGAGCTTCCAGCTCTATTTTCTTACGGGCGCTGATTTTAAAATCAATGGGCAGGTGGAAGGAATTGGTGTAAAAGCTGCGGCTGGTGATGCCGGCCATGAGGCCGTAACGCGCCTGGTCGATGGCCACAAAGCGGCCGGACAGGCCCTCTGCGGGTGTGGCCAGCAGGGTGTAGTTAAGCTGCTCGTCTTGAGCCCGGGCGTCACAACGCGTGCGCATGTGGCGGACGATCTCAAGGCCCAGCTGCTGGCTGGCCGGGCTTTCCCCATGATGTTTACCGGTCAGGGCAACCAAGGTTTCCGCCAGGCCGATGAAGCCCACGGACAGGGTGCCGTGTCGCAAAACCCGCTCCAATTCTTCTTCTTTGCCCAAGGTTTCCGACTCGATCCAGATACCCTGACCCATGAGGAAGGGGTAGTTGTAGATGCGTTTTCGTTTCTGGATTTCAAAGCGGTGCCGCAGTTGACGAAAGATCAGATCCATCTTTTTATCCAGCAGGTCATAAAAGCGATCGATAGACCCACGTGCTTCAATGCCCAGGCGAGGCAGGTTGATGGACGAAAAGCTCAGGTTCCCCCGGCCCTTGGTCACCTGCTGATTGGGATCATAGAGGTTACCCATGACCCGAGTGCGGCAGCCCATGTAAGCTACTTCGGTGTTGTCGTCTCCTGGCCGGTAGTATTGCAGGTTGAAGGGGGCATCCAGAAAGCTGAAATTTGGAAACAGGCGTTTGGCGGACACCCGGATGGCTTGCTGGAAGAGGTCATAGTTGGGGTCGGCTGGATCGCTGTTGACACCTTCTTTGACCTTGAAAATCTGGACCGGGAAGATGGGTGTTTCGCCATTGCCTAAGCCGTCCCCGGTTGCCTGGAGCACCTGCTGGATGACCAGGCGGGCTGCCGGTGTGATCCCGGTGCCGTAGTTAATGGAAGAAAAGGGCACCTGGGCACCGGCCCGTGAGTTCATGGTGTTCAGGTTATGGATCAATGACTGCATGGCTTGGTAGGTGGAACGGACCACACGTTGTTGAGCCAGGCGCATGAGAGCAAGCAACTGAGGCGAGCTTGCGTCTGGCTCGGCCAACAGGTCGGTCAGGTCATCATAGTCCAGGGCAAGCAGAGCCTGTTTTTCAGCATCGGTCAGCGGGTTTTTAACGTCCAGAAGCGCTTGCTCTTCGGTCAAGTCTTTCAGGTGTTTGTGGCAGGTTTTGTGGACCCCCCGGGCCATGGCGTTTTCAAAGTTGGGGATGGCCTGGCCGCCATGCATTTCATTTTGGTTGGCCTGTAAGGCGATGCAGGCCAGGGCCGCATAGCTTTCAATGCTTTGCGGCTCACGCAAAAAGCCATGGCCGGTCGAAAAACCGCCGCTGAAGAGCTTGTCCAGGTCCAATTGGCAGCAGGTTTGGGTCAACAGGTAGAAATCTTTATCATGGATGTGGATGTCTCCCTGGGCATGGGCAGTGACCATGTCATCGGGCAAGACACTGTAGTCAACGAAGGACTTGGATGATTCCGAGCCATATTTGAGCATCATGCCCATGGCGGTGTTGCCGTCCACGTTGGCGTTTTCCCGCTTCATATCAACGGAAGATGCATCTGCATAAGACAATTTTTTGAAGGTCTCCATGAGGGCATTCTTTTTATCCCGTTTTTTGGCATGTTCTGAACGGTAGAGGATATAGGCTTTGGCCGTCAGAGAAATGCCGTTTTCCATCAAGGTCAATTCCACGATGTCCTGGATGTCTTCCACGCCGGGGTTGCGGGTGACATCCAGGGCCCCGACCACCGCCGCCGTTAAGCGATCCAGCTGGTCATCTGACAGGGTTTCACTGGGTACGGTGGCGTTGGCTTTGGCAATGGCTTGCCGGATTTTAAAATAGTCGAAGGGAACCAGGCTGCCGTCACGTTTGACGATTTGTTTGGGGCTTTGCACGATCAGGGAATGGTGTTTCATAAGCATCTCCAAAGCACAATATGTGGTATAGGCTAATCAAAAATTAGCATATATATTGTGCATCTGTCAAGCGCTCAAACTTCCTTTTCCGGTCCATAAGTCGGCTTAGTTCAGGAGCTGGTGGCTTTTTAAAAATGCGGAGCCTTTACAGAATAAAAGAAACACCTTATGCTGAAACCAGACAGACATAAGA
>CAYXIM010000083.1:0-5510 GCA_964465385.1 uncultured Oscillospiraceae bacterium
GGAAGACCAGGCCGGCCAGGGCTGCTGCCAGTTCTTTTTTTCGGGTGATCAGGACCACCGCCGTGCTGGTCCAGAGTACCTGCCACATAAGCTGCCAGATGGCAGGCAGCTCGGCACCTGTGAACGCATAAACGGTCATCAGAAGCGACAGGCTCAGGCAAGCGGACAAACATGCATCCATGATCAGGCGCTTGCGCTTCATGGCAGGTCTCCAGCTGTGAAGGCTGCTGCGACATCGCCGCCAGTTGGGATGATCAGGGTCTGGACAGGGCTCAACAGGGGGTCCTGTCCGACCAAAACCAGCTGCAAGAGATCGTCTCCATCCAGAAGCGGTGTCAGTTGGTCCATGTTTTGTGCGGTAAAAAGGGTCAAGGTGTGCAAGCGGTCTCTTGCAACCAGATCCTGCAGCAGGGCGCCCGAATCTGCTTCAAAGGCCTGGGTGGCCAGGTGCAGACGAAAGTGGTCTACGTCAGCCACCGTCTCATAATGCAGGTCCGCTTGTGCCGTTCCGATAAGGCGGATGCGGACAAGCCTGTGGCGTTCCAGCATATGGCGGACAAAGGTTGCAACCGCCTCACACAGGGTGTGCCTTTGGGCCAGGCGTTCCTCTTTTGATCCGGTCAGGTGGGCCGTGTCAAGCCAAATGTTTGCTGTCTCGCGTTCGGGCAGGTCTTCTTGTTTGACCAGCAGCGCCTGGTGCTGGGCTGATTTTTTCCAATGGATGCGCTTGCTTGGATCCCCTGCCCGGTAGTCCCGAAGTTGGGCGTAACCATCTCCCTGGTCGATCAGGCGCTGCGCTGCCTGCCCTGAAGAAGACCTGCTCTCCCGGTCTTGGCTAAGGCCTTCAAGGGGGTAGGCTGTCGGTAGCACGACCAGTTCTTTCATCTTGTAGTAGGCCAGATGGTGCATGCTGAAAGCCATGGGCAACAGGCCGAAGACATCCGTTACCACCAGGGTGGTCATGCCAACAGGGAAGCGGCCGCAAAAGGGCACGTCCACGCTGATCTGGAAGGCTTTTGAAGCATGGGGTTCCAGGCTGAAGGTCAAGGCAAGCGGTTTTCGGGCAGAGGCAAGGGCCACCCGAATAACCAGAACAGACAGGGGAAAACGGTTTTCATTAAACAGCGTCAGATGGAGCTGGGGCTGGTCTGTCGTCTCACACACCGTGTGGGTCAGCTCCTGTGTGTATTTGAAGGTCGCAAAGGTATAGAGGTTCAAGCCTAAAACGGCCACAAACAGAAGGAAGCCGGAAAGAAACAGCAGGTGGAAGACGCGCTGTCCCGTCAAAAGCCCCAGCAGCAGGCAGACGAGCAGCGATCCGTAAAAGAGAAGGCGGATGGCTTTCATGGTCCTTTGGGAACGGCGGTGGAGCGCAGCAGGTCAGCCAGAAGGGTGTGAACCTGACCGGGATCGATCCGGTGTCGATCGGTCAGGATCAGGCGGTGTGCGAAAACAGGCTGGACCATGGCTTTGACGTCATCTGGCAAGGTGTAGGTGCGGCCATTCAGCATGGCCCGCCCCATAGCTGCCCGCATCAGGGCCAAAGATCCCCTGGGGCTGATACCCAGGGCCACTTGATCATGGTTTCTGGTTTTGGATGCCAAGGATACGATGTAGCCTCGCACCGCTTCGGAACAGGTCACCTGGTCATGAAGGCTTTGCAGCCAGCACACATCATCTGCTGAAGCCACCGGTTCCAGATCCACCAGGGGGTCCGACCCCAGGCGATCCTTGAGAATCTTGCTTTCATCCGCTGCCTGGGGGTAGCCGATGGACAGGTTGATTAAAAAGCGGTCCAGCTGTGATTCCGGCAGCGGATAGGTCCCGACAGAGCCGACCGGGTTCTGGGTGGCCAGAACAAAGAATGGCTGGGGGACCGGATAGGTGTGGCCATCAATGGTGACCTGCCCCTCCTGCATGACCTCCAGCAAGCTGGACTGGGTTTTGGGACCCGTCCGGTTGATTTCGTCGGCCAGCACAATCTGGGCCATGACGGCACCTGGGATGACTTGCGCCTGACCTGTTTTCTGATTGATGATGGTGTAGCCGGTGACGTCAGAAGGCAGCACATCAGGGGTGAATTGAATGCGGCTGAAACGGCAAGCCACGCTTTTGGCCAGGGCTTTGACCAGGGTGGTTTTACCCAGGCCCGGCACATCTTCGATCAGGACATGCCCACGGCTGACCATGGCGATGAGCACCTGGTCAATCACGTCTTCTTTTCCAATGAAGACCCGGGCGATGTGTTGCCGGATGGTGTGGATCAGGTCCACGGCCTTGGGTTCCAGTTCCATGCCTTCACCCCCCTGAGCGTTGATTTGATCATAGCATATCTGCTTCAAGATCGCTTCAGAGGCCTTGTTTTGGTCTCCTGCCGAACAGGAAAGGTATAAAGACTGCCAATGATCACAAATTTTTGATAGAAGGGCGCCGCACCTCTTCTTTATGATTAACAGGAGACATAAGAAAAGAGGTGGCCCATGAGCCTGTCTATGAAACAATGGCAAGAAGCCGTGATCCAGGATCCGACCAAAAAACCCATGCCTATTTTATCTTTTCCAGGCATCCAACTGACCGGTGCCAGCGTTCGAGACGTGGTTCAGGATGCAAAAGCCCAGGCTGCCTGCCTGAAAGCCATCGCCGACCGCTACCAGACATTGGCTACAGTCAGCAACATGGATTTATCAGTCGAGGCCGAAGCCTTTGGTGCCCAGGCTCTGTTTTCAGAAGATGAGGTGCCCAACATCACGGGTCGCCTGATCGAGACACAAGCAGACGTGGACAGCCTGGCCATTCCACCTGTGGGGGCCGGCCGCACCGGTGCCACGGTTGAGGCCATTCGTCTGGCTGTTCAGCAGATCACAGATCGGCCTGTCTTTGCGGGTGTCATCGGGCCTTTTTCCCTGGCCGGCCGTCTCATGGACCTGACAGAGATCATGTACGCCGCCATGGACGACCCGGACCTGGTCCAGGCTTTGCTGGATAAGGTCTCCACCTTTTTAATCGACTACATTCAGGCCTTCCGTCGGGTGGGTGCCAAAGGCATCGTTATGGCCGAGCCAGCCGCCGGCCTCTTGTCGCCGGACTGGAACCGATTGTTTTCCGCCCCCTATGTCACGCGGATCATCCAAGCGGTCCAAAGCGATGATTTTCTGGTGGTTTACCACAACTGTGGCCAGGTGGCGCCGCTCTTGCCGGATCTGCTGGCAACCGGTGCCCGGGCCTTCCATTTTGGTAATGCGGCAGACCTGCCGGCCTTGATCAAGGCAATTCCACACGACCTCTTGGTCATGGGCAACATCGATCCGGCGACACAGATCGCCCAGGGCACACCAGCTTCCATTCGCCAGGTGACCGAACAACTGGTTCAGGCTATGCGCGAACACCCCAACTTCGTCCTTTCTTCTGGTTGTGACATCCCGCCCCATGCGCCGTTGGCAAACATTGACGCTTTCTTTGAGGCAGCCCAGGCGCAACCCTGATTTTAAAAGAAACCTCCAAGCCCATTTGAAGAACCGGTCCGGGTGCACGTTGTGCCACCCGGACCGGTTTCATTTCAGGTCAATGAGATCAGGTTAGGGGATGCCTATCCCAGTTCCTCTTGTTCGGCCCGTTTGAAGTAAAGCTTGATGCTGATAAAGATGGCCATGAGCGAGAAGGTCACAAGGGCAAGCACTTTCCTGGCCAGATCGTCACCTTCTCCCGTTTTGGGGACATCGATGTCTGCGTCACCCACATCGTTTCGGGTGTTGATGAAGCTGGCAGTGTGCGAGAGCTTGTCCACGGTAACCTGGCCTGTTGCCCCTTGGGCCGTCACGTCAAATACCACGAGTGTTTCTTCAGTGACGGTGTAGTCGGTGCCCAGAGGCAGGCCGCTGATGGTGATGCCCTGGCCGTGTTTAAGCGTGATGGTGTCACCACTCTTGAGGCTGCCACCCGCCAGGCCCTGGCCCGTGTAAGCATAGCTGCGGGTATCTTCTTTGCCGCCTTGCTTCAAGGTCACAACAAAGGCGAAGGCCCGGTCTTGATCGCCTGCGATGCCATCAACGGTCTTGCTGATGGTCAAATCGCCCTGATACCTGGCGTTGGTAAAGGAGGCCAGGTGGTTGGTTTCGCGCTTGATCTGACCGGTTGCATCGACTGCTGTCGTGATATAGCCGTCCTGGTTGGCTTCGATTTCAACGACCGTATAGCTTGTGCCTTCCAGCAGGCGCTGGATGGTGATGCGCTGGCCGTGCTTAAGTGCGATGACTTCACCGCTCTTGAGGCTGCCATCTTCTACGCCTGTGCCCACATACTGGTAGACCGTGGGATCTTCTTCACCGTTTTGTGTCAAGGTGACGACAAAGGAGAAGGCCTTGTCTTTGTCCGCCGCATTGCCTTCAACCGTCTTTTTCAGGGTCAGCTGGCCGATGTTTCGGCTGTTGGTGAAGAGAGCCAGGTGTTCGGTATCGCGCACGATGCGCCCGGAAGCACTGTCCACAGAGGTCACGTATCCGTCCTGATCGGCTTCCACTTCTTCGACCGTGTAGGCCGTTCCTTCTAGCAAACCCTCCAGGGTGATACGCTGGCCGTGCTTGAGTTCGATGGTGTCTCCACCGCCCGAAAGAGTTCCGTCTTCCACACCGTCTCCGATGTAAGCGTAGCTGTCGCCTGCTTCACCGATGGTGACCAGGAAGCTAAAGACCTGGTCCTTGTCTCCGTCGTTGCCATCCACGATTTTCTTGATGGTCAACTGGCCCACGTTTCGGCTGTTGGTGAAAGATGCCGTGTGAGCTTTGCCGGCATCAACGGTTCCTTCTTCTCCTTCAGCCGTGGTGATATAACCATCGGTATCGGCATCCAGTTCTTCCACCTCATAGCTGGTTTCAGCCGGTATGCCCACCAACGTGAGGCTCTGGCCGTGCATGAGGGTAAAGATAAAGGGTTCTCCGCTGGCTATTGTGCCATCCGGCACGCCCTCACCGATGAAGGTGTATTCTGAAGGTCCAGCAACTCCTGCTGGATGGGTCAAGGTCACCTGAAAAGTAAACGGCTTGTCTTCGTCGCCACCATTCCCATCAACCGTCTTGCGGACGGTAAGGCTACCAGGTGCCTGATTGACAAAGTCTACCTGAGCACTATCTTCTGTTACGATCTCTCCCGTTGTATTTGATCCCGTGCTGATATATCCTTCGCTTGAATAATCTGATTCGCCAATAGAGTATTGTGTTCCTTCTGGGAGGCCAACAATGGTCGCATGCTCACCATGCTTAAGCGCAATGATGCCGCCATCGTTCACGTATCCAGCAAAAGTGTCATTTAAAAGATATTCGAATCCGCCCTCATGAGGTGGCGTAACCGCTGTTTGCAGGTTAATTTGGAATTCAAAAACTTTGTCTTCATCAATCGATTCTCCGACCACTGTTTTAGAGATTATCAATTCGCCGGGTTTATTTCTTGTGTTGGTAAAAACAGCCGATTGTGTTTCCTGTTTGACAATGGTGCCCTCAGCTCCGATGCTTGAGTTC
>CAYXIM010000083.1:5520-6356 GCA_964465385.1 uncultured Oscillospiraceae bacterium
CCTTCGCCTAAATGGTGTTTGGCTTCTTCGATTATATACCCTGCACCATCAGGCAGACCAACGATGGTGATGCTCTGCCCGCCTTGTAAATAGACTTTCCCCGAGCCATTTGTGATCACGCCGGTCGGCACGCCATCGCCTGTATAAACATATTCCGAATCTTCCGGAACTCCTGTCAGTGTGATGGTAAATTCAAATGTTTTTCCCGTTTCAGCAGCAGTCCCTTCAACCTCTTTTCGAAGGCTCAGTTGCCCGACAGGATCATCTTCTTTAAAGTTGACCACATCAACAACGTGGGGGCTTTCGCCTGTTCTGCCATCAATACGTGCGCGAATAACATTTTTATCAATTTCTTCAACATAAATTTCTTCAACAATTACCAGATGAACGGTCTCATCTTTCAGGTAACCTGCTGGCGGAGTCTTTTCGATTAAGCGGTATTCTCCCAACGGCAGTGCCATCATTCGCAGGGTGCCGTTCTCATCTGTTGTCGCTTCGCGGATAATGGTATCCTCGTCTTTTGCATAGAGGACAAACGTCGCTCCTGAGAGTGGTGTCCCCTGATAGCTTTTCTTATGCAACTCAATCCAACCGGTTCTTTGCATGGTAGCGTTGCCGTGAGATGCCTGAACTTGAAAAGGTGCGTTTGTGTCAAGAGAGTCCTCATCCTCTCGCAACAAGGTCACCGTATTTTTAACTTCCTTGTTCATAGTCTTTGTAACATCTGTCAGATAGGTTATCCGGTAAGCTTTTTGGGCATTAGGAATGTCAAAATACAAGGTTCGATCCGCATTGTCATACCACAAATTGCGGTCTGCTCCTTCTTGAATCAGTGT
>CAYXIM010000084.1:0-6239 GCA_964465385.1 uncultured Oscillospiraceae bacterium
GTTGAAGAACGGGTGACCGAACACAAACCAGGCCGGCACAGCCGGCAATGGCTCCCCGACGACCGGGAAAGGGACCAGACCCTGCTCAGCCTTTCTGAAGTCAGCGGAACGGAACAAACCCGCATGTCTTCCGGCTTTGCCGAATTGGACCGGGTTTTGGGCGGCGGCTTTGTCCCTGGCTCGCTGGTGTTGATCGGCGGCGACCCCGGTATCGGCAAATCGACCCTGCTCTTGCAGTGCCTGTCCGCCATGAGCGACACCCGGCAGCTGCTTTATGTCACCGGTGAAGAATCTCCCGGCCAGATCCGCCTGCGTGCCCAGCGCCTGGGCTGTGCCCACAAGCCCCTGCAGCTTCTGGCTGAAACAGACTACGCTAGCATTGCCCAGGTCCTGGCCAGCCACCAGCCAGACCTGGCTGTGATTGACTCCATCCAAACGGTTTATGTGGACAGCCTGTCCTCCGCGCCGGGAAGCGTTTCCCAAATCCGGGAAGCAACTGCCGGCCTCTTGCGCCTGGCCAAGGCCTTGAACACCGTTGTGGTTCTGGTCGGCCATGTCACCAAGGAGGGAGCCCTGGCCGGTCCCCGTGTCCTGGAGCACATGGTGGATACGGTGCTTTATTTTGAAGGCGAGCACCAGCAGGCCTACCGCATGCTGCGGGCCGTCAAGAACCGCTTTGGCGCCACCGATGAACTGGGCCTGTTTGAAATGACCGAAAAAGGGCTGCTTGAGGTTCAGGATGCCTCCATGGCCATGTTGCAAGGCCGCCCCGTTCAGGTGCCCGGTTCAGCGATCACCTGCTGTATGGAAGGAACCCGGCCTCTCTTGATTGAAATCCAGGCCCTCTTGCAAGACACCGTCTACGGGTCCCCACAGCGGATGACCCAGGGGCTTGACCGAAACCGGGTGGCCATGCTGCTGGCGGTCCTGGACAAGCACTTGAAGATGGGGCTGGGACAAATGGACAGCTACGTCAACGTCATTGGCGGCCTGAGAATCAATGAACCCGCTGTCGATCTGGCCATTGTTGCCGCCCTGGTGTCCAGCGCCCGAAACAAGCCGGTCGGCCACCAGACCCTGGCCTTCGGTGAAGTCGGCTTGACCGGTGAGATCCGCTCGGTCTCCCAGGCTGAACGCCGGGTTCAAGAAGCCATGCGCCAGGGATTTGGCTCGTTTATTCTGCCTGGCAGTTGCCGCAAGGCGCTGTCTGCCCACCGCAGCTTTGATGGCGTCAACTTGTTTTTTGTGGACCATATCGGGGAGATGGTGGATATTTTGTTTGATGAGGGAACGTGACATGACCCGCACCAGTGATTTGCCGGTTTATGCCGTTTTGGCCGCCGCCGGAGCCGGCCGGCGCATGGGCCTCACACACAACAAGGTCTTCTGGCCTCTGGAGGGCCTGCCCGTTGTGGTCCGGACCGCCCGGGTTTTTCAGCAGCACAAGCGGGTGGCTGGCTGGGTGGTCGTAGCCGCTGCTGAAGAGTGTTCGGCCATGCAAACCCTTTTGCAAAACCAGGGCTTGACCCGCTGCCTGGCCGTTGTGCCTGGCGGCGCGTCCCGGCAAGCTTCCGTCCACCTGGGCCTTGAAGCTTTGCAAGACCACGTCCAGCCTCCGGCCGAAAGCCCTGTTCTGGTGCATGACGCGGCCCGTTGCCTGGTCACAGGGGCGGTCATCGACCGGGTGATCGCAGGTGTTGAAAGCCTGGGTGCCTGTGGTGCGGCAGTGCCTGCCAAGGACACCGTTAAACGCGTTGACAGCCAGGGCCGGGTTCTGGACACCCCTGACCGCTCAGGCCTGTGGCTGATGCAAACACCCCAGGGAGCCCACTGGCACCTGCTCTGGCAAGCCTACCAGCAGGCCCACCAGGCCCGGCTTCAGGCCACCGATGACCTGTCGGTCCTGGCATGGGCCGGCCAGCCGACGCATGTCGTGATGGGTTCGTATGCCAACCTCAAATTGACCACACCGGAAGACCTGGTCCTTGCCAGGGCCCTGCTGGAAGCAGGTGCCGCTGACTAACGGGCCGGAAGCTGGACGCTGACCTGGCAAAAGACCTGAATGCCTTCGCCACGGCCAAACGCCGTCAACCCTTCACCGCTGGTGGCGGTGATGCCGATGCGCGGGCCAGGCAGGCCGGTCAACTGGGCCAGGCGGGTCCTGATAGCTTCGATATGTCCTTTGAGCCGGGGCCGGGCCGCCTCCACGCAAACAGACAGATGCAGCAGGCGGCCGTGTTGCTGAGCCAGGTCGCTTAAGGCCTGCTGCAGGTAAACACTGCTGTCGGTGATGCCTTGCCGGCACAGGTCATCAGCACGCCCGCCCAGAATGTTGTGGCTGGTGATGCCCGACAAGGCGTTGGTCAAGGCATGCAAGATCACATCCGCATCGCTGTTGCCAGCCAGGGGCCGCTGGTCAGCCAGGGCCACCCCGCCCAGCATGAGGACCCGGTCGGGTGCCATCGCCCATTCAGCATCTGTGACAAAGCGGTGACTGTCCTGGCCCAGGGCACTGACCGTCCAGCTGTCTGCTTGGCTGTTGCGTTCTGTTGACACAGTCCTCTTCTCCCTTCTAACCTTGTCGAATGGCCACACGCCTGATTTTGCCGCTGATGGTTTTGGGTAAAGCGGCCACAAATTCAACCACCCGGGGGTATTTGTAGGGTGCCGTGTTGGCTTTGACGTGGTCTTGCAGTTCTTTGGCCAGTGCATCAGAGGCCGTCCAGCCCGTGGCCAGGACAACCGTGGCTTTGACCAGCTGGCCACGGATGGGATCGGGTTCTCCGGTTACGGCACACTCCAGGACGCCGGGGTGTTCCATGAGGACACTTTCCACCTCAAAGGGACCGATCCGGTAGCCGGAGCTCTTGATGATGTCATCTGACCGGCCGACAAACCACAGGTAGCCGTCTTCGTCCTGCCAGGCCAAATCACCGGTGCGGTAGACGCCGTTGTGCCAGACCGATCGGGTCAGTTCCGGGTCTTTGTGGTAGCCGCAAAACATGCCCGGGATGTTTCGGTCACCGGTCAGGATGCAAATTTCGCCTGACTGGCCCGGTTGAACCGGTGCCCCCTGTTCATCTTGCAATTGAATGGGGTAGAGTTGAGAGGGCTTGCCCATGGAGCCTGGTTTGGTGGGCATCCAGTAATTGGTCACCACAGCCAGAGTCATTTCGGTTTGCCCGTAGCCTTCTTTGAGCTCCAGGCCGGTACCCTTGAGGAATTGCTCATAGACTTCCGGGTTGAGCGCTTCACCGGCAATGGTGCAGTGCTGCAACTTGGACAGGTCATAGGCTTTAAGGTCTTCTCGGATGAGGAAACGGTAGATGGTCGGCGGCGCACAAAAGGTGGTGACTTGATCGTCCTGAAGGCGCCGGAGCAAGTCAGGGGGTGAAAAATGGTCGTAGTCGTAGACGTAGATGCCGGCTTCCATCAGCCATTGGCCATAAAGCTTACCCCAGACAGACTTGGCCCAGCCTGTTTCAGAAACGGTCAGATGTAGGCCATCGGGGTCCACCCGCTGCCAGTAGCGGGCCGTCGGCAGGTGGCCGATGGGATAGGTGAAATCATGGGTGACCATCTTGGGCAGGCCCGTGGTGCCTGAGGTAAAATACAGCAGCATCAGGTCATCATTTTGCGTGTCCTGATCGCCCTGGGGGCGCGAAAAAGATCCGGCCTGCTCCAGACCCTGGTCAAAGGCATGCCAGCCGGGGCGTTCTTGACGGACCAACACCTTGATCAAGGGGCGTTTGGCCAGGCGTTCAGCCTCCTCGATGTGGCCGGAGACGGTGCCATCCGGGGTGCAGACCACAGCGGTCACCTCAGCGGCCTCCATGCGGTAGACGATGTCTGCCGGCAGCAGCTGATTGGTGGCCGGAATGGCCACGGCGCCCAGCTTGTGCAGGGCTAAAATGGCGTACCAGAACTCCAGGTGGCGTTTGAGGATAAGCATGACGCGGTCGCCTTTGCGGATGCCCAGCGTCTGAAAAAAAGCTGCGCACCGGTCGCTTTGGTCACGAAAATGGGCAAAAGACAGGGTTTTTTCGTTACCCGACTCGTTGCGCCAGAGCATGGCCCGCCGGTCCGGCTGGGCATTTGCAATGACATCAACCACGTCATAGGCGAAGTTAAAGCGGTTGGGAACCTGCAGGTCGTAGGCCTGGACCTGGCCGTTTTTATCCAGCGTTTCTGTGAGGTAATTCTGATAAAGGTTTAACATGGTGTCTCCTCCGACAGCTCCTGGCGGTTGGCAACAACCAGCGCCAGAAAACGACAGGGCCCGTCCACAGCCACCATGCCATGTGGGTGTCCTGAATCATAGTAGATGGTATCCCCCGGGTGGAGGATTTCCTCGTGCTGGTCGATCCGGATGCGCAGGCTTCCCGATAAGATATAGTTGAGTTCCTGCCCCTCATGAACGCTGAGTTTGATGTCGCAGTTGGCGGCATCCGCCTGGGCAGGTGCGACCACTTCAAACGGCTCGGCCAGCCTGCCTTTGAAGAAGGGGGCCAGGTTGTGGTAGCGAAAGCCCTCCCGGCGCTTGATGGGCAACCCTTCGCCGCTTCGAATCAGGGTGTAACCAGACCGATGAGGTGATTCGCCGGTTAGCAGGTCCGTCAAATCCAGCCCCAGGCGCTGGGCGGCACGGTGCAAAAACATGAAGCTGAAATCACGCTCCCCTGCTTCACAAGCCTGGTAGTCTGCCGGGCTGACCCCCGTGGCCTGGGCCATATCAGCAACAGACAAGTCTAAAATATCGCGCATGCCCCGCAGGCGGGCACCGATGTCCTTCATGACGTCATCCATAGAGAACCTCCTTGATCACCGCCCCTGTGCCAGTCTGGCAGCAGACGGACTTGCGAACGATTTTAACACAAAGCGCCGCGCTCAACCAGCAGACCGGGCGCGGATGATCTGGTAGCCGCTGCAGCGCCGGATCAGGGCGGTGTCGGGAAACAGCGTGTTCAATTTTTGAACAGCAGACCGGGCCCCTTGCTGCTTGCGCAAGACCAGGTAGAGCTCACCCCCGGGTGTCAGCGCCTGGGCTGCCTCTTCAAAAAGCCGGTAGAGGGTTTGCTTGCCGGTCCGGACCGGGGGGTTGCTGATGATGCGGTCGAAGCGGCCGGGCACCAGGGCCAGGCCGTCCGAACAAAGCACCTGGACCGCGGGGACGCCATTTTGACGGGCATTTTTTTGAGCCAGGGCCAGGGCCCGCTGGTTGATATCGGACAGGACAACCGACCAGCCCGGGTGGTTTTTTTGAAAGACAATGCCCAAGACCCCATAGCCGCAACCCAAATCCAGCAGGCGCCCCTGTGGCGGCGTCTGCTGATCTAACACGGTTTCGATCAGGCAACGCGAACCGGTGTCAACCTGGTGACGTGAAAAGACAGACCGGTCGGTCGTGAAGGTGAAGGGCTGGCCGCGAAAGGAAACAGACAGGTCCTTGGGGTCATGGTCTGCCTGGGGCGCCGGGCTATAATAATGATCCATGTTCTTCCTCCCACACCTTGAGGGTTTTGAAAGCCAGATACAGGGGATACCCCAACAGATAAACAGAGCCGCTTTGCGAAAGGGCCAGGGACAGGATGGTTAACAGGTGAACCTGCCAGCTGCGCGTCAGGTCTGGAATGAGAAAGGGCAGGTAACTGCCAACCACCAGGGCATTGACCCAGACAGCCGGGCTGAAGGCCAGGACCCGCATCAGCCACAGTCTTCTGGCCGACACCGTTTCCCGGGTGGCCAGGCGATCTGCCAGGGCTTTTTTCAAGCGCCAGATCAGCCAGGCGGCCAGCAAGGTTGCCAGGCTGCCCAACACCACATCCACCGGTCCCAGGCTCTGGGGCAGCAGCAGGTTGGTCAACAGGCAGCCCAGGGTAAGGCCGGGCAGGGCAGCTGGGGTCAAAGCTGCCAACACCATCAGGGCTTCTGCCGGACGGACCTGCAAGGGCCCGAAACTGAGCTGGGCCAGTGGGAGAGACAGGACCAGGTAGGCCGATGCGATGACGGCCGCTTCAGTCAGGTGCCGAACAGATCCTTTCATCTCCTTGGGTGTTCCTTTCATGTAAAAAATGGCCCACGCCTGAGTTCTGTCAAACGTGAGCCATCTGGCTCCTCAAGTAGGGCTCGAACCTACGACCCTGCGGTTAACAGCCGCATGCTCTACCAACTGAGCTATTGAGGAATAAAATCCGGCGAAGACCTATTTTTCCGGGCCGTTACCAGCCAAGTATCGTGGG
>CAYXIM010000085.1:0-6222 GCA_964465385.1 uncultured Oscillospiraceae bacterium
CCAGGGTGTTCAAATAAATCGCGAACAATGATACTGCCAGCGTGGCCGGCGCCCACCACCAAGACCCGGATGATGTCATCGTGTTTCACTCGTTCCCCATTTTTTCGTTTGCCAGGTGGCAGACCCAACGCAGGCGCCAGCTGGCCGGGGTTGGTTTTAAGCCGGTAGCCCACCCGTACCGAGCCCACACTTAGAAAAAGCATCATCCAGTAGGTGATAGCAAAAGCCAAATCCAAGGGGCGATTGGCCAGCAGCATCAAAAGAACAATTAAACCTGCATGGGTAAGGGTGCCACCAAAGAGCGCCACATATTGGGGCAGGCTGGCAAAACGCCACAGCTGGCGGTAAAAGCCAAATGCGGCAAAAACAAGCAGGGCAAAGATCGAAAGGATGGCCCAGAACAAAAGCGCTTCAAGGTTGTCAAAATAACGGTCATCAAGGGGGTTGATCAGCCGGCCGGTGGTCAGCATGCGGGCCCCCCATAAAGAGACAACAATCAAAAGCCAGTCGATGGCAGCCAGAATCAATTTTTTGGCATTGCGTGGTCGGCGCTTTTGCCCATTCTCTTGTTTCATAGGTCATCCTTTGTCATAACTTGTGGTTTATTTTAGCTCATGAAGGTGGTTTCAGCAAGGTTTTAGCTTCACAGGCCGGTGGAGCCAAAGCCGCCGCCTCGGTCCTGGCCGATCTCTTCCGGCCGCTCATGCGGTAAGAAGCTGGCCCGTAAGACCCGGACCAGCACCATCTGGGCAATACGTTCACCCTCTTTGAGGTGTAGCGTCCCGTAAGGCCAACCCTGCTCATCCAGGTAAAGGACCTGGTCTCCCAGTCCAGCCAGTTGGTCAATTTCGAGAGTCGGCTGGTGTTTTTTCAGGTAAGCCAGCAGGCTGGTTTGACGGCCAGGCTGAGCCAAGGCTTTGGCCAGGTCCGGCTTTCGAATCAGCAACAGGGGCAAATCCGCCAAACTGAAAGTGTTTTGCAGCAGGACCCCGACCGGCGACCGGTAGTCACTGTCCACCGTCCCCGGGCTGTTAGGGATGCGCAGGCTGGTCTTGAGCGACAAACCGCTTCTGGGCCGGATCTGGGCCTCGACTCCTGGCTCCAGGGCCAGGGTAAAATCCAAGGGCATGACGCGGCTCTCGCCCGGCAACAGGGACAGGTCCGCTGCAGCAAAAAGGTCACAGCCGGCTGATCCGGCCGTGGCGTAAAGTGGCTGCTGGCCCTGGGGACCCAGGCGAATATAAACGACCGTTTCTTCAGTCATGGCTACCCTCTTGTTTGTCATCGGTTAAAAGTCCCGTGGCCCGCAAGTAATCATCCAAATTGGTTTGCTCAAAAGTCGACAACTGGGGCGGCGGTGTTTTAGGAGCTGGGACCGGGTCTGGTTCTTCTTGCCAGACAGGTTCAGCCTTTCCTTCATTTTCTTCAACCGTTTCTTGCATCTGGCGCAAGCTGTCCTGAAGCTGCAGCAGGTCTTTTTTCAGTTCCCAGTTTTCTTCACGCAAGCGGTTTAGTTCTTGCCGCATCTGGCGCAACTGCTCCTGATGGCCCTCATCCCGGTTATCCACCGATTGTAAGCGGCGGTAGGCCCGGGTCAGTTCATCCAAGCTGTTGACCAGGGCCAGGACCGTAGCCATGGTCTGGTTAAGGTTTGGGTAATCGTGTAAGAGCTGGCGAATGCGTTCATCCGCCTTGGCCGCCACCTGCCTGGTGTAAGCTTCATCCTGGCTGGTCACCAGTTGGTAGGTGATGCCGCCAATCGAAACCGGGCATTTTTTGATCGTTTGATCTGCCAAACCGTTTCCCTCCCCGCTTGCTTTAGCACCAGTATAATCAAAAGAGCCTGGGTCGGCAATCAGGCCAGGGCTTCAAAAAGGCTAAAAAAGGCTTGCGGGTTAAGCGCTTCGGCCCGGACAGTGTCCGAAAGCCCAAGGGTTTCAAAGGCTTGCACCAGCTGGTCCTTGGGGATATCTGACAGGTTGTTTTTTAATTGCTTGCGACGCTGGTGAAAACATCGGCCTAGAAAGCGCCTGAAGGCCAGGCGGCCTTGGGGATCGCTGGCCCAGTCGGGTCGGTCTTTCTGACGGTCCACTTGCACGAGAGCAGATGAGACAGATGGCCTGAGCCAGAACGCGTCAGGAGAGAGTGTTAAGACCCGGCTGGTCGAACCATGCAGGGCCAGCAGGACAGACGTGGGGCCGTAGCCTTTGCTGCCTGGTGGCGACAAGAAGCGGTCAGCCGCCTCTTCCTGCATGAGAAAAAGCAGCCGCCTGGCCTGGGGCAACTGGCAGAGCATCTGCTCCACCAGCTCTGTCGTGATGTAATAGGGTAAATTGGCAACCCCCACGACAGTGCCCTGCCAGTCGGCAGCCAGATCTTGCAAGGCCACCTGCCGGGCGTCGGTCAGGTGTAAGGTGACCTGGTCCAGGTCATGGAGATAGGTATCTTGCAAGGGTTTAAGGCGTTCGTCGATCTCAATGGCTTGAAGCCGACCTGCCTCCAGGGCCAGGCGTCGGGTGATGTGGCCTGCACCAGCCCCGATTTCAATGACCAGATCCTGTTCTGTCAACTCGGCCGCTTCCAGCAGACGATCCACCGCCCAGGCCTGGACCAGAAAATTCTGGCCCAGGGAACGGGACGGCGTCAGGCCTATGTCACGACAGCGTTGTTGCAGGTCTTTTTTCATCAGGGTAAGGACAAAATGTAAACGGCTTTGGTCCGTTTGCCCCAGGTGACCGATCCGTTGCGAATTTCACCGGCATCGTAGCAGACATCCAGTAAATTGGCGTCGCTGTGGTTGCCGTGCACGTCCGCCACCACCGCCAGGCCGTAGCCTTCTATAAAGAGGGTGGTGCCCAGCGGCAAGGCCGTGCCTTGGAATTTGCCGTTCGCGTAATAGCCGTAGGCGGCGACCAGGCCGCGTTGGGCGGAAATACCGCTGGCCGTGTTGTGGTTGAAAGCTGGGTGATGGCAGCCACCCTGCAGGCAGCATTCCAGACCGTCATACATGGTGATGGCCCGGTTCTTTTTTTCCAAAACAGGAAAAGTATGCCCGTCAACCGTGATGGTCCCGTTGCCGTTGTCGGTAAAGGATCCATAATTCTTATTGCCGTTTTTTTGCAGCAACGGCTTGATCTTTTTAAACTGGGCGGCAACCGTGCTGTTTTTGGGTTTGGGGCTGACCTTGGGGATCAAGGGTTTGGTGCCGTTGAGCACCACCCGCTGGACCGGCTCGCGGATCACTTCAACATTTTTCTGGGTTGTTTTGACCAGCTGGCCGTCTTCGTAGGTCTCCTGGCTGACGATGATGCGCCGGCCTTCCTGACCTTCTTCAGATACCCGGCTTTCCCCGATTGTGAGGTTGGGGTCGTCCAGGGTCACTTCTGAAAAGGGAATGTCTTCGTAGGTCCTGACCGTTTTGTGAAGGACCTGGGTGTAACGGATCTGGGCATTGGCGGCCGACTCCGTCTTTTCTTTGTTTTGTTCAAGCTTACCTGTTTGCCCGTCTTCCAAGGCTTCAAAGCCAGAACGGGCCATCAGGTCTCCCATGGACAGCGATAAATCGCTGCTGGTTCCCAGCTCATAGCCGCTGTAGGTCAAAAGCACCTGGTCCTTGCGGCCGACAGAGATATCATAGGTTTGTCCCGGCTGCAGGGGCGTCAGGTCATCCTGGCTGAGGACATCGTGTTCCCCAAGGGGGATACCGGCTTCGTCAATGGCGTCGATCAAGGTGGGAGCAAATGTAAAACGTTCGATGGTTTCTTCAGGTGTGCGGATAATCACCTGGGCTGGTGCACGTGACTGGTCGATGGTGTATAGCCCCGCTTGATCCGTCCAGAGGCTTGCAAGCAGTGCCACGAAGGCTGTCAGCAGCAAACCCCATAATCGGATTTTTGCTTTTTTCATAAATGACTCCTTAATTTTCATACACACGCAAAACACAAAGCTTGATTTCAAAGGTTCTTGTGCTGTCGTTTCTGGAAGCGTGAGATGAGTATTTGCCAATTTATGCGGCCATTATAGGCCCGGGTCCACACCTTGTCAATTTTCTGGTTACCGATTGGTCACATTTTACCAAAGATTTCATGACAATTTTCAGACCCTTTGGGCCGACTGCTCAGCAAATCTGTTAGAAAAAGACCATTCGTGTTAGAATCAGGATGACGCTGTTTCAGACAAAATAGCTGTATGAGCAGGGAGGTTCTTCATGAAAAATCAACGGCGGACACCGACTGGTTCCCACAATCGGCCCTCCATGTTTCCCATTGACAAGGTCCAGGCCAGCAAGCGACGTAAACTGGGCCGCCTGACCCGAAACAGCCTCTTGTTGCTTTTCACCACCTTGATGCTGGTTTTTTTGGCCCTGGCCCTGATCGCCTGGCGGCCCTTTCTCTTCAGTTGGCAAAGCCGGGTCATCCGGGCTGGCCTGGCCAGCAACAGCCAATACACGGTGCACCTGCAGGAAGAAGCCTTTGACGGCATCGATGTGGCCCCACCAGAGGCCGTTTACCTGGCCCAGCTGACCGAAGCGATTGAGCCCGTTGTCAACCTGCGTTTCCATGCCGACCGACCGGTGACCGGTTCTATGACAACCCGTTTTACCGCCCTCCTGCAGGCCCGTGAACCAGGTGACAACCAACCGGTTGTCCTGCAGACCCAGGAAGAACTCATGCAGCCCCATCAGGAAGAGCTGAGTGGCCTGGCCGACTACGTTGATTCACAAACAGTTTTGGTACCCTTGGCCCCCTACAGAGAGCAAGCCCAGGCCATCCAGAGCCGGCTCAAACAGGAGCTGGTCACCGAGCTGGTGCTGCGCTACACGGCCAGCGTCCAGCTGGCGTTGCCCGCCGGCAACGAAACCCTGGAAGAATCGGTTTCCTTTGTCATCCCCCTGGATCAGCCGGTCTTTCGCATCAGCCAGCCGGCACCAGACCAAGATCTGGTCCTGAAGCCCATCTTCCAGACCTTTCACTACCAGGTGGCCTTGACAGCCTTGCCCTACCCGATCTTTCTGATTGCCGCCTTGCTTTGCCTCCTGTGCCTGATCCTTTTAATCACCGGCACCATCAGTGAGCCCAAAGACCGTTTCTGGCAAACCTACCGCCAGATGAAAAAACAGCTCAAAGGCCGCCTCATTCTGCTGCAAGACCGGGCCTGGGACCCGGCCTGGTGTGTGGCCATTGAAGACTTCGACAGCCTGGCCGAAACGGCCCGCCGCTTGAAATACCCGGTTTATGGGTTTTTAGACACCTACTCCGCCTGGCCGGTCGCCTACTTCTACCTTTTGTCTGGTGAAAACAATTACGTCTATATTCACACGGAGCACCCGGAGCTGTTAGACCTGGAGCCAGCTGAAGAGGTCGAACAAGCCAGGCCCATCCCAGTCTTGCCGGAAGCTGACGCGTTGCCAGATACGGGCCAAAACCCGGACCTGCGCCCCATCCATCCTTACCAGGGAAACCAGCCTGATTAACCAGCTGGCCAGGAAACAGGTTGGGCGTGGATGCAGTCAGACAAGCATCCGGTGATGTCGATCCCTGAAACCGTTGCCAGCGCTTCCTGATCGCCTGCTTTTACCGTAACGAATAGGGTCAAGGGCCCTGACAGACGTTCTCCGGCCCAGGCACGGGTTTCAAGACCCTCGGGCACCGTCAAAGGGATTTCATAGCTGCAAAGGCCAGAAAGGCCTCGAAAACGCCACAGGGACCCCGCAAAGGATATCTCGATGCTGTCGACCGGTTGATTCAGGGCAAGCCTGACCGTTAATTGCTCGCCAGCCAGGAAACGAAGGGCATCTTGGGGCAGCGCTTGTCCCCTCCTGTTGCTTCGCCCAGAAAAATAAGAAAGGGCCCCTGAAACAGATGCCTCGGCTACTAAGGGCATGTTTGATTGGAGGGCTGTCTGGGTTTGCTGGCGACCTAACCCGGTTGAAGCCAAAGCGTGCTTTCTTGCTTGATTTTCTCGATAGATGGATCTAGTCGCATAAGAAGAAGGAACCGCTTTGGCTCTTGCCGCCTTGGTTTCCTTAGCTTGTGCGATCAAAGCCGCCAAAAAGCCCAGACATAAAACAAGACCAAGCCATGTTTTTTTCATCTTTAGCCCACCCCCTTGATCTTATGCTAAATGATCAGAAAGGAACGGGCTCCTGTCCGGGTACGACAAATAACGGCATGATCAGCAGGTCGCACCGGCGCTGGCATTTTTGAGCATGAGGCCTTTCCA
>CAYXIM010000086.1:0-6184 GCA_964465385.1 uncultured Oscillospiraceae bacterium
CCTGGCCTTGAACCGCCAGGGCCAGCTTTTACCGGATGCCCGGATCGAGTTGTCAGTTCCTGGTTCTGAACGCCTTTACACCGGTGAAATCGTCGGCCGGGACCGCACCACCGATGTGGCGGTTATCCGCTTGAAAGATGTGACCAAGCCCTTGAAGACCCTGCCCCTCTACCGGGGCCGGTCGCTGCAGGCCGGGCAAATGGTGCTGGCCCTGGGTTACCCGGACCTGCTGGAGGCTGCCGGCGGCCTGTCAATCGGCTACATCACGGCCCTGGATCACCGCCTGATCCTGGAAGACGGCACGGAAGTGGAGATGATCAAAGCCGACCTGGCCATGCAACAGCGCAGCGCAGGCGGCCCCTTGCTTAACGTGTCCGGCCACGTCATCGGCTTGACCGCCTGTGGCATCACCGGCGAACCCTACAGCAGCCAGATCCACGCCCTGTCCATCGGGGCCGTCCTTGCTGTGGCAGACCGCCTGCTCGAAGCCGCTGAGCAAGACGAGCAGACCTGGCTGGGGGTGGCCGTGCTCAACACCGAGCGTTTTGCGGAACTTCAAAACCTGTACGCTTATCCAGACGGCCTGTTAATCGCCAACGTGACGGCTGACAGCCCGGCTTACATCGCCGACCTGCGCCAGGGAGACATCCTGACCGCGATCAACGGCCAGGCCATGCCGGACGTGGACGAGCTGCGTGACCTGCTTGATGCGCAGCCCGTTGGCGCTGCGTTAGACATCGAGCTCTACCGGACCTCAGAAGACAGGCAGGTGTTCACCCGCGCCTACCTGCAGGCCCGCGAGCCGTGAAGAAAGGAAACCCATGACCGACATGACCTTGAAAGAACGAGCAGCCTGGGTCGTTGACACCCTCAAACGGACCTACCCGCAAGCGATTTGCACCCTGACCTACCAGGCCCCCTGGCAGCTTTTGGTGGCTTCTATTTTGTCCGCCCAGTGCACAGACGCCCGGGTCAACCTCATCACGCCAGACCTGTTTGACCGCTTTCCGTCCTTGGCTGACCTGGCTGAGGCCGAGCTGTCTGAAATCGAAAACCTGATTCGCACCTGCGGCCTTTACCGTTCCAAGGCCAGGGCCATCCAGGGATCGGCCCGCATGGTGCTCGCAGACCACGCCGGCACCATCCCCGATGAACGGGAGCAGCTGCTTGCCCTGCCCGGTGTGGGCCGCAAGATCGCCAACCTCATGCTGGGCGATGCCTTTGGTAAACCGGCTCTGGTGGTGGACACCCACTGTGCCCGTGTCTCTGAGCGCATCGGCCTGACAGACGCCAAGGACCCGCTTCGGATTGAGCAAGACCTGGTTGCCCTGGTGGACGAAGATGACTGGATTGTTTACGGCCACCTGATGGTGGCCCACGGACGGGCCTTGTGCCCGGCCAGGCGACCCGCTTGTGACCGCTGCCCGATTGCCCCCCATTGCCGCTATGCGCGCGCCCTTGAAGATGCCGCAGACCGGGGCTGATGGCGGCCTCCTGGGCCCGGTCGACAGCCTGCCGGGGGTCGGCCAGCGGCGGCTGGAACAGCTGAACCGCTTGAAGATCCAGACGGTCTTTGACCTCTTACACTGGTTTCCCCGCGCCTATGAAGACTGGTCCAACCCGCTGGCGCTGGCTGACCTGCCAGCCGGCCAGCCGGCCCTGTTTGTGGCTGCGGTCCGCCGCCAGCCCGCGCTTTCACGGACAGGCAGGCTGTCTGTCTTGCGCACCGTTCTGACCGACGGGAAGACAGCCCTCGAGGCGGTCTGGTTTAACCAGCCCTGGCTGAAAAGCAAGCTGCAAAAGGGCCAGACCTACCGCTTTTACGGGCTGGTGCGCCAGGGCAAGGGCGCGCTGCAGGTTCAAAACCCAAGTTTTGAAGCCGTGGCGGCCGAGGCAGGCGGGCAGCCTTCCCAGCCCTACCGACCCCTGTATGGCCTGACTGAGGGCCTGACCCAGGGGGTCCTGCGTGCCTTGATCCAAAAGGCCCTGGATCAGGTCAAAGACCAGCTGCCTGAAGGCCTGCCCGATTGGATCCGCCACGAACACCAGCTGGCGACGGCTTCTTTTGCCCTGGAACGGATCCACCAGCCGCAAAGTGACCTGGATGCCCAGATCAGCCGCAAGCGCCTGGCTTTTGAAGAATTGTTTTTGCTGCGCTGTGGCCTCTACGCCTTGCGCCAAAAAAAGAGGCAGCTGTCCCGGGCCCGATCCCTGGATCCCGGTCGCGACCAGGAAAAGCTGCAAGCCTGGATCCAGCAGCTGCCCTTTAAACTGACCGGCGCGCAAGAGCGGGTCTGGTCGGACATTGAGGCTGACTTGCGGGCCCAAGAACCCATGAACCGGCTTTTGCAGGGGGATGTGGGGTCCGGTAAAACGGTCGTGGCCGCCCTGGCCATGCTGCAATGCGCCCTGGCGGGTGGCCAGGCCGTCTTGATGGCACCCACCTCGATTCTGGCTGTCCAGCACCACAAGACCTTGACCGGGCTCTTGGCGGGCAGCGGCTTTGAACCGGCCCTGTTGACCGGCGCCAGCCGGCCGGCCCAGCGCCGGCTGTTGCTGGAGGCACTCGCATCGGGCCAGCAACGGCTGCTGGTGGGCACCCACGCCCTCATCGAACAGGCGGTGCGTTTTCAGAACCTGGCCCTGGCCATCACCGATGAGCAGCACCGCTTCGGTGTCCGCCAACGCAAGCAGCTGGCCGCCCGAAAGGAGCAGACCGACCTGGCCCCCCATGTCCTGGTCATGTCCGCCACACCCATCCCGCGATCGCTTGCCCTGATCCTCTATGGCGACCTGGACCTGTCTTTGCTGGATGAACGACCAGCCGGTCGCGCACCAGTGGCCACCTACACCGCCACCAGCCAGGACCAGGCGCGCCTGCAGGACCTGATGGCCCGGACGGTCAGCAGGGGGGAGCAGGTCTATGTCATCTGCCCCATGGTGGAAGAACAAGAAGACCTGGACCTCCAGGCGGCCATCAGCCGCTTTCAAGACCTGTCCCAGGAGGCAGCCGGCCGCTGGCGGACCGGCCTGGTTCACGGCCGCATGCGGCCGGAGGAGAAAGAAGATCAGATGGGACGCTTCATGGCTGGCGAAACGGATGTGCTGGTCAGCACCACGGTGGTTGAGGTGGGCGTGGACAACCCCCGGGCCACCCTTATGGTCATTGAAAATGCGGAACGCTTTGGCCTGGCCCAGCTGCATCAATTGCGTGGCCGGGTGGGCCGCTCGTCTTTGCCGTCGGTTTGTGTGCTGGTCAGCGACAGCCGGGAAGGCCTGGCCCGCAAACGCCTGCAGGTCCTGTGCAAGACCCAGGATGGCTTCGCCATTGCCGAACAGGACCTCAAACTGCGTGGGCCGGGAGATTTTTTCGGCACCCGCCAGCACGGCCTGCCTGACTTGAAACTGGTCAACCTGTATGAAGACCGGGACCTGATGGCTGCTGTCGACCGGGCCCTGGACCAGCTGATCGACAAGGACCCGGACCTTAAACGGCCCGAGCACCAGGCCCTGGTCCGGCAGATCGCGGCCCGGTTTCCTGATCTTGCCCAGATCGGCCTCTAGAAAGGAGCTGTCATGCCCCGGATTGTTGCAGGTACAGCAGGCGGCATCCGCCTCAAAGCCCCGGATGGCGCGCAAACCAGGCCAACGGCCGGGCGGGTGAAGGAAGCCCTGTTTTCCATCTTGCAGACCCGGTGGCCGCCGGACGGCTTTTTAGACCTCTACGGGGGCAGCGGACAGGTGGGCCTTGAAGCCGCTTCACGGGGGGCTGGCCGGACGGTGATTGTGGAACGGGACCGGCCCACCTGCCAGGTCATCGCCGACAACCTGGACCGAACCGGCCTGGCCGACCAGGTCCAGCTGATCTGCGCCGATGTCAGCCGGGCCCTGGTCCAGCTGCAGGCGGACAGCCAGCGCTTCGATCTGGTTTTTCTTGATCCACCCTACCCACTGGCAGCCCGGGCCGCCCGGCGGGTGATCCCCCTGATCGTGCCGCTGCTGCGGCCCCGGGGCCTGGTCATCTTTGAACACGATGCCGCCCTGGACCTTTCCGGACTTGTAACCGATTTGCAACGGTTCCGGAGTTGTCAGTATGGGTCGGCAATGCTATCATTCTACTCAGAAGAAGCAGCGCAGTAAGCCAGCCGGCGCCCGCCGGTTGAGAAAGGTGGCATGCAGGTGCGGACCCTGATTTACCCCGGCACGTTTGATCCCCTGACCAACGGCCACGTTGATATCGCCCGCCGTGCCGCCCGCCTGTGCGACCGCCTGATCGTGGCGGTTCTTCACAACAGAAAGAAACAAACAATTTTCAGCATGGACGAGCGGGTGGCCCTGGCCCGCCGGGTTCTGGCAGACCTGCCGGCTTGCACCATCTTGTCCTATGACGGCCTGCTGGTGGACCTTTTCCGCCAGGAGCAGGCCCTGGCTGTGGTCCGCGGCCTGCGCAGTGAATCTGATTTCCGCATGGAGGCGGAAATGGCCGCAGCCAACAAGCTCCTGCTGCCTGATTTTGAAACCTGCCTGTTGCCCTGCCGGACCGACCTGGCTTTCACCAGCTCCTCCATCGTTCGTGAGGTGGCCAGTTACGGGGGTGACCTGTCCGGCATGGTGCCGGCTGAGATCTTACATGACGTGGCGCAAAAATTTGCCCACATCCGCGCACAGGCGCAGCAAGCGGAGGCCCACAAGCCGTGATGTACGAACGCCACGCCAGCAACAGACAGGAACAAAGCACCGATGACCTGCTTGATCGCGTCGAACAGGCCATTTCGGGTGCACGTACGGTGCCTTTTTCCAACAACTGCATGGTCGACCGGGAAGAACTGCTGGTGCTGGTCGGCATGATCCGCGACACCCTGCCGCCTGAACTCAAACAGGCCCGCTGGCTGCTGGCACAAAACCGCCAGTTGATTGCGGAGGCCAGAAAAGAAGCCGAGCAGATGATCCGGGATGCGGAAACGCGGATGGCCGCCATGATTGATGAGAACGAAATCACCCAGCAGGCCCGCCTGCAGGCCAGGCAAACGGTGGAGGCTGCCAACCATTCAGCCCAGCAAATCCGTATGGGGGCCCTGGAATACACCAAAAAACACCTGGCAGACCTGGAAGAACGGCTGACCGCGATGCTGGTGGCCATTCAAAAAGACAGCCGCACCTTGAAGTAAGCGTAACCACCCCTGTTAAAAAAGGTGTCCAATGAACGGACACCTTTTTTATTGCTTGTTTGCGTGGCTGGCTCAGCCGTTGACAGGGGTCATCCAGTCCCAGCGGTCTGACAGATGGCCAAACTGGACCCCGGTGATCTGGTCGTAAAGCATCTGGCTGACCGGGCCGATCTGGTTGTCGTTGAAGACAACCGTTTTTCCCTCATAGGTCAGGCTGCCAACCGGGGAGATGACCGCAGCTGTCCCTGAACCGAACGCCTCGGTCACCCGGCCCGCTTGAGCCAGCTGCCAGAGTTCGTCAATGGCAAGCGGCCGTTCCGCCACTGTGTAACCCAGCGCCTGGGCCAGCTCCAGCACGGTCCTGCGGGTGATGCCTGCCAGGATGCTGCCGTTGAGCTGCGGGGTGACCAGGACCTTGTCGATGACAAAAAAGACGTTCATGGCGCCGACTTCTTCGATGTAACGGCGGTGGATGCCGTCCAGCCAGAGCACCTGGACGAAGCCGGCTTCATCGGCCTTGGCTTGTGAGATCAGGCTGGCGGCGTAGTTGCCCGGGGTCTTGGCGAAACCGGTACCCCCCTTGACCGCCCGGACATACTCGTCTTCAACGAAGATCTTGACCGGGTTGATGCCTTGGGCATAATAGGCGCCCGATGGCGACAAAATAATCAGGAAACGGTAGGTTTTTGAAGGCCGGACCCCCAGGAAGGGATCGGTGGCGATGATGAAGGGCCGGATATAAAGGGAAGCGCCTTCCTGCTGGGGCACCCAGGCCTCTTCCAGGCGCAGAAGCGTCTTGAGGGCATGGACACAAAAATCCGGGTCTAGGGTCGGGATGACCAGCCGCTCGTTGGACTGGTTGATGCGCTCAAAGTTCAAGCGGGGTCGGAAGAGGGCCACCTGACCATCGGGATGGCGGTAGGCCTTCATGCCTTCGAAAACAGCCTGGCCGTAATGGAAGACCATGGCTGCCGGATCCAGCGCCATCGGGCCATAGGGTATGATGCGTGGGTCAT
>CAYXIM010000087.1:0-6091 GCA_964465385.1 uncultured Oscillospiraceae bacterium
CATCATGCCGCCCATGCCGCCGCCGGCAGGCATTGCCGGTGCCGGAGTATCCTCTTTGATTTCCGTAATTCCTGCTTCTGTGGTAAGGAGCATGCCGGAAACGCTTGCTGCATTCTGCAGTGCGGAACGGGTTACTTTTACCGGATCCACGATGCCGGCATCAATCATGTTTACATACTCGTCGCTTGCGGCGTTGAATCCGATTCCTTCCGGAGATTCTTTTACCTTGGATACCACAACGCTGCCTTCGAAACCGGCGTTCTCCGCAATCTGACGAACCGGCTCTTCCAGTGCTTTGAGAACGATACTGACGCCTGTTTTGACATCACCGGTGGTTTCATCCAGCAGTTTGGCAACGTCCGGCAGGGCGTCGATGTAAGCGGTTCCGCCGCCGGCGATGATGCCTTCTTCAACGGCGGCACGCGTGGCGGCCAGGGCATCCTCGATGCGCATCTTTTTCTCTTTCATCTCGGTTTCGGTTGCTGCACCCACCTTGATAACGGCAACGCCGCCCGACAGTTTGGCCAGGCGCTCTTGCAGTTTTTCACGGTCAAAATCAGAGGTTGTTTCTTCAATCTGGGCGCGGATGGAACCGATGCGGCCTTCGATGTCGCTTTGGGTGCCGGCTCCATCGACGATGATGGTGTTCTCTTTTTGGACTTTGATCTGGCGGGCACGGCCCAGCTGGTCTGTGGTCGCATCTTTGAGGTCCATGCCGACTTCTTCAGAAATCACCTGGCCACCGGTCAGGATGGCGATGTCTTGCAGCATGGCCTTGCGGCGGTCGCCAAAGCCCGGTGCCTTAACGGCCACACAGGTGAAGGTGCCGCGCAGTTTGTTGACCACCAGGGTGGCCAGGGCTTCGCCTTCAACGTCTTCAGCGATGATCAGGAGTTTTTTGCCTTCCTGGACAATTTTTTCAAGCAGGGGCAGGATATCCTGGATGTTGGTCAGTTTTTTGTCGGTGATCAGGATGTAGGCGTCATCAAGCACGGCTTCCATCTTGTCGGTGTCGGTTGCCATGTAGGAGGACACGTAACCGCGGTCAAACTGCATGCCTTCAACAATTTCCAGTTCGGTGCTCATGGTTCTGGATTCTTCAACCGTGATGACGCCATCTGAGGTCACTTTTTCCATGGCATCGGCAATCAGTTCACCGATATGGCTGTCGTTGGCGGAAATAGCCGCAACACGGGTGATGTCTTTTTTGCCTTCAACGGTTTTGGCGTGCTTCTTGATGCTCTCAGCAGCCACTTCAACCGAACGGGCGATGCCTTTACCCAAAATCATGGGGTTGGCGCCTGCAGCGATGTTTTTCATGCCTTCGCGGATGATGGCCTGGGCCAGCAGGGTTGCTGTGGTGGTGCCATCTCCAGCCACGTCGTTGGTCTTGGTGGCCACTTCTTTGACCAACTGGGCGCCCATGTTTTCGAAGCGGTCTTCCAGTTCGATCTCCTTGGCAATGTTGACGCCGTCATTGATGATCGACGGGGTGCCGAACTTGCGGTCTAAAACAACGTTGCGGCCCTTGGGGCCCAAGGTGATTTTAACTGTATCAGCCAGTTTGTTGACGCCTTTTTCCAGTAAACGCCGTGCGTCTTCAGCATATTTCAAGTCTTTTGCCATAATCGTTTTCCTCCTGTAACTTCTCGCTCGTTATTCGACGATCGCCAGAATATCGCTTTGCCTGAGAATGGTATATTCCACATCATCGATTTTCACTTCTGTTCCCGCATACTTGCTGATCAGAACATGATCACCGACCTTGACTTCCATGGTCACTTCTTTTCCGTCAACCAGTCCGCCGGGGCCGGCTGCGACGATTTCAGCCACCTGGGGCTTTTCCTTGGCTGTGCCGGGTAAAACGATGCCGCTTTTGGTCGTTTCTTCAGCTTCAATCATTTTGATCACTACGCGATCACCGAGTGGTTTGATGGTCATATCTTTGCCTCCTTTTGCTAGATCCTAGCCTCTTGATCTTGTTGAAGGAGTTAGCACTCTGTGTATAAGAGTGCTAACTCCAAAGATAAATATAGGCCCTTGTGTGTTTTTTGTCAAGGGCCTTTTGTTCGCTTGGGGGCAGGTCAGCCATCAGAAGAGGTGGGGGATCAAATAGAGGTGTTCTGCCAGCCGGGACCGGCCCAGCTGCTCAAAACAGGCCGGAATAAAAGGGGCCGACAAACCGGTCAGCAGCAGGATCACATTGGCCCAGAGCAGGCCTGTGACCAGGCCAGCCAGCAAACCGGCCAGGCGGTGGCTGAACCCCAGCAAGGGAACACGGTCCAGCGCACCTGTCAAGAGGCGGCTGACACCGACGATCAGCAAGCCAGCCAGGGCCAGCAAGACAAAGAGTGCCAGGGCTGTGGCGGCCCAGCGCAAGAAGCCATGGCCAAGACGCGGCAGGCCGCTCACCTGGTCCGCCAGCCAGGGCAGCATGAACAGGCGTTCAAGCAGGCTCAGGAAAACAGCTTCAAAGCGGTCCCGCACAGCCACCAGGACCTTCAAGGGGGCATGCATGCGGCCGCCATCAGGCAACACGGTCAACCCAAACCGCTCTGCCTGTGGCAGGCCGGCCAAAAGCCCCATCAAGGACAAACAACACAAGGCGAGACAGCTTGTTGATCAAGCCTTTTCGAAAGCCGGCCACAGCAGCTGCAAGCAAGGTCATCAGCAAGAGGATATCCAGGATCACCGCAGGCCCTCTGCCCCTGTGTGGCTGGTCCGGTAACCATCTGGGTTTTTCTGCTGCCAGCGCCAGGCGTCAGCACACATCTGGTCCAGGCTTTTTTCGGCCTGCCAGCCCAGCAGGGCCAGGGCTTTTTGAGGGTCAGCGTAGCAGGTGGCCACATCCCCGCCGTCTGGGGGCCATGACCAGGGGGAGCTTGCAGCCACTTGCTTGTTCAAAGGCCCGGATGAGCGTCAGGACGCTGTAACCATTTCCAGTGCCCAGGTTGATGGCGTGGGCACCTTGCAGGCCCTCAAGGGCTTTGAGGGCCAGGACGTGGCCCCGGGCCAAGTCTTCCACATGGATGTAGTCGCGCACGCCGGTTCCGTCAACGGTCTCATAATCCTGGCCAAAGACGTGAACCGCCTGACGCCTGCCAACCGCGACCTGGGTCAGGGCCGGCATCAGGTTGTTGGGAACCCCCAGCGGGTCCTCCCCGATCAGCCCCGATGCGTGAGCCCCCACAGGGTTGAAATAACGCAGCAGCAAGACGGACCAGGCCGGATTTGCCCGGGCCAGATCACGCAGGAGTTGTTCGTTCATGGCCTTGGTCCAGCCGTAGGGGTTGGTCGGTGCGAGCGGCGCCTCTTCGGCGATGGGGCTCTGGGCAGCTGTCCCGTAAACCGTGGCTGATGAGCTGAACACCAGCCGGGTGACCCCGAAGGCCTGCATGGTTTCACACAGGGACAAGGTGCTGTCCAGGTTGTTCCGGTAGTAGGCCAGGGGCGCTTTGACCGATTCACCCACGGCCTTGAGGCCGGCAAAATGGATGACAGCTTTAATGGGATGGGCTTCAAAAACCGCTTGCAGGGCAGGCCGGTCACAGACATCCGCCTGGATCAGGGGGAGCGCACGACCGGCCAGTTTTGCAACACGCACCAGGGCCTCCTGGCTGCTGTTGGACAAATTGTCCACCACCACCACGTCTTCACCTGCTTCAAGCAGCTGCAGGCAGGTGTGGCTGCCGATATAGCCGGCGCCTCCGGTAACCAGGATCATGACACAGCACCCCTTGTTTGTTTGCTGCTGTTACCATAACATGGCTGCTGGTGGCTGCCAAGCGACGCCCTTTTCAAAAGGGGGCCGAATGCTTATACTGGGCATAGATTGTTGAGAGGGAGTGAGTCTATTTGCCCAGCGCTGATTTAGCCACACACAAATTGATTGTTTTGTCCATCCTCAGCCAGCTTCCGGGCATCACCCTGAGCCAGCTGACCACCATCGCCCTTGAAACGCTGTATATGGATTATTTTGAATTCGTGCTGGCGTATGAAGAGCTCAGCCGTGACCAGTTGATCACCGAAAGTGTGCGCAAGGGTGAAAGCAAACAGGATGCCTTCGGCAGGCCCATTTCCCGGTGCGACCTGACCCCGGCCGGGCAAACCGTTTTTGAACAGCTCAAAGACCGCATGCCCCACCCCATCCGCTCCTACCTGGCGCAGGCCTGCCTGGGCTGGAAAAAAGACATCCGGCAAAAAAACGTGCTGACTGCACGCTGTGATCCGGATGGAAATGGTTTGTATCTGGTTGCTTTAACCCAAAACGACGGCATCAAGGACCTGATTGACCTGAAGATAACAGTCTCAGACCGCCAGGTCGGCCAGGTGATTTGTGAGCGTTGGCAACGCCAGCCGCTGACCTTGTATCTGGGGCTTTTGTCCCTGTTGACCGGCGATCCCATTCCCGTTTCAGACCGCATCAGTGCGGCCGAAACCGAACAGGATCCCGATCAGGACCAGACGGCGGACCATGAGCCGCTGCCCCGGCAGCAGACGCTTTTCACTGGCGCTGATACCGGAGCAGGCCCATCATCGGACTAATCCATCAGGTTTGGCAGTTGTAAAATACGTGCCCCCAGTGCTTCAGCCAGGGCATCCAGGCGCTCGATGTCTGCTTCATTGGGCAGGCCCTTGGCCAGAACGGTATCCAGGCGCTCGGCCTTGATGTTGGGGGTCAGCTGTGTCATGACCTGTTCCACCTGCGTACCCCAGCCATAGGAGCCGACAAAGGCCATATACTGGGTTTTGGGGCGCACGGCATTGGCCACCATGGCGGCATAAGCCATATTGGGATGCGGACCGCCCAGAACCGTGGGGGTGGCTAAAATCATAGCGGCGGCGTCGACCAGATCCATGATGAAGTGGCCCGTTTCCAGGCTCAGGCTTTCCGGCGTGCTGCCCAGGTCACGGCAGATGATCGACAGGCCCTGGGCCGAGAGTTTGATGATCAAGCGCTCGACCATGGTTCGCGTGCTGTTGTGCATGCTGATGTAGGGCAAGGTGACCAGCTTTTTAACCCCATCCCCCGTCCATTTTTCATAGCGCCCCAGAATCATCTCCGGGTGGTACCAGACTGGTCCGTGCGCCGGCGCAATCAGGCGTGGTTTAAGCTGTCGCGCCTTGGCAGTGTGTTTGGCCACCTGCTTGCGAAAGGGCATCATGATTTCAGCGTAGTAAGCCTTGGCGGCCAGCCGTTGTTCGGTGCTGGAGGTGGCAAAGGCTTTTTCAGTGGAATAGTGGGAGCCGAACAGGTCGCTGGAAAACAGGATGCGGTCTTCTTCAATCCAGACCATGGTGTTGTCCGGCCAATGGGCAAAGGGAATCATGTGAAAGGTCAGTTTTTTATCGCCCAGGTCGAGCTGGTCGCCTTCGTCCATGACCAGCACGCGCGAAGGGTCAAAATGCAGGTGGGTTTCCATCAGGTCCCGGACGGTCTTGTTGGCAACCACCTGGGCCATGGGAAAGCGCCGGAGCACCGCCTCGTTGGCGCCTGAATGGTCTTGTTCGGTATGCAGGGAGATCAGGTAGTCGATGCGTTCCACCCCGGCTTCATCCAGGTTTTTCAACAGAACCCGGGTTTTCAGGGGGTCTACCGCGTCGATCAAGGCCGTTTTATCCCGGCCGATGATTAAATAAGCGTTGTAGGTGGTGCCGTGCGGGGTTGGCATCAGCGCATCGAACAATTGCCGATCAGCATGATCGGCCCCAACTTCGAAAATGTTTTTTCCAATTGGCAGAACGGTCATGGCGCATCGCTCACTTTCTATGCTTTTTTGAAGACAAGGTGACCGGTCACCTTGTCTTCAAAAACAGCTGTTTTTTCGTGGTCATGTCATGCCATTACAGGGGACTGAAGTCTTCCTGACCGGCACCGCACAGGGGACATACCCACTCTTCAGGCAGGTTCTCAAAGGCTGTTCCGGGGGCGACGCCGTTATCCGGATCACCGAGTTCAGGATCATAGATGTACCCGCAAATATCGCAGACATACTGTTTCATACACAAACCTCGCTTTCAAATGATAGGCCTATTATAGCCTTTCCCACCTTCGAAAACCACACTGAATGTTACCAAGCGCCGCTTCTGT
>CAYXIM010000088.1:0-6048 GCA_964465385.1 uncultured Oscillospiraceae bacterium
GATCGCATTGATTCGTGAAACACTGGGCTTTGGCACCATTTTTGGCTTTCCTGTCAACGTCTTGCAGCTGGATCACTGGACGATCATGGTCATGGCGCCGTCAGCCTTTTTCATCATCGGCGTGTTGATCTGGATTGTGTCCAACCGGCTGGACCGTAAGAAAGGCCGCTAAGCCGCAGCGCATAAGGAGGCGAACCCATGGAAGCACCGGCCATCAGTCCTTTGATCATCTTTTTTGCGTCGATCCTGACCAGTAACATGATCTTGTCCAATTTCCTGGGCATGTGTTCGTTCATTTCCATTTCCAATGAATACAAGACCGCATCCGGGTTGGGCAAAGCGGTCCTGATCGTCATGGTCCTGACCATGGCCATCAACTATGCGGCCTATCACCTGGTTATCAAGCCTTTGGACCTCATTTACATCCAATACATCATCTACATCATCATCATTGCGGCAACAGTCCAGATTCTGGAAATGGCCATGGATCGTTTTTTGCCAGACCTCTACATCAAGCTGGGCATCTTTTTGCCACTGATCACAGTTAACTGTGCTATTCTGGGTATCACGCTCTTTATGGTTATCCGCCACTACACCTTCCTCCAGTCCATGCTTTTTGCAGCGGGCAGCGGCTTAGGCTGGTGGCTGGCCATCAATGCCCTGGCGGCTATCCGTGAAAAAATTGCCAGAAACAAATTGCCCAGAGGGCTGGCCGGTCCCGGCATCGCCTTTATCATCACCGGTCTCATGGCGCTGGCTTTTGTGGGCTTTACCGGTCTGTTCTCGGTTCAGTGACGACAAGAGAAGGGGTAGCATAGCATGTTTTTGACAACGGTTCTGAGCTTATCATCCATATCGGTTCTCTTGGCTGGCTTCATCATCCTGGCCGAAAGCCGGCTAAATGATTACGGGGACTGCGCCATTGATATCAATGACCAAGACCGCCTCTTGACGGTCCGGGGTGGCGTGTCTCTCTTGTCCGCCCTGGCTGAACATAAAATTTTCATTCCGTCGGCCTGTGGGGGAAAAGCAACCTGCGGCCTGTGCAAAGTCACCGTGCTGGAAGGTGGTGGCCCCTTGCTGCCAACCGAAGAGCCCTACCTGACCCGGGAAGAGCAAGAAGACAAGGTCAGGCTGTCCTGTCAGGTCAAGATCAAGCAAAACATCCGCATCCTGATTCCAGAAGACCTGTTCAACATCCGGGCCTACCAGACACGTGTGACCCAAATCGATGACCTGACCCACGACATCAAGGGCTTGACCTTGCAGCTGATTGAGCCCGAAACCATCCACTTTAAGGCAGGCCAATACGTCCAGCTTTACAGCAAGCCCTTCGGCAAGATCAAGGAATCGGTTTTCAGGGCCTACTCCATGGCTTCCGTTCCTTCTGAGAGAACCAGCATTGAGCTGATTGTCCGCTTGGTTCCAGAGGGCATTTGCACAACATTTGTCCACCAGGCGGTTTCACTTGGGGATGACTTGCAGGTCAGTGGCCCCTTCGGAGATTTTTATTTGCGGGGCAACGCCAAAAAACTGGTCTTTATCGCGGGAGGATCTGGCCTGGCGCCCATCCGTTCCCTGATCCTGGATATCTTGGAAAAAGGGCTCCCGTTTGACATGGTTTTCTTTTTCGGGGCGGTCACCCGTAAAGATCTCTATTACCTGGACTTTTTCGGTGACCTGGCCGAAAAACACGACCATTTCTCATTCATCCCAGCCCTGTCCGCACCTGCGCCCGGCGATGACTGGACCGGAGAAACCGGCTTGATTACGGAAGTGGTTGCCCGCCATGTGACAGACGGTGCAGACACAGAAGCTTACTTGTGTGGCAGCCCGGGTATGATCAATGCCTGCCTGACGGTCCTGCATGACAAAGGGATTCCAGATGACCGGATTTTCTATGACAAGTTTTAACGGTGGTGATCGATGTGAAACAAACCCCTGAAGAAAAGCGCATTGAAAACAACATGGAACCCGGCGCGCTGTCCGCTGGTGGTTTTCTGGGCACAGACCCCAGATCGCTGTGGACCATCATCCGGGACGATGCCCTGACGGTTCGACAGCTTGGCTTGACCCACCAGCAAATCGCTGACCAGATGACCGCATTGACGCAAATAGCGCAAACTGGCCTGGGAGCACCGGTCAAGCATGGTACCCTCGACCTGTGGGTGGAAGAGTTCCGCGGCCGGATTTTTTGCCCTTTCCGGGACAAGGCGGCCTTTGGCAAACGGATGACGGTTTGCCAACACCGAGACAGCGGCCAGCAGATCCGCTGGTCAGACCTCAACATCCACATGATTGAAGCCCACGGTTTCTATGAAGGGCAGGGTTCTGCCTTCCGTGTTGATCCGCGAACCTTTGCCGCTTTATGCGCACCAAAAAAGCACTGACTCAGGCAGTCAGTGCTTTTTTATAGGTACGCCTTCATTTGCGTTTTTTGCGCGCGTTGCTTTTCTTCCTGCCTGCCAGAAATGTCACCACCGAAAGACCCTGACGCACGATATCGAGGATGGTGTTCAAGTGCGGTCCTCTGGCTGCTTGGCCCGGACGAAAAAAGGAAGAAATCCCCTGGCCAACTGATTTGGCGGCGCCACCAACGGCCTCCACACCTTCCCGGACAGTCCCGGTGACCCCTTCAATGTCTTTAAGCACTGCGGGTACCGATTCCCGGGCTGACTGGCTGAGTACATTGACATGATCGGCCACTTCATCCAGCTTCTGAACCAGATCCGGCAGATCGGAAAGTGAGCGGGTGATGGGTTCGTTGACCTCGTCGACCAGCTGGTCAATTTTGCCAACGGTCCGGTTCAGACGGGCAATCAAGACAATGAGATAAATAGCCAGAATGATGCCAGAAAGAATCAACAAGGCCTTCAAGAGTTCCATCAAATCCAAGGTGACTGTTGTTGCCAACGCCTGCGTGAGAAGCATGATTATCCCTCATTTCATGTGGTTTACAAGAGTAAACGGTAAAAAACGACAGCGGGTGTCACGCTTCTTCTGAGGCATCATCGGCCTCAAGGGCTTCCTCAACGTCTTCTTTGACTTTGCTGGCTTTTTCCCTGATGGCCTCAAATTTTTCCTTGGCCACCTCTGCCACGTGCTGGGCAGATTCTTTTACTTTTTCAGCTCCCATTTTTGCCCCTTCGCTGATGTCTGCCCGGGTTTCTTTTCCAGACTTGGGTGCAAAAAGCAGACCCGCAGCAGCGCCCAGCAACAGGCCAATCGTTAATCCGGTGCAGGCATTGCGTCGTGCGCGGCGTTCGTAGGTTCCATCCAGGGCGTTTCTGATTTGTCTTAACATAAACAGCTCCTCCTTTGGCCGGTTCTTGTGTTGCCTGCCGTGTTCTGGCAAGCGTGTGTTACAACAGAAGAACTTAAAATAACTCTATAGTTAGTATAGCACGAAAAAAACAGCCGGTCATGAAACTTGTGTTACCAGCGAAAGGGTTTTGCCAGAGCGGATGGCATCCGGTACACTTGAAACCAGAAGCAAGTGCAACTCAAATGAGTGGAGGTAAGCTGTCTTGAACACTGATTTTTCTTTTGAATCAGCCCCCTGGATCCCGTTTCGTGATGAAGCTGTCTTGTCCAGGCTGCGCCGCATGACCCGTGAAGACCTGCTTGAACACAAAAACCCCTTGTTCAGGATTCATATTGTGGATTCCGTTGAGGGTGTCCAGGTTGCTGACATGGTGCTGCGCATCCAGCAATCTGACTTGATGGACCAGAAGACGGTCATGATCTGCCCCAACCCGGCACCTGCCGCTTATGGTGCGGTTGCTGAAGCCATCAACCGCTTTCGCATCAATTGCCGAAACGTCCACTTGTTTGCCATGGATGAATGGGCCAATGAAGATGGGGTGGTGGCGCCCCCGGACTGGAAACCAGGCTTGACCCACTCTTTTTTGAACCATTTCATCTACCGCATTGACCCGGATCTGAGGATGCCGCTCCGACAGGTTTTTTATTTCACCACACAAAACGTGGCTGATTATTCCAAGATCCTTGAAGCAGCTGGCGGTGCGGACATCTGCTACAGCGGCCCAGGCTGGTCGGGTCACCTGGCTTTCATTGATCCGGGCGCACCTGAATTTGCGGCTGACACGGTTGAGGCTTTTTTGGCCATGGGCTCCCGCCTGGTGACCTTGCACCCGACAACCATCCACCAACAGGCTCTGCACGGTTGCTTTGGCGCATCCGGGGACCTGGCCAGCATACCCACACGGGGCGCAACCATTGGCCCGCTGGATGTTGCGCGTTCCCGCCACCGGTTGGAAATGCACGCCCTCTCTGTACGTGGGACAGAGGTGTCCTGGCAGCGCATGATGTCCCGGCTGGTCACCCATGGGCCGGTGACACCGGCTGTGCCATCTTCCATCCTGCAAACCATGGAAACAGATGTCTATCTTTCAGAGAACATAGCCAGGCCTTTCCAATGTGAGAACACGGTCGGCTATTGAGGGCTGCTGTCAGAAGCGGGGCGAATCAGGTCTTCAATCACCCGGCTGGCAAGCACCAGGCCAGCTGACGCCGGGACGGTTGCAATGCTGCCGATGGCCCGGGTGTGACCGATCACAGCCTGTGGATCCACAAGGGTGGGTTGCTCACGTGAATAGACCACCGTCAATTGGTGGATATCCTCCTGGCGTAAGCGCCGGCGAATGGTCCGGCACAGGGGGCAAACAGCAGTGTCAGCGATGTCTGCCAGTTCAAAACGTGTTGGGTCCAGCTTGTTTCCAGCACCCATACAGCTGATAATTGCCAGTCCCAAGTGTTTGGCCCGCTTAATGAGGCCAACTTTTGAGGGGACCGAATCAATGGCGTCAACAACATAATCTAAATCAGCCGTCAGCAGGCCGAAGGGGTCTTCAGGGGTGAAAAAGAGCTTGTGGGCTTCAACCTGCGCCTGGGGGTTAATGGATAGAATACGTTCCTTCATGACCTCCACCTTGGCTTGCCCCAAGGTGTGGTGGTTGGCATGGACCTGCCGGTTGACGTTGCTGGCTTCGATGAGGTCGTGGTCAACCAGCCTGAAAAAACCGATTCCTGACCGAGCCAGGGCTTCGACCGCATAGGACCCAACACCACCGATGCCAAAAACCGCCACCCGCGCTTTTTTAAGCCGGGCCAGGGCCGCTTGGCCGATCAGCCATTCTGTTCTTTCCCAAGTCTGGTTCATGGTTGCCTCCCGCAACGGATCTGCCGTTTGCAAACATGGCAAAGTATACCATGAATCTGGGCCTTGTACAGGTCTGGGACCGCCGTTCTGGTTGCAGAAGAGGGGGGCAATGTGGTAGATTGCATTTGGACCTGAAGCAAACAGAAAGGCTAGTGCACATGCTTCCTGCAGTACTCATTCCGGCTTACAAACCGAATGCGCGTTTTATCGCGCTTATTGATGACCTGATCGCCTGTGGATTTGAACACATCCTGGCTGTTGATGACGGCAGTGGCCCTGGTTACGGGCCCCTTTTTGACCAGGCCAGGCAGCGGGGCTGCCAGGTGTTGACCCATGCGGTGAACATGGGCAAAGGCCGAGCCATCAAGACTGGCGTCAACCAGGTGTTGCTGGATGACCGGTTGACGGCTGGTGTGATCACAGCCGATGCCGACGGCCAGCATCTGGCCCAGGATGTCCTGGCCATAGCCCGGGCCATGCAAGAGCAGCCCCAGGCCCTGGTGTTGGGGGTGCGTTGCTTCTCAGGCACGGTGCCCATCCGCAACCGCATCGGAAATGAGATCACCCGCTTTGTTTTTGCCCTGGTCAACGGTTTTGGCGTCTTGGACACCCAGTCGGGTCTGCGTGGTTTTTCGCCCACTGTGCTGCCTTTTCTCCTGGCCCTCAAAGGAGAGCGCTATGATTATGAGATGAACATGCTCTTGGAAGCCAAACCCAATGGGGTGCCGATCGCCCAGGTGCCCATTGAAACCGTTTACATTGATGGCAACACCCACTCCCATTATCGTGTGGTGGTTGATTCCGCCAAAATTTATGCGCTTTTGATCAAATATATGCTGTCCTCCTTGCTGGCCGGGGTGGTTGAT
>CAYXIM010000089.1:0-5789 GCA_964465385.1 uncultured Oscillospiraceae bacterium
AAACATGTTGTAGTCTTTGAAAGCCAGCGTGATGCCGTACATCGGAACCAGATTGAAGATGGTAATAAAGATCAGGGCGGGAACCAACAGCAGATACATATCGTAGTTCCGCCGGAAATAGGACAGAAATGGTTTTTGGTTGCGTTGACGCATGCACGCACCCTGCCTTCCAGAAAAAATGATGGACGGTCTCGTGACACGTCCATCATATCATCGCTGCTGGCGGCCGGGTGGGCCGGGGTTTATGAAAATTGACTGGTTTCTATGCGATTATTCTGGATAATCTGACTAAATTAGCAAAAATTGATACGATCCTTCGATTTTTGCTACATTTTTTAAAATGCTCATTCGCCGATGATCTGAACCTGAACGGTCCGGGGACGGGCGCGAACCTGATCCCAGTCGATGAAGTAGACATAGCCGAATTCGCCCAGGTCGAGGGCGCCGTCAACGACGACGATGCTTTCAGAACGGCCGAAAATCGAGGAGCGCAGGTGGGCTTCCGTGTTGAGGCTGGTCCATTCGCCTTCTTCGCCGACACCCATGGCGAACTCAATGTGCTCCGGTCCTGGATGCATGTACTGGCCTTCGTGGCGGCAGGTGGGAATCAATTTTTCCATGATGTTGCACAGATCCTGCTGGAGGTACTCCAGGCCGAAATAGGTCTTGTCATGGGAGTTTTCCTGAATCATGACCGAGCAGGTTGTGTGGTGGCTGTAAACGACACAAATGCCGTTTTGAACACCAGACTCTTTAACGATTCGCTTGACCTCTTCTGTGACGTCGTGAAACGTGGGATGGAGCCCTTTGGATTGAACCTTGATGCTTTCGCGGTATACCTTCATGTTTTTGCCTCCTCGTTTTTGTGGGTCGGTTTATGTTGCTGGCCGGAAGACCCCTGGGGGTCCAGCCCGGATCCGTTACCTGTCTGGGCTGCCACTTATGTTGCCGGTGTACCCGGTCGAAACACGTGTTGTCGGTTTCGCCTGTTAAACGGGTAAAAAACAGCCCATGACTGCCTCAATCTTACAGATAACTTATAAGACTGTCAACAAAACTTTCGTTTGTTGTTTCGAGTAGTTTTCGAATACGAAATATGCTATGATTGAAAAAGAACGATTCACAGTCTGAAAGGATGGAATTCAAATGAAAAAAGAATCATGGGAAGCAGCTCAAACGTCAATCAGAATTGAAGCCGATGCCGTGGCCAAGGTGCTTGAATACCTGGATCAAGAGGCCTTCGGACGGGCGGTGGACGCCTGTGCCAAAGCAGAACGCATCATCACGTGTGCCAGCGGTTCCTCCGGTGCGGCCACCATGAAACTGGCCCATTCCCTATGCTGTGTCGAACGTCCGGCAAAATTCATGCCCCCGTCCGAAGCGGTGCATGGCGGCCTGGGCTGTGTCCAAAAAGGCGACGTGGTTATCATGGTCTCCCGTGGCGGCAAAACAGTTGAACTGTTGCCTATCATCGATGTGGTGAAGAAAAAAGAAGCTACGCTGATCGCACTGACAGAAAACCTGGACTCTCCATTGGCCAAAGAATCAGATATTCTCATTCCCATGCAGATCGACCGGGAAGCCGACTCACTCAACGCCATGGCCACAGCCAGCTACATGGTGACACTGGCCATTTTTGATGCCCTCTTGTGCGCCCTGATCGAAGAAACCGGCTTCACCAAAGAGCAGTTTGGCCTCATACATCCGGGTGGTGCCGTCGGCGAGCGCCTCAACCAGCCCAAGTAAGCAGCCAGCTGGGCCTGGCCCAGGCAGAAAGGGAGTTGGCTCACCATGGATGGGCATGTACCGATTGATTCGCGTAGAAGATATATTTTAGATCAGCTCAGCCGCCGGGGGCGTGTTCGGGTGCGTGATCTGAGCCGTGTGCTGCATGTTTCAGAAGTGACGATCAGAAACGACTTGAAGATCCTCGAAATGAGCGGGCGCCTTGAACGCGTTTCCGGCGGGGCTGTTTCCTTGCGCGAACACCTGCTGGAGGGGGGCCTGTCCCACAAAAAGACCCACCACGCCAAGCAAAAACAAATGATCGGTGAAAAACTCAGCCAACTGATCCGGGATGGTGAGACCCTCATGATCAATTCCGGATCCACGTCTTTGCAGGCCGCCCTGGCGCTGCGTCAAAAACACAACCTGAATATTTTGACCAACTCGGTCACCGTTGCCATCGAACTGGGCCTTCACCCGACCATCCGCGTGATCCTGCTGGGTGGGCGGGTGAATGCGCCCTACGGTTTTACCTTTGGCAGCGACACCCTGGCCCAGCTGGGCCAGTACAAGGCAGACAAGGTGATTTTGTCGGTTGACGGCATCACCGAACAGTCGGGCCTGTCCACCAACCATGCGGAAGAAGCTGAAGTCAACCGCATGATGATGCATCGATCCGATCAGGTCTTCATCGTTGCAGACAGCAGCAAGCTGGGCCGTGACAGTTTCAACCATTTCACAGCTTTAAAAGACGGCCAGCAGCTGGTGACAGACCAGGAGGCAAGCCCAGCTGTCCTGCAAGCCATTCAAGAGATGGGCGTGCAGGTTCACACAGCCTAAAGGGCCCCTTAAGCCCTTGTCGTTCACGCCCTGAGCCCGTATACTGAAGGCAAAATTGATCGGTGGGGTGATGGTGATGACGCGCAAGCTTGACCGGTTGCGCACCGGTTGGCAAGACCCCGACAGACGCACGAGCATTCTCTTTATTTTGAGCGGTGTTTTCATCAACGCTTCGCTGGTGTTGACGTCGGGCTTGTTTTTGTCCGGTTATATCGTCTACCTGGGTGGCTCTGACCTGCTGGTTGGCCTGATGAACAACTCAGTCAACTGGGGCGCCATCGCTGGCTTGTTTTCCTACTTGATTTTTGAACGGATGGAGCGGCGCAAGCCTTTTTTAATTTTTATGCTCCTGCTGTCCCGGCTACTGGTCTGTGCCATCATCTTTTTGCCCCTGGTCACCCGAAGCAATGCCGTCTTGATGACCCTGGTCACCGTCATGGTCATCAGTGGCAACATCCTCTGGGGCATTTACAGCATCGGCTACAACATCTGGATCATCAATTCCTTTCCCAAGGGCGCGCGCAGCCGTTTCGTCTTTCAACGGACCTTTTACTTGCGGATTGCCTTCACCCTGGCTAATTTGATCATGGGTTTTGTCCTGGACTGGTCGGGAAAATCCTACACCGGGTTTTTGATTGTCTTTTTGACCAGCCTGGTTTTTTCTCTCCTGGATGTGCTGTCATTGACGGGGATTCCGGAACCGGTCAACCAGCTTGAACCACACAGGCGCTTCAGCCTTGATCGCTTCGTTCAACCCTTTCAAAATCAGCCTTTCAGGCGCTTTTTGGTCTTTATCCTGCTCTTTTACATCGTCATTTCTCTTTCGTCCTCCTACACGTCCCTTTATCTCCTGCGCTACCTGGAGCTTGATTTCAAGCTGGTCTCCTTTGTGACCGTTGTCTCCAATTTGTTCATGATCATCTGTACACAGATGTGGCGCAATGCCGAAGCCCGACTGGGCCTGAAACGGGTCTTTCAGGTCTCGGCCTTCATTGCGGTGCTGGAGTTTTTGGTCTACTGCTTTTTAACAGAACGCACCTTGTGGCTGCTGTTTCTGGCGCCGGTTTTCTCCGGTATCGGCAACAGCGGCTTCAACATTTTTGTCATGAATTATCGCTATGACTTGATGCCTGATAAAAACCGTTCACTCTATGAAGGCTGGTATGGCGCCCTGTTGGGTCTGAGTATGTTTTTGGGGCCGCTGATCGGCGGCCTGATCAAAGACTGGTTGCCCCGCATTGAAAACGCGTTTTTTCAGCACAGTGATTTCCAGCTCATCTACCTGCTGTCTTTTCTGCTGGCCATCCCCATCCTCTTGGGCCTCCATGTTCAAGTTGACAGCCAGCCCGAATGACCGTGCTATAATGGGGCTGCCGACCCTTGTCATCAAGCCTGCCGGAGGTGCCGCCATGAAAGCGAACAGGACCCGTCTGCAAACGATCAGGTGGCTGGTGCTTGTCTTCCTGGCCAGCTTGCTGTTGCCGCTTGCTGCCTGTCAGCCGGCATCAGGACCTGGTTCCAGCGAACAGACCACGCTTACAGATCCAGTGCAAACAAGCTTGGACGCCCAGCGCCCCACCGTCGATGCGGCTGCGGTTTTTGATCAGTATGCCGCTTTCTGGATCAAAGCGGACTATGCCGCCATGTACGGCCTCTTGTCCCGACAGGCACAGGAACACATGGACCAAGAGGCTTTCGCCAGCCGATACACCCGAATTTTTGAAAGCCTGGAAGCAGACAACGTGCGCATCACGCGCCTGGACCAGGCGCGTAGCCCCATCCTGTCTGAAGGGCAGGAATGGCAACAGATTCCATTTCATCTGGAAATGGACACCTTCGCCGTCTCCATCTCTTTGGATTATGAAGCCCAGCTGGTCCTGGAAGAGACACCCGCCGGCAGCCATTGGCGTGTTGACTGGTCTGAAAAATTGATTTTCCCTGGTATGCAGCCAGGCGACAAGGTGCAGGCCAGGGTTTTAAAGCCGGCTCGTGGCCAGCTCTTTGATCGCCAGCAGCGTGGCCTGGCCGTCAACGGCGACTTGATCACCATTGGCCTGGAACCTGGTCGCTTTGCCCCGGTTGCTGAGGAGGCCATCCCGGAACTGGCACAGCGGCTGGGCCTGGATCCGGCAATCATTCGAACACTTTTTGAAACGGCAGACCACCCAGACTGGTTCTACCCCCTGGTCACCTTACCCTCTGACGCAGGCGACTTGGCCAGTGAGTTAACCAAAATAGACGGCGTTCTCTACCAAAAAACAGCCGGGCGAATTTATCCGGCTGGTGAAGCCGCAGGTCTGGTGACCGGCTACATCGGGCCCATCACGGCTGAGGAGCTGGAACAAAAGGCATCCGAAGGCTACACGGCCCAGGACGTCATCGGCAAGATGGGCCTGGAGCAGGTTTTTGAGGCGCGCTTACGTGGTAAAAAAGGGGGCGAGATCACCATCGTGGACGGCGAAACCGGGCAACTCAAGGACATCGTTGCCCGTCAGGAAGCGCTCGATGGTGAAGATATCACGCTGACGCTGGACGCTGGTTATCAGATCAAAACCTACAGGCAGCTTGCACCTGACGCTGGAGCGGCAAGCCTGATCGATCCTCAGAGCGGGGCCATCCTGGCCCTGGTCAGCAGCCCCTCTTTTGACCCCAACGTCTTCCAGACCTATGTCCCCAGTGACCTGTCAGCTGCCTGGCAAGAAAACCCCAAGAACCCATTTATCAACCGCTTCAAGCAGGCCACGGCACCTGGCTCTGCTTTCAAGCTGATCACAGCTGCCATCGGGCTGCAAAGTGGGGTTTTAAACCCGGATGAAGCCCTGGCCATCAGTGGAACGCGTTGGCAGAAGGATGCCAGCTGGGGAGACTATGGGGTGACCCGGGTGAAAGACCCCGGCCATCCGGTGGCCTTGCGTGATGCCTTGCTTTTTTCAGATAACATTTATTTTGCTCAGCTGGCCCTTGCCATTGGCGGCTCGGCCTTTGAAGCAGGCGCCAGCCTGTTTGGCATCGGCGAGCCGCTTCCCATCGCCTATCCCTTTGCTGACACCCAGCTGACCAACCATGGTTTTGATCGGGAAATCCTGCTGGCGGACACCGGCTATGGCCAGGGTGAAATCCTGATCAGCCCCCTGCATCTGGCCCTGGCCTACGGTGCCCTGGCGACAACCGGCAACATCATGATGCCGCACCTGGAACAAAGTGATGACCAGCCAACGGTCTGG
>CAYXIM010000090.1:0-5679 GCA_964465385.1 uncultured Oscillospiraceae bacterium
GTCGTGGTAGCTGAGGATGGTCCGCACCTGAAAAAAGGCGGGGCCCCGTTTGTCTTGCCAGGGCTGGTCCGGTCCAAGCCGGACCACCGGGTCCTGGTCAACGGCCAGAAAGGTGATGGCGTCCTTTTCATTGTGGTCGCCATGATCGTGAGAGGACAGCCAGACGTGTCCGGTGACAGTCAAGGGCGGATAACCGATCTGCTGGGCCCGGTAGGGATCCAGGACCAGCCGGTAGCTGCCGTTGTCGATGGCAAAGCAGGCATGTCCGTGGTAGGTGATGGTAAGCGGCTTCCGGTTCATGGCGCATGCTCCTTTCCGGTTGGTCTTTTCTCTATCATAGCAGTCTTGGCAGGGGCAAACAAGAAACCAGCATTTTCACAGTTGCCTTCAAAGCTGATCATGATATAGTGAAGGCTACAACCGCTTGGACAGGAGCACCCCTATGGTCTTTTCCAGCTTGATCTTCTTGTACGCCTTCTTGCCTGCCTGCCTGCTGGTCTACATGGCTGCCGGCAGCATCCGTGCCAAAAACGCGGTTTTATTGGTGTTCTCACTCTTTTTCTACGCCTGGGGAGAACCGGTCTGGGTCCTCTTGATGATCTTGACCGGCCTTGTCATCCACTGGGCGGGCCTGGGCATCGACCGCTGGCGGGGCACCCCCCGGTCCAAGGCCTACCTGGTCTTCGCCCTGGTCACAGCCTTGTCCTCCCTGGCCATCTTCAAGTACAGCGGCTTTGCCGTGGAAAACATCAACGCCCTCCTGGGCCTGTCTTTGCCGGTGCCCAGCTTCAGCCTGCCCATCGGCATTTCCTTTTACACCTTTCAGACCCTGACCTATGCCATCGACCTCTACCGGGGCGACACCCGGGTGCAGACATCTCGCCTTAATTTTTTGCTCTATGAAGCCCTCTTCCCCCAGCTGATCGCCGGCCCCATCGTCCGCTATGCCGACATTGCCGAGCAAATCGACCAGCGCAAGATGACCTGGAGCGGTTTTTCTTACGGCCTCAGCCGCTTTCTCATCGGCCTGGGCAAAAAGGTCCTCATCGCCAACCAGGCCGGCCAGCTGGTCTCCCAGATCTTAGGCGAACGCCTGGCCAGCGCCAGTGTCCTGGAAGGCTGGCTGGGCATCCTGGCCTTCTCCTTCCAGATCTATTTTGACTTTTCGGGTTATTCAGACATGGCCATCGGCCTGGGCCACCTCTTCGGCTTCACCTTTAAGGAAAACTTCAACTACCCCTACACCGCCCGGTCCATCACCGAGTTCTGGCGCCGCTGGCACATTTCGCTCAGCACCTTCTTCCGCGACTATGTCTACATCCCCCTGGGCGGCAACCGCCGCTTCCAGATCCGCAACATGTTCGTGGTCTGGGCCCTGACCGGCCTGTGGCACGGGGCCAGCTGGAACTTTATTTTCTGGGGCCTGTACTTTTTCCTCCTGCTCCTGCTTGAAAAAACCTTCTTGAGCCGCTGGCTGGAACGGCTGCCCCGTTTGGTCGGCCACCTCTACACCTTGCTGGCCGTGGTTTTGGGCTGGGTCTTCTTTTACTTCACCGACGCCCCCAGCATCTTTTACACCCTGCGCCTGCTCTTTGGCCTGGCCGGCCAGCCCCTGATCGGCCTGACCGGCGGCCTGCTGCTGCGTGAAAACCTGCTCTTTTTCGCCCTGGCCACCCTGGCCTCAACCCCCCTGCTGGCCACACGGGCCAAAGGGCTCAACCCCCTGCTCAAGCGCCGCCACCAGCCCCTGCTGCTGTCGGTCAGCATCGGCCTGCACCTGCTGCTCTTGTTCGCCTGCACGGCGGCCCTGGTCGGCTCGTCCTATAACCCCTTCCTGTATTTCCGCTTTTAAGGAGGCTGCATGAGACAAGACCACAAGGCCCTGATCGCCTTCATCCTCATCCCCGTTTTTCTGCTGACCGCCCTCAACGCCATCTGGCCTGACCGGGCGCTGTCAGCAGCGGAAAACAGAAGCCTCCTGCAGCGGCCGGACCTGACCATGCAAGGGCTGGTGACGGGGTCTTACACCCTGGCTTATGAAGCTTATTTTTCTGACCAGTTCCCCTTCCGGACCTTTTTCATCCGCAGCCACCAGCGCCTGGCCGAAGGGCTCAAGGGCCCCTTTGCCGGACCGGTCGAGCTTGTTGAAGGGCCCGGTGACCCCGATGACCTGGGCGAGGGGGAACGCCTGGAGCACGACCCGGACGACCTGGTGATTCTGGCCACCCCCACACCGGGGCAGCAGACAAGCGCCAGCAGCCCGCCTGAACCTGACCCTGATCCCACCCCGCAGGCGACCGCCACACCCACGCCGGAGCCCACACCGGAGCCCACGCCAGAACCCACCCCGCCGTCTGTTGAGGGGCCGGTTGAAACCATTTCGGGTGTCATCATTGTGGAAAACCGGGCCATGGAGCTCTTCCATTTCAGCGAAAGCCGGACCGAGCGTTATGTGTCCCTGGTCAACCGCCTGCAACAAAAGCTGGACCAGGCCCAGGTCTACAGCCTGATCGCACCGACCTCGGTTGAGTTTTATTCGCCGGAAGCCTACCACAGCCTGTCCAGCTCCCAAAAACAGGCCATCGCCAACATCTACGGCCGCTTGGATGCCCCGGTCAAGACGGTCGATGCCTACGCCTGGATCGTGCCGCACTGGGAAGACTACCTCTACTTCAGGACAGACCACCACTGGACCGCCCGTGGGGCCCATGCGGCTTATGAGGCCTTTGGTCAGGTGGCGGGCTTTGACCCCGTCCCCCTGTCTGAGATGGAACAGGGCACCGTGCCGGGTGATTTTTTAGGCAGCCTCTACCGCTACACCAACAGCAGCAAGCTCAAAAACAACCCGGATACGGTCGAGTATTTCCTGCCCCTTGTGGCCAGCGAGGGCATCGCCTTCAGCAACACACAGATGACCGAGGGCTACCGGGTCCAGGCCGTCCGGCCCACCATTGAAAGCTCCAACAAGTACCTGGCCTTCATCCAGGGCGACAACCCCCTGGTGCGCTTCACCACCGAGCTGAAAAACGGCCGGTCCATTGTTGTGCTCAAGGAATCGTTTGGCAACGCCCTGGTTCCCTTTTTGACCAACCATTACGAGGAGGTCTACGTCATCGACCCGCGCAGCCTCAAGGCCGACCTGCCGGGTTTCATCCAGGCTCACCAGATCCAAGACGTGCTCATCATCAACTACGCCTTTGCCGTCACCAACAACAAGTGGCTGGATGGCTTTGCGGCCATGATCGGCTGATCAATCCCCCAGGCGGTGGCGGCTGATGCCCCTGAAGGGGCAGCAGGCAATCAGGCTCAGCCCGCTTGCCCGGACCGTGAGCGGCTGGAAGCGGGCGGACAGCGCCTGACAGGCCGCCTGCAGCTGCTGTGGCGTCAAGTCCAGGGCCAGGGTGCAATGGGGCACCCAGTTGTCCGCCAGGTAATGGGCTGACAGCGCCCCGCACAGGGGGGCCAGCAGGTCTGCGCAAGCCTGGTGCAAGGCCAGCAGCTGCTGGTTGATGGCCGGTGCCAAAAAGAGCGTTGCCGGCTGACCGGGGAAAAAGCCGGCGCTGGCCAGCTTGAGGTCCAGGCGGCCAGCCCAGGCCGCAGACAGACCGGCCAGGGCCTGGTCCACCGCCGCCAGCTTGCCTGTGTTGAAGGCGGCCAGCGTCACGTGGGGCTTGAGGCCCAGGTCCAGGAGGCCCTGGCCAGCGCCTTGTTGGGCCAGGGTGGTCATGAGCCGGCACAGCGTCTCTTCACCTGCGTCATCAAAGGTCAGCAGCAAGGCATAATCCATCATCATGAGGGGGTTCCCTTCTGTCGTGCGGCCGGATCCGGGGCGGGCCTGTGTCCACACATGAAAAAGAGCGCAGGGTGCCTACGCTCTGTTTTATTGCAATGGGTCCAGCCTCAGCGGCCGGCGTTTTCTCCAAAGAGGTTCAGTCTGAACAGCATGGATTCGTCTTCAGGATCGTCGCAGACAATCTTGGCTTCCACCAATTTGCCGCCTTCGATCAGGTTGATAATCCCGGCCAGCTGACTGAGCTTGCTCTTCAGGTTAAAACGATCATTTTCTTCTGTCACCAGGTAGACGTTGCCTTTAGCCTGGTCCAGTGCCTTGATGAAGGCATGAACATCAATGTCGTGCATGCTGATCGATTTGCTCATGGTGTCTCCCTCCTTCTTTCAATTTCTCGTCCGAATCGATTTCGGTTCAGCTTCTATTATAGCGGAACGGATGAAAAAAGCAATATGAAAAGCGCCCGCAATTTAGCTATTCTGAACAGATTGTGCGCATATTGTTGTGCATGTTGTCTGGGTTTGAGGCTTGGTCAAGCCCCGCAAGGCCGTTGGCCGATACCGGCACAGCAGCTTGGGGATGGCTTGACTTCATGGGAGAATTTGATAAACTGAAACAGGTTCCCAGCCGGGCTGGCATAGCTCAGATGGTAGAGCGGCTGATTCGTAATCAGCAGGTCGGGTGTTCAAGTCACCTTGCCAGCTCCAGATCCCAAAAGAACCCGCGGGTGCGATCGCACCCGCGGGTTCTTGCTTTGATGAGGCGTGGTTGCCAGGGCTCAAAAGAGGGCGTTGATGGCAGCCAGGGTTTCTTCAACCAGCAGGTCTCCCCCATCTGGCCCGATCAGGCTGCTGACCGGCTTGGCCCCGTAAGAGCCGCCTGCCACAGCCGTCTGCGTGGGCAGGTAGCCCCCTTTGGCGTTGGAGGACAACTGGATGACAAAGGTCTGCTGGGCCTGGCTCCTGGCTTGCATGCGCAGGCCAAATTCACAGTAGAGTTCAAAGGGGTTGGTGGCAAAGGCCGCCTGGCCCAGGCGCAGGACAAAGACCGGGAAGTCAAAGGTTTTTGTGGTCTCCTGCAAGTCCCAGCGGGCCACGACGCCCAGGGGTTCAAAAAGCTTGATCATCTGGGCTTCAGTCAGGCGGTTGTCCGGCCCGTGGCTGGCCTTGACCTGGTCAATTTGCGCCTTGGCCGCCAGGTAGTCTTCCCGGCTGACACGCCGGATGGGCAGCTGCAGGTCGATGCGCGCGTGCTTGAAGACCGGCCGGGTCTGGATCTGGTTGCGGGCCCACTCGTAGCCACGGACCACGGCGTCGGCGATCCGCCGGCCGATGGCCTGGCATTCGCGGGTCATGTCCAGGTGGCGCAAAACCGCCCGCTCCTGGCTGTTCCAGACACGCAAGGGTTCTTCGTTGTCACGGGACAGGCGGATCAGGTCCAGGGGGTTCTGGTCACCGGCGGCCCCGCAGACGGGCAGGACAAAGAGGGAACCAAAAACCTGGCGCAATTCAGCCCGGGCATCGGTCCAGAAATCAGCAGAGATAAAGTCATGCAGCTCGCAGACCTGGGCGGGACAGGGGATGTCCACCAGCACACCGGTCAGCTGCTGGTCCAGGTCCCAGGTGTAGAGCATGCTGGCGGAATGGTCGGAGGTGCCTTCCAGGCCCAGGAAGCTGGGAACCGAGCAGGCCCCGTACATTCTGGACTCGCGCCCGCCGTCTTCTTTTTCAAACTGCGGGCGGCGGTTAAAGCCAATGGCCGCATAGTCCTGGGCATAGGAGATGCCGCCGGGTGCCCGACGGTCCCAGGCGTCGGTGATCAGGTCGATGACTTTGGCGATCAGGAAGGCCTCGGCTTCCTCGTCTTTGAGGATGTTGTCCGGTTCAGTC
>CAYXIM010000091.1:0-5654 GCA_964465385.1 uncultured Oscillospiraceae bacterium
TTTTTTGGCTCTTACGCGACCGGCCCCTGAACCAATTCATGGCTTTGGCCTACGGTGTCTTTTTCATCTTGTCGTTTTTCATCTCAGAAGAATTTTTGGCCATTTCTTTTGATGCGTCCGGTGCCACCACGGGTGCCTTGACCACACCCTTCGTATTGGCTTTATCTTTAGGCCTGTCCACTGTCAAGGGTGGCAAACGGGCTGAAGAAAACGCCTTTGGCCTGGTCGGCGTCATGAGTGCCGGCCCCATGTTGGCCCTGATGCTCTTGTCCATTCTGTCCGGCCAGCGCAACATCCAGGGAACAGCCAGCCTCCATGTGCCGGCAGAAGGCATTCTGGGGCCCATCGTGCAAGCCATACCAGGTATTTTTGTGGAATCCCTCCTGGCCTTGATACCTATTTCCATTCTTTTCTTCATCTTTAACGCCAGTCGCTTTAAGCTGCAAAAGGATGAATTGCAAGACATCATCCGGGGTCTTGTGGCTTCTTTGGTGGGCCTGACCTTGTTTTTAACCGCGGTCCATTCCGGCTTCATGGACATGGGCCGGCTCATCGGCCTGGAGCTTGCCAAGGTCAACCCCTGGCTGTTGATCATCGTTGGCTGTTTGTTGGGCCTGATCGTTGTGCTGGTCGAACCAGCGGTCCATGTGCTGGGCCAGCAGATTGAAGAGGTGACAGGCGGCCACATCCCCATCAAGATCATCCGCACCACCTTGTCCATCGGAGTTGGCCTGGCGGTCGCCCTGTCCATGGTCCGCATCCTGGTCCCGTCTGTTAAGCTGTGGTTTTTCCTCCTGCCCGGCTTTGCCCTGGCTATTTTCCTGTCCTTTTTGGCAGACCCTGTTTTTGTGGGCATCGCCTACGACGCGGGTGGTGTGGCTTCCGGCCCCATGACCGCCACCTTCGTTCTGGCTTTTGCCCAAGGTGCTGCCACCAGCATTGAATCAGCCAACGTCCTGGTGGACGGTTTCGGGGTCATTGCCATGGTGGCCATGGCGCCTGTTTTTTCACTCATGGTGCTGGGTACCCTTTACCGCCACAAACGGGTTGAGATCCCAGCCGAAAAGGCCAGCCGGCCTTTGCCCGCAAGCGCCCAAGGGAGCAATCACCTGCAACACCACTGCCTCATGGTCACCGTCAACCGGGGTTATGCCGAGCAGGTCATCAGCGTGGCCCGCCAGGCTGGTGCCAAAGGCGCCACCATCCTCCACGGTCGGGGCAGTGATGAAGACCACAGGGTCCTCCTGCCTATTTTGCACATTGAACTTCAGCCTGAAAAGGAAACCGTCTGGTTGGTCACGGCCGATCCGGTTACCGCCGCCGTGGCAAACCGGCTCCAGGAAGATGGCGTGTTGGTCCGGGAGGCTGGGCTGTCTGTTCTGGTTTCGCCGGCCGGAGCCATGACCCAGACCCTGGTGACTGACTGACGACACACGTAAAAAGGAAAGCCGGAAGGGCTTACTCTTCCGGCTTTTTGATTTGGGTGTTTTACCACGCTGGGCTTACTGCGTCTTAAATTCCGAGTAAATATGGTCGTACTCTTCCATGACCGCTGTCACGTTGATGAAAAAGCTGGCCTTTTCAATCAATTCGTCGGACAGGTTGAGCATGGGGTTATTAAGGAAGGATTCAGGCAGATAGGGCGTGGCAGCCTGGTTGACACTGGTGAATTTATTGAGGTCTGAGATTTTAGCGCTGACTTCCGGTTCCAGCAGATAATTTAAGAAGGCATGGGCGTTTTCTTTGTTGGGTGCCTGCTCAGAAACGACAAAACAGTCGATGAACAAAGGCATGCCTTCCGTCGGAAACACCGGTTGCAGGGCCGGATCGGCGGCCTGCCCTTTAACCGCCTGGTTGGAATACATAAAGCCCACCACGGCCTCCTTGTTCAGCAAGGAGTCTTCTGGTGTGTTGGTTTCAAAGCGCACGATGTTCTTGCGCAGAGCAAAAAGCTTGTCCCTGGCCTGGGCCACCTTTTCAGGATCGGTCTCGTTGTAGTCATAGCCCAGTGATTTAAGGACCAGTCCCATGATTTCAACAGCCCCATCGAGAATGACCACCTGGTTTTCCAGTTCCTCCTGCCACAGGTCGGCATAACTGGTGATGGGGTCTGCCCCCAGCGCCGCCACCCCTTCAGGGTTAACCAGCAAAAAGGATACGGACAGGGCATAGGGGATGGCGTACTCATCCTGCGGATCGTAGTATTTGCCCTGGTAAATCGGGTTGAGGTTGCCTAAGTTGGGAAGCAGTGCTTTGTCCAGTGGGGACAGGTTGCCGTTTTGGCGCAGAAGGTCCACCATGTAGTCTGAAACCACGGCCAGGTCATATTGGTCAGGGCTGACTTCCAGCAAAGACTGCATGTCTTCATTGGAACCGACTTCCTTGTAATTAACCTTGATGCCGGTCTGGGCTTCAAACTGGTCGATGACCTCGCGCGGAATGAAATCGCCGCCCCAGGACATGAGGTTGATTTGTTTGCTGCCGCCACCGCCGCCACAGGCGGTCAGGAAAACAGCCACGAGGGCAACCAGCAGCAGGCTTGTAAGGGTGATGGTTTTAGTCCGTTTCATGTGATTGATACTCCTTTGTCTGTCTCTTTTGGGGCTTGCCTTTGCCGACAAGTTGTCCGAGACCCACGATGAAAAACGTTCCGACAAGTATTAACGTGCACAAGGCATTGATTTTGGGGGTCACACCCACGCGCATCATGGAGAAGATGTGAACCGGCAAGGTGGTTGATGTGGGGCCGGCCATGTAGGTTGAGATGACAACGTCATCCAGTGAAATGGCCATGGCCAGCAACGATGCGGTGATGATGGACGGTGTCACCAGCGGCAAAATGACGGTCCGGATCATCTGTGCTTTTGTTGCCCCCAGATCCCGCGCCGCTTCGGGGATGGAGGGGTGGATTTCCTTGAGCCTGAGCTGCACCATGATGTAAACATAGGGCACGCAGAAAAGGGAGTGGGAAAGGACCAGGGTCAAGGTGCCAAAAGGCAGGTTGAGGGCGGAAAAGAAGATCAGCAGCGAAACACCCAGCGCAACCTCCGGAACAAACAGGGGCAGAAGCAGGATGCCGTTGACGCTCTTTTTCATCCGCCGGGTCAAGTACAAGGTCGATACCGCGGCAGTGGTCCCCAGTATAGCAGAAAGCAGGGCGGTTAAGAAAGCCACCAGGATGCTTGTTTTGAACGATTCGGCAATAACACGGTCAGAGAAGAGCTGGCGGTACCAGTCTATTGTGAAGCCTGTCCAATGCGCGGTCGAAGCACTCTGGTTAAAGGAATACAAAATGACGCTCAAAACCGGAAAGTAAAGCAGCAGAAAAAACAAGGACAGGTAAACAGTGCGGAAAGGCGATGTCTTCACAGGAACAGGCCCTCCCCCTTGTCTTTGCTCAGCCGGTTGTAAAGCCAGAGCACCAGCAAAACGATCCCGATCATAACCATGGAAAAGACAGCAGCCAAGGGTTTGTTGCGCCCCCGGGTGGCCTGGGTGTTGATCAGGTTGCCCAGGAACAAGGTGTTGCCGCCACCCAGCAAATCGGAGATGAAAAAGAGGCCCAAGGCAGGTATGAAGACCAGGACAAACCCGCCGGCGATACCTGGCAGGGTCAGGGGAACCGTGATCTTGAAAAACGTCTTCCAGGCATTGCCTCCCAGGTCGCGCGACGCTTCAAGCAAGGAGCGGTCCAGTTTATCGATGGCGTTAAAAAGGGCAATGACCATAAAGGGAATCAGCATGTAGGTGGTCCCAATCAAAACCGTGCCAAAGCGATACATCATAGGCAGCGGTTGGTCGATGAGCTTCAAAGCCAAGAGCACGTTGTTGATCAACCCGGTGTTGCCCAGTAAAATCATCCAGCCGTAGGTTCTTAAAAGGCTGGAGATCCAAAAGGGAATGACGATCAGCAAGATAACCAGAGAACGCCTTTTGGCTGTCATCTGGGCCGTGAAATAGGCCACAGGGTAGCCCACCAGCAAAGTGACCAGACCGGTCAGGGTGGCCAGCAGAAAAGAGTTAAGAAACACTTTCAGGTAAACCGGATCCACGATGCGCCGGTAGTTTTCCAGGGTGAAAACCCAGACGATGTTGCCCAGATCGTCACGAGACAGGAAGCTGAGCACCAGCACATAGATCAGGGGGCTGCCGACCAGAAAACCGATCCAGGCCAGGATGGGCAAGACCGGGGCGTTTCGTTTCAGGGTCCGGGACTCAAACATGGGCAGCCTCCCGGGTCTGTTCGTGCGCCAGCAGAATACCGTCGCTTTTTTGCCAATGAAGGTATACCGTCTCACCCACGCTGTAGTCACATTCGTTTTTCAGGTACTCAACGGCTTCAAAAGTCTCCTGTCCCACCAGGATACGGGTTTTGATTTGTGATCCTGCATAATGGATAGACAAAACCGTTCCTGCCAGGGCATTGGGCAGGGGGTCACAGGACAGGCGAACCTTGTCCATATGGACCGCCAGAACAGCCTGGTCTCCCGGCTTAACCACCTGGCGGACAGCAGCCGACGGCTGAACGCCGATGGTGTTGTCACCCAGCCGGATGGTGACCCAATCCCGGTCAACCTGGGCCACCGTGACCGTCTTGATGTTGCGGTCTCCAATGAAGTCAGCGATGAACAGGTTCAAGGGCCGGTTGTAGATGTCCTTGGGTTTACCCAGTTGCTGGATGACCCCATGGTCCATGACAGCGATGCGATCAGACATGTTGAGGGCTTCTTCCTGATCGTGCGTGACATAGACAAAGGTGGTTCTGGCCTGCTTTTGGATCTGGGCCAGTTCGGTTTGCATGTGCTTTCGCAACTTGAGATCCAGGGCACCCAAGGGTTCGTCTAAAAGCAGGATATCCGGTTCATTGATCAGGGCGCGGGCGATGGCCACGCGTTGCATCTGGCCGCCGGACAACTGGTTGGTCATGCGATGTTCGTAGCCGGTCATTTGAACCAGTTCCAGCATCTGAGCGATTTTTTGACGCAGGGCCTGTTCGGTCATGGTTCGTTTGATTCGCGGCCCATATGCCACGTTGTCGTAAACGTTTAAATGGGGAAACAGCGCATAGTTTTGAAAAACCGTGTTAACGTTCCGTTTGTTGGGTGCCAGCCCCCGGATGGATTTGTTTTTAAGCAATATATCGCCAGCATCAATCCGTTCAAGACCGGCTATACAGCGCAAGAGGGTTGTTTTTCCACAACCGGAAGGGCCCAGCAGGGTGATAAACTCACCATTTTGGATGTCGAAGCTGACGTCTTTCAGGACGTGTGTCTTGCCATAATATTTATTGATCCCTTTGAGCTGGAGCAGCGGTTCGTGCATGGACCAATCCCCTTTCGCCACCTGGCTGTTGTGCAAAGGTCCCAGCCTGTTTCTCATACAGCCAATGGACCGATCAATCATCAATTATACCAGTTTTCCAGTTGCTTTTCAGTGTGTCTTTTCCGTCCGCCTTGCCAAGTGGCTTGTCGTCCCAGATAATAAAAGCCTACAGCGCATTGGTCTTGCCCAAAAAGCTCAACCCTCTGCTCATGGCAAAACCAGAAAGGAACAACCCATGACCTTGTTAGTCCTGTCTGATCTGCACGGCTCTGCAGCGGATACCGCCTTGGCTCTGGAAGCCTTCAAACGGGAAGAAGCCGATTACCTGGTGC
>CAYXIM010000092.1:0-985 GCA_964465385.1 uncultured Oscillospiraceae bacterium
AAGCCGTTCGACAAGACATCTGGTCTTGGGTAAACTGGCTGTGAGAACAGCCAAGGAGGGTTTGATATGAACGAAACCATTCGGGCATTGCTGGAAAGACGCAGCATACGCAAATTCACCAGCCAGGCGTTGACAGAAGATCAGATCACCACACTTACGGACGTTGCTTTGAGCTCGGCCAGTGCGGTCAACCGACAACCCTGGATTTTTCGCTTTGTCACGCGCCAGCCGCTCTTAAAAGCGCTCAGTGACCGGGCCATCCGTTACTTTGAAGAAACCGGGGATTTAGACACCCTGGCGCGGATCCGCTCCCGCCACCCCAGTATCTTTTACGGGGCCCCCCTGTTGATTCTCATCGGGCTGCCACAAGCTGATGGCTCCCAGCTTGAGGCGGGCATCGCTGTTGCCAACCTGGCAACAGCTGCGCAAGCCATGGGGCTGGGCTCTTGCATCATCGGCATGACCCAGGCGGCTCTGACAGGAGATGAAAAAGACGCCTTTGAAAAAGAGCTGGACTGGCCTTCGGGTTTTGCCTTTGCCATCTCACTTGCAGTCGGTTACCCAGCTATGGGAAAAGAGGCGCCGCAACGCCAGCAAGAAAAGGCCAGGCGTATCGATTAGGCCTGTGCAGCCTTGATCTGCGCGATCAGGTGCCGGCCGATGGCCTGTAAAAAGCTTGCTGCCTGAGCGATCAGGGCATCAGGAAACCCGCTTAAAAAAGCATCCGCCTCCAAAGTCAGGTCTCCCTGATAACGGATATCAGCCAGGGCCTGGGTGATGGCGCCCCAATCCATGCCGCCCAGATAGGGGGCTGTGTGCCGGTCATCACGCTTGTCATTGTCATGAACGTGCAGGGCCGTCAACCGGTCGTGTCCAAGGGCGTGGATCATGACAGCCGGATCCACGCCGACCAACCCGCAATGACCCAGATCAAGGCAGGCGGTGAAGTAGCGGGGGTCCAACTGATCCAGCATGGCTGTGAAAC
>CAYXIM010000092.1:995-5648 GCA_964465385.1 uncultured Oscillospiraceae bacterium
CAGACATTGGCCACAAAACGCTTTTGCTTTTTGTCAAACGCCCACATGTTTTCCAAGGCGATCCGGATGCCGTGACGAGCCGCCAGCACGTGCATCCGCCCGTATTGCTGGTGGTTGAGGGTTTGTTTGGTTGCCTCATCTGCCGCATCGATGGGGTGGATCACCACCACGCTTGCGCCCAGCAGGGCTGCGATCTCCACGGACCGGTCAACCAATGGCGCCATACGTGCGTTGTAATCAGGCCGTCCTTCCAGGTGGGTCGGGTAGGGGCCATGGGCCTGGTTAAAGAAAAGGCCCAGCTGGTCAGCCTCTTCTCTGAGCCGGTGGACATGGTCCCGGTAGCCAGGCTGGCAAAGGGGATGCCCGGGGTCTTTCATGTGGTCCATCATGGAATAATCAAGGGCATCAAAACCAGCAGCCGCCAGCAGGCGAACCGCCGTAAAATCATCAAAGCGATTGGACAGGTGTCGGGTTTGTGTGGACAGGATCATGGGGAGCCTCCCGCTCATTCTGGTTGCCTGATGCTAACACGCCTGTTAAAAACCGTCAAACTGGGTTTGATCAAGCCATGCATGGTGTATGATGGTGACGGAGCAGACCGCCTTGGCTTTGATGGAGGGTCCCGACCATGTATATTGATGCATTGGATTTCTATTATGTTGTTCATCCTTTGAAAGAACCTTGGACAACCGCCTACGGATCGGATGACGCCATCCACACCGTGGTCACACGGATGACATCCGGGACCACCACAGCCTGGAGCGAATCCTCTCCCTTGGCAGCGCCCACCTATTCACCCGAATGTGCCATCGGTGTGTTTGAAATAGCCTCGCGTTTTCTGGCTCCGCTGGTGGTCGGTCGTTCTTTTGCATCCGCCGAGGCGTTGCAGGATGCCATGGCCCCCATCAAGGGCAACCCCTTTGCGCATGCCACCATTGAGATGGCCTGGTGGGTGATGGCGTCGGCGTTGCAGGACAAACCCCTTCATGTGCTGCTTGGCGCAAGCCAGGGGCCGGTTGAAACTGGCGCAGACTTCGGGGTCCAGCCATCAATCGATGGTTTGCTGGAACGCATCGACCAGGCTTTTCAGGCCGGCTACCAGCGGGTGAAACTCAAAGTCATGCCCGGCTGGGATCTGACCATGCTCCAGGCGGTCCGGTCCACCTTTCCCAAGGGGGTTTTTCACATCGACTGCAACAGCGGCTACAGCTTGGAAACGGATCTGGCTTTCTTCAAGGCCCTGGATCCTTTGAACCTGGCTATGATCGAGCAGCCACTTCACCACACCGACCTGATTGACCATGCCCGCCTTCAAAAACAACTGGACACACCGATTTGCCTGGATGAGAGCATCAACTCGGTTTATGCGGCGAAAAAAGCGCTGGAACTGGGCGCCTGCCGTTTTATCAACCTCAAACCCGGCCGTGTTGGCGGTTTTTTAAACACTGTTATCATCAACCGGCTTTGTGCACAGGCAGGTGTCGGCAACTGGGTGGGCGGCATGCTGGAAAGCGCCGTCGGGGCCAGCCTGTGCTTGGAATGTGCCATGCTGCCCAACATGACCTATCCCAGTGATCTTTTCCCTTCAGATGTCTTTTACGAAACAGAGCTGTCTGTGGAGCGGCTGACACACTCAGCCCCAGGCCAGATGACCAGCCGAAACCTGGCCGGAAACCCGTTTGTTCCAGATCCACAGGTGCTCGAGGAAAGAACCGTCACGCATGTTCATATTGCCGCCAGTTGACCTTGTCTGGCCGCCCTGAGACGCGAACGACCAAGTGCGTCTGGTCTCAAAAGAACCTTGGATGTGATAAACTGCTTGCAGCAAAAGAGGTGAAACGGATGGGACAAAACCTGTTTACAAGTGGCGGGCAACTGCCCAGCCCGGCGTTGGCTGTTGACCTGGACCAGGTGGACCGCAACATCCAAAAACTGGTTTCAGAAAACAAACGCCACGGCATCCGTGTGCGGCCACACATCAAAACACACAAGAGCGTCTGGCTGGCCAAACGGCAGTTGGCTCTGGGGTGTCAGGGCATCACCTGCGCCAAGCTGGGGGAAGCTGAAGTCATGGCTGAAGCGGGTATCGATGACCTGCTGCTTGCGTTTCCCCTGATTGGTTCTGAAAAATGGGAGCGTTTGAAAAAACTGGCCCAGACCAAGCACGTTTTGACCATTGTTAACAGCATGACAGGGGCCAGGGGGTTGTCGGCTGTCGGCCAGGCCCTGGGTCGTCCTATCCGCGTTTTACTGGACCTGGATGGGGGGCTCAAACGGGGTGGCCTGCAGCCGCTGGAAGCCACGCGATCCTTTGCCCGGTCCATCCGCTCCTTGCCGGGGCTTGAGATCATGGGGCTGATGTATTACGCAGGCAACATTTATCAAGAAAAAAAGCTGGCGGGTTTTGACCGCATGACACGCCTGGAGCGTGACATGTGCCTGCAAACCGCGGACCTGCTGCAAGCGGATGGCTTCAAGATGGAGGTCCTCAGTGGTGGCAACAGCTTTTCAGGTAAGCGGCCGCACCTGATGACCGGCATGACGGAGGTCAGATCCGGCAATTTTATCTTTAACGATTGCAACCAGCTGTCAACCGGCATGGCAACGGTGGCAGACTGCTGTCTGCGGGTGATCGCCACGGTCGTGTCTCGCGTCAATGACAAACGGGTCATCATTGATGCAGGCAGCAAGACCCTGACCTCTGATGCTTGCGGCAACCGGCCGGGTTTTGGTTATGTGGTTGACCACCCGGACATCTTGATCGAAAAACTCAATGAAGAACACGGTTTTCTGGTCAGCAGCCAGGCCATCAACCTGTCCATTGGGGACCGGATCGAAATCATCCCCAACCATGCCTGCGGCCTGCCCAACCTGGTCGACCACCTATACGGTTTTCGATCCGGTGTCTTTCAGGGCCTGATTGCCGTGGAAGCCCGCGGAAAAAACCACTGATCAAAAAAGCCGCCTGGCAGGCGGCTTTTGAACCTGTGGGAATATCTTTTAGGCTTCCTCGCTGCTTTCGCCCACGCGTTCCGGTTCGGGCACAGCGGCTGCGTCTTCATCAAGGGCTTCGGCGTCTTCTTCTTCCTCTTCTTCAAGGGCCTTAGGTGCCAGCACAGTGACGATCATTTCGTCGGCTGGTGTGATGGCTTCACAGCCTTCAGGCATGGTGATGTCACCCACAACCAGGCCATCGCCGATTAAAAGGCCGCTGACATCCACCCGGATGCTTTCCGGAATGGCGGCAGGCTTGCTCATCAAGGTCAGCTCATGCAGCTGCTGGGAGACAAAGCCGTCGTCGCTCTCGCGCAGGTCCTGGCCATGCAACAGGATGGGGACCTGCACTTCGATGGCTTCGTCCATGGAGATCAGCTTCAGATCGATATGCAGGTAGACGTCATCTCTGACAATGTCCTCCTGAAGGTTTTCGATCATGGCAGTCTGCGTCTCGTCATCAAGGATGAGCTTGAGCAGCACGTTTCGACCGGCGGGCGTGTTCAGGGCCCTGCGCAGGTCGGGGCTGTCCAGGTACAGGGGGATGGAGGCTTGCTGCTGTCCGTGCAGCACACCCGGGATTTTCCCATCACGGCGCAAATCCTTCAAATAACCCTTGCTGCCCAGCGCGCGTTTGTTGGCTTTTATTTCTATGAAATTCACGTTCTTTCACCTTTCTTTCCCATTCAGAGATACAAAATGAATTATAACTGAATTCAAGGGACCGGTCAAAGAAAAAACGCAACCAGCTGCTAAAGGCTGCCTTCACATGGCAAAGAAGCGTCTGGTTGACGCTGTCGGCCTTCTTGACTATCTTGTTAGTGATGGCCATGGCAGCAGTCTGTGGGCCGCGGATGGAGGCAACAAGATGAAAAAAATTGTTATCATTCCAGATTCCTTTAAAGGAACCTTGTCTTCGGCACACATTTGTTCCATCGTGGCCGAACAGGCACGAAAACACCACCCCCAGGCTGAAGTCATCAGCATCCCGGTGGCGGATGGCGGAGAAGGCAGCGTGGATGCCCTGATCAGCGCCGCGGGTGGCAGGCGGATCGCCTGCACGGTCCAGGGACCCTACACAGACAAGGTGGATGCTTTTTTTGGTCTTTTGACGGATGGGACAGCTGTGGTGGAAATGGCCGCCGCCGCAGGCCTTCCCCTGGTGGGACACCGGAAAAACCCGTTGAAAACAAGCACATATGGCGTCGGTCAGCTGATAGAAGCAGCCCTGGCACATGGCGCCAACAGGCTGATCATTGCACTGGGCGGCAGCGCCACCAATGATGGTGGGACCGGCGCGGCAGCAGCGCTTGGGGTGCGTTTTTATGATGCCGCAGGAAATGCCTTTGTGCCGGTCGGCCAAACCCTGTCGCAGATTGATCGCATCGACGCTTCCGGCCTTTTGAAGCCTTTGCGTGACCTTGAGGTGGTCACCATGTGCGATATCAGCAACCCGCTGTGCGGCCCCAATGGGGCGGCAGTTGTCTTTGGGCCCCAGAAGGGGGCGGATGAGGCGGCCGTCCAATTGCTCGATGCAGGCCTGTGCCACCTGGCCCGCTGCGTTTCACGAGATTTGGGACAGGATATCTTGACCTTGCCTGGATCGGGAGCGGCAGGCGGCATGGGCGGCGGAACCGTTGCCTTTTTTGGAGCCAGCCT
>CAYXIM010000093.1:0-5595 GCA_964465385.1 uncultured Oscillospiraceae bacterium
AGCAGGATGCAGACCGGCCTTTTGGCCGGTCTGTTTGTTAAACCACCAGCCGCTTATCCTTATACGGGCTGTCGGTTTTATTGTCTTTATCAGGGGGCTGGCGTATACTGTTTTTGCACGATTGTTTGAGCATCCAGCACTGAAAAAGGAGGATGAGTGTTGTGGCCGTACTCCTGCAGTCCCTTGTTAACCTGGCAACTATCTTCAGCTTTCTGGAAGCCATCAATGCTTTTCAGGCGGTCCTTCTGATTCTGGGCCTGCTTTTGCTGGTTCTTGAGTTGTTTATCCCTGGTTTTGGCATCGCCGGTATCTCCGGTTTTGTCCTGTTGATCATCGGCATCATCCTCACCGCACGCACGGCTTTTGAAGCAACGGTTATGATTTTGCTTCTGCTGGTGCTGGGCGCCCTGCTGGTGGTGCTTGTGCTTCGCTCTGCCAAGAAGGGGCACCTGGCTCGAAAGCTGATTTTGCGATCAGCGGCCCGAAAAGAAGAAGGCTACAGCACCACGCAAGACCGAAAAAACTGGGTCGGGCGCCAGGGGGTCACCCTAACGGTTCTGCGGCCGTCCGGCATGGCCGATTTTGACGGTGAGCGCCTGGATGTGGTCACAGAAGGAACCTATCTGCCCGCCAAAGAACGTATTGAAATCGTTCGGGTTGAGGGCCGGCGTATTATTGTCCACCGCTTGGAAGAACCATCTGAACCCTAGCCCCAGTCACATCGTTGACAGACAGGAAGGAGTCTGAATCGTTATGCCAGCTGAACTGTTTATTACCTTAACCATTATCGCCGGGGTGATTGTCTTTCTCTCACTCTTTTTCAGCTTCGTGCCCATCGGCCTGTGGATCTCGGCCGCCGCTGCCGGCGTGCGCGTGGGGATCTTCAACCTGATCGGCATGCGTCTGCGCCGTGTGGTGCCGGTGCGCGTGGTCAGCCCCATGATCAAGGCGACCAAGGCCGGCCTGGAGCTGAGCATCAACAAGCTGGAAGCCCACTTTCTGGCCGGAGGTAACGTCGACAAGGTGGTCAACGCCTTGATTGCCGCCCAACGGGCCGAAATAGAGCTGGGCTTTGAACGGGCTGCCGCCATCGATCTGGCTGGTCGGGACGTCTTGGAAGCCGTCCAGATGAGCGTCAACCCCAAGGTCATTGAGACACCCCTGATCGCAGCCATTGCCAAGGACGGCATTGAGCTCAAGGCCAAGGCGCGGGTGACGGTTCGCGCCAACATCGATCGGCTGGTTGGTGGTTCTGGTGAACAAACCATCATTGCCCGGGTGGGCGAAGGCATCGTCACCACCATCGGCTCCAGCCTTTCCCACAAAGACGTGCTGGAAAACCCGGATTTGATCTCCCGCACCGTTTTGGAAAAAGGACTGGATTCGGGAACGGCTTTTGAGATCCTGTCCATTGACATTGCAGATGTCGATGTGGGCCGAAACATTGGGGCGCAGCTGCAAACCGACCAGGCCGAAGCCGACAAGCGCATCGCCCAGGCCAAGGCTGAAGAGCGCCGAGCCATGGCGGTGGCCTACGAACAAGAAATGAAGGCGGCGGTTGTGGAAATGCGTTCTAAAGTGGTTGAGGCAGAAGCTGAAGTCCCGCGTGCCATGGCACAGGCCCTGCGTGAAGGCAAGCTGGGGGTCATGGATTATTACACCATGCAAAACGTGATCTCAGATACGCAGATGCGCACGGCCATTGCTGACACGGAGAAAACGGGTAAAGAAAAACCAAACACCTGATGAACAGGTACAGGAAAGGCTGATGCAGCGTGGCTTTGATTGATGAACGCTTAAACGAAATTCTACGCCGTTTTGAAGAAGCGGTGGCTTTGCACGAGCAGGCCCAGGCACCGCAGGTTGTAGAAGAGCCAGAAGTCATGTCGCCGCCGGCCCCGGCTCAACCACCCGCCCAGGTGGCAAAAGCAAGCACCCAAGCGGTCAAGGCCGCTCAACCCCAAGCCAGCGGCGGCCGCTTTCACAAGCTGGGGCCGGATGATCTGGTTCAGGGCATCCTGATGGCTGAAATCCTGGGGCCGCCACTGGCCCTTCGTAGAAGGGGGCGTCGGCCCCACTAACACCATGGACAAACGGCCCGCTTGTGCGGGCCGTTTTTTTAGCCGAGACCAGCCTCCTCAGCCTCGATCAGGCTGAGCATAGGCAGATGGATGAGGCCATTGGTGGCCAGGATGCTGGATGGGCCCTGAAAGGACAAGGGCTGCAGGTCCCAGGTGTTGATCCGGCCACCGGCTTCTTGAAGGATGAGCGCACCGGCCGCATAGTCCCAGACTTGCTGGCAACGCTCAAAAAAACCGTCCAGGCGGCCGGCTGCCACATAGGCCAGATCCAGGGCGGCTGACCCGCTTCGGCGTACTTCCAGAGACATCATGAAGAGGCGTTCGGCCAGGCGAAAGGTCAGGTCTGCCTGTCGCCGGTCGTAGGGTGTGGTGCCAAAGCCAATCAGGCTGTCCGACAGTTGCTCAACCGTGCTGACCCGTATGGGCTGGCCATTGCAGGCAGCGCCCGCACCTGCCCGGGCGGTAAAGAGTTCATCCAGATAAGGGTTGTAGACAAAGGCCAAGAGCCCCTGACAACCGGTGACCAGCGCCAGTGAAATGGCTGCGTGTCGGTAACCACGCATGAAGTTTGTGGTGCCGTCAATGGGGTCTAAAACCCAGACCGGCCGCCCCTTGGCCTGGGGCTGACGTTCTTTTTCTTCGGCAATGACCGGGATCTGCGGTGCCAGCGCCTCCAGCCCCCGGATCAGCTGCGCCTGAACGGCTTTGTCCCAGGCGGTGACGAAGTTGCCTTCGCTTTTTTTCTCAGCCCCCAACGCCGTCCCGTCCGCCTGAAGCATGGTTTTTCCAGCTTCAAGCACCAGCCGGCTGACCGGCTCGAACAGGGGCAGGAAAGGTTCGCAAGGTGGGGTCTGGTTTGGCATCGGCAGCAGCCTCCTTATGTCGCTTTGTCGCGCCCATCCTATCACGACAGGCAAAAGCTGGCAATGTGCCCTCGGTTACTGCACAAGACAGAGCCTGCCCTTATGGTTGAGGCGATGACCCAGTCAGATGACTCAGTCACAGGAGGTGACAACCATGAAAACCCTTTACACCACCACCATGATCAACACCGGAGGACGAGACGGCGGCCGCTCTCAGGCGGCAGACGGTTCTTTTTCGGTCGCCATCCAGCCGCCAGGATCTGGCATGGACGCTGGGGCGACCAATCCGGAACAGCTCTTTGCAGCCGGCTACAGCGCCTGTTTTAACAGTGCCATCGCCCTGGTGCTCAAAAACGAGCGCAAAGCCTATACCCGTTCTCAAGTCACAGCAACCGTGGACCTGCATGAGGATCCCGCTGACGGCTTTTTCATCTCTGCCCGCCTGCAGGTTAAAATTGATGACTGGCCTCAGGCCGAGAATCAGCGGATTGCAGACCTGGCCCATCAGGTTTGTCCTTATTCCAAAGCCATCCGTGGCAACGTGACAGTCACTGTTGAAGGAAGCAGGTGACGTAGCCAGGCGGGGGTGTTATGATGGGTCTAACTTGAAATCAGGGAGGACCTTGTCATGGACAAACGATACCCCCGCACCATTTTAGCCACCGCATGTGTGCCGTGGACGGATGCTTTTGAACTGGACGAAGCACGCTTCGTTGCTGGTGTGCAAAAGCTGCTGGACCAGGATATCCGGCATATTTACCTGTTTGGGACGGCTGGTGAAGGCTATGCCATCAACGACGCGCTCTTCCAGCGTCTGGTCACCCTCTTTGCCAAGGCTATGGACCAGCCAGGCTGCCAGCCCATGGTTGGCCTGATTTCCTTGTCCTTGAAAACCATGCATGACCGTATCCGTTTTGCCTATGATCAGGGGATTCGGGATTTTATGTTTGCCCTGCCCGGCTGGGGCGCCCTGGCTGATGAAGAGGTCCGCTTGTTTTTCCATGACCTGTGCGATCCCTATCCAGATTGCCGCTTTTTCCACTACAACAACAACCGAAGCAAACGGTTGTTGACGGTGGCTGACTATGAGCAGCTGGCCAATGACGTGCCTAATTTTGTGGGCGCCAAATACAGCACCAGCGATCTTTCGATTTTGCAGGCCCTGGCAACCAGCCGCTCACCACTTCGGTTTTTCATCACGGAAAACGGCTTTGCCTTTGCCAGCCAGCTGGGGCCGGTGGGCCTGTTGATGTCGGTAGGCACCTGCAACATCCCACAGACCCTTCGCTTTTATGACGCTTGCCTGGCCCAGGATACAACACAGGTCTGGGACATGCTCCAGGAGCTCAAAGAGGTTGTTGAGGTCTTGATTGATCTGGTCGGGCCTGGAAAAATCGACGGCAGCTATGACAAGGTTTTCTCCAAGATTCAGGACCCGGCCTTTCCCCTGCGCCTGCTGCCGCCCTACATTGGCACCACGGATGCGGCCTATGAGGCCTTTTGCAGCTACCTGAAAAAAGAGCAGCCTCAGTGGATCGACACCCGATCCCACCAGGCTGCCCAGTCGCCGCTTTAAAGCAAGCGGTGCTTAATGTGGTGCTGTTCCCTTGCGAACCGTGATGGTCCCCTGGGCCCGGTCGGTTCGTGACAAGTCAATGTCGTACTCATAGCCCAGCGGCTCCAACACCCGACGGTAGAGCACGTCACAATGTTCACAATAATCCGCATAAGGCTCCATTTGGGTCAGCTGCAGCAAGCGGCCCTTGGAGGGGCAATGGCGCATGTCGATCTGGAAGACCCCTTCTTCCTCGTCCAGGGTCATGACAAAATCAGCAGCCTCCTCGTTGAGGGCGGCAGACCAGTATTCGTAGAGGCCGCGCAGGCCCTTCTCCTGGGCCAGGTCGCGCAGGTTGGTCAGGTAGGTGTCGGACAGGTGTTCCCAGAAACGAACCACCGCTTCTTTGCCGTCCAAGTCATGAAGAAAACTGAAATAGGCGCTGTAGGCCGGGATGAATTCTGTGCACGAAATCATGCGGGCTGCCTCCTTTCAAAACGTTGGATGCCTGCTCCCGACACCGGGTCGTAACCGATGAAGCTTGCCTGCCAGGCTGTTCCCTCGCAGATGGCATCATTGACCAGCTCATGGGTCAAGCCGAACAAGGGTGAAACCACATCGCCTGCAGCCTGGATGTGTTCCAGGGCCGGGCAGCGGCGGACCACAATATCAAAGCGGTCATCCGTCCGTTCAAAGGACACATCGCCACCCTCCAGGGCATAAATCTCTTGGAAATGTGTTTGCAGGGCGTCCAGGCCCTTGGCTTTCAAGTCTTCTCTGAGCGGCGAATAAAAAGCTTGTGCAAACGTTCGCAGGTAGTCACGAACGGCTTGTTCACCGTAGTGGGTTTGCAGGTAGATCAGGGCCCGGTTGAGCGCCTTGTGAAAATCCTTGTGCAGGTAGACGTTGTCTTTTGCCTGCCGTTCCATGCGCAGCACGGTCATACCGGCCACCATCCTTTCTTTTCTTTTTCTGGGTTTTGTGAGCCGAATTGATCTGCTTTCAAGCTAACGTGCCAGGGGCTTTCTGTCAAGGTGAAAGACAGGGTGAAAGCCTTGTCTAAAAGGCTTGACGCAAGGCTGGCGCTTGCGTATTC
>CAYXIM010000094.1:0-5497 GCA_964465385.1 uncultured Oscillospiraceae bacterium
TTTTCGGCCGTTCCGAAAGCATCGTCATCGTTGACGGCGCCATGGATCTGGGCCAGTTCGGCTACATCTACTTCATCGACTGGGATCAGGTCCGCGCCCGTCCCAGAACCGTTCAGGTCCAAGTCCTGGGCGAATAAAATAACCGTTAACCCTGCATGAGAAAACCCGGTGCCAGCACCGGGTTTTTTTCATGGCAGGGTTTCTTTCACCAGCCGGACCATCTCGGCAGCCCAGCTGAGCGGCACGGGCGGGTCTGGCCGGTCTCCCACAAGGTAGGAGACCGCTTCAAAAAACTGCCGTTCATAATTCTTTGTCGGATCCAGGACAACAGGTTGCTTTTCAAAGGCCCCGCTTTGGGTGGTGCCAACATACAAGCCTTCCGGATACAGCCCGCCTCCTTTGACACAGCAATGGATCATGCCGCCTTCAAACAGCAGGCGGCATTCATCGGTGTGAGGGCCTGAGTAACCGGAGCAGGTGATGGTGTAGGGGGTTCCCTGGTCACCAACGCCCATCATGGCATAGGATGAGGGAATTTCATAACCTGGTTTTTCACACAAGTACTGGGCCGACAGCTGAACGGTTTTTTGCTTGAGAAAAAAGTGGACCCGGTCCAGCTGGTGGACGCCGTAATTCAAGGCGATGCCCCCACCGGATGCTTCGTTGGACAGTTGCCAGTCGGAACGGCCGTCCCAGAAATAGTGGGTGTGGATATGATCTGAAATGCCCAGCAGGCGACCCAGGTCGTTTTTCTCGATGAAGGCAGCCGCCTCCTGAAAAACCGCATGGTATCGCTGGGTGTGACAAACGGTCGCTTTGATGGCATGTTTTTCAGCCGCATCCATCATCTCCTGGCATTCCTGGTAGGTGTTGGCCAGGGCTTTTTCAATGATGATGTCCAGGCCCCGTTCAGCACAGGCGATAAAGGCATCCCGGTGCAGCTGGTGTGACAGGTTGATCAAGACCGCATCCAGGTCCTCTTGTTCGATCATCTCCCGCCAATCCTGATAAATCGCACAGTCGATACCCAAGTCATGGGCAACCTGCCTGGCCTTGGCTTCGGTCCGGTTGGAAAGGGCAACCAGACGCGCCTGAGGGTGAGCCAGAAGAGCCGATGCATTGGGTCGGGCGATGAAACCGGCACCCATCATGCCGAAACGAATGGGTCGGGTCATGGTTTTTACCTCCTGGATCAGGGTGCCGTCTACCACAAGGCAGGGTTCAACAAGCGATCCGGCACCTGGGCAAACAGGCGTTTGGCCTCCTGTTGTCCTTTTTCAGACAGGCCTGGCCCTTCAATCAGTCGCACATTTTCGGTGACCTGTTCAATCGTTTCTGCCCCAATCACCAGGCTGGTGATTTCCGGCAGATCACGCACAAAGGATAGGGCCAACTGAGCGACAGACAGCTTCTCTTGTGCGGCCAGGTTTCGCAAAGCCGTCAAGTAAGGGGCAGCCTGGACCAGGTTGGCCGGCAGCTGCTCTGGATCCATGAAGAAGAGGCCTTGCAAAAAGACGCTTCGAGCAAAAACCAGGCAATCCCGCTCGTGCAGCTGGGCCAGGTGGCCCGAGGCGATCAGGCGCTGGTCAAACAGGCTGATGGGAATCTGGGTGGCCTGGAAGACATCGTGTTGAAACATAACGTCCAGATCTGGTCCATAGTAGACAGACGCACCCGCCAGGCCAACCAGCCCTTCTGAGATCAACCGTTCCATCAATTTAGCCAAGAAGGCACCGTGTTGATGCAGGTCTTGCGGGCTGTGCATGAGGTAGATGGGAACCTGCGTCAGGCCCAGATGATTAAGCGATTGCTCCAGCTGGCCACGAACGGCTTTTTCAATCGCTGCCTGGCTGCCTTGCTCATCGGGACCCAGTTTGTACTTGGTTACGATCAACTGGTCTTTGGCCTCAGTTTTTTTGAAATAGCGGCCTAAAACGGCCTCAGAATCGCCATAGGCGGCTGCTGTGTCAAAACTTTTAATACCCAGTGCCTCGCTTTGCGCCAGCAGGGCATGGCTTTTGCTTTCATCAGGCTTGCCGGAGACATTGGCGATGCCGTAGGCCAACCCCAGCTGGACCGTGCCCAGGGTCAGGGCTGTCACGGACACCCCCCGTTTGGTGATGCTTATCATGCTTGCCTCCCTTATGGTGTCAGCCGCTGGCGGTAGGCCTGGGCAATTTGGTTGAAATACTGGCCCAGAGCCACCACATCAGCACCCAGGTTAAGGAACTGGTAACCCATGTCAAAGAGCTGGTTCATGTTGCCAACCCCACCGACTGTTCCTGCAAATTTACCGTACTTGGCTGCAGCCTGTGCCACTTTTTCACGGGCACTGATGAGATCTGGGTGGTCAAAAACACCCGGGTGTCCCAAGGAGTGGCTGAAGTCACCCGGCCCAAAGAAAAGCATGTCAATACCGGGCAGCTCAGCGATCGCTTCCAGTTCGGCCATGGGTTCCACATCTTCGATTTGAACAATCACCAGGCGCTCCCGGTTGGCCTGCTCCAAATAGGCTAAAAAGTCTATCTGGGTGAAGGCACCGTCTGCGTTGCCGCCATCGACCGGCCTGAGGCCGATGGGATGAAATTTGGTTTGCCGGGCGACCTGCTTGGCATCCTCAAGGCTCATGATGTGCGGCACCATGATACCAGTCGCATCCATTTCGAGCGGCCAGATCAGCGAGCTGTAGGCGCCTCGTGGCACACGGACGATGATGTCCAGATCATAGGCTTTTGCAGCCAGGATCTGTTTTTCGATCTGACTCAAGTCGTTGGGGACATGTTCCATGTCGGTCCAGACACAGTCAAATCCGGCCAGGCCCGCGATCTCAACAGAGCGCGAATCTGCCAGATTCAACTTGACACAGGATGCTGTTTGCCCGCTACGGAGCAGTTTGAGTACCTTGCTGGGTTTCATGTTCATGCGTGTTCCTCCCTGTTTTCAGTTGGGTAACGGCCGTAAGTATCAACCAGTTCTGCCATCAGCTTGATGCGCTGCACTGAAGTTCCTGGCGGGACCTGATCCCCAGCTGACTGAACCAGCCGGCTGGACACATGTCTTAAATCCAGCCAGTCGCGCACGTGCCGGATGAACGTTTTTTCAGGGGTTTCGGGTAACCACATGGTTGGCGCAATGCCGCCCATGATGACCATGTCGTTTCCAGCCTGTTGCCGGATTTGAGCAGGTGTCAGATCGCCATTGGGTGTGGGTGTGCAGGCATCAGCCACATCGATGCCTGCCTCAGCCAGAAGGCCGATCAGGCCGTTCATCCGGCCGTCGATGTGGGCGGAGACTGTCTTCCCCTGCTGGTGCAGGCAGTCGGCGATGGCACGGTAGTGGTCCAGGCTGTGTTGTCTGAAAAGGTTGGGTGACTGGACGTCGCTGGATAGGTTGTCTGTAAAGAAAAGATGTGGTGCTGGGCTCAAGGCGTAGAGCTGGGCCAGTTCCAGCTGCCGCTCATTGTGCAGGCGGATATAGGCCTCAGTCAGGTCAGGTTCATCCATGAGGGCGTAAACCGTTTTTTCAACCCCCATGTAATAGGAAATCAAAGAGCCCAGACCGGTGTAAGCCAGGTTTGGAAAGCCCAGGCCGATATCACCGGCCAGTTCTTCAATGGCTTGCCAGCGTTCATAACGCGCTGCGAAACGCTTATGTTCCAGGGCATAGATGAGGATGCGCAAATCTTGCGGGCTCTCAACCAAATGTTTCTCAATATCCCAAGAGAAGCTGGTGGCGTTCCAGCGGCGGATCATGGTCAGCTTGCCCAGTTTGGTGGCAAAGCTTTCAACGGCCCGTTCGCCATCAATTTTTCGGGTCCGCTCCACGGCATCTTCGTACCATTCATCATGTAAGCTGACGGAGCCGATGTACCAGCCTGCCTGAACGTCCCGGTGAAAAGCCAGGGTTTGCTGCATATCACCGCCTGCTTCATACAGGTTCCAGAGCACTCCCGCTTCAGCTTGAAGCCAGTGGCCCAGATCCGCAAACCAGGGGACACGATCGGGCGTCTTTCCTTGTAGAACAGCCAACAGTCTTTGTTTTTCAGTCATGGGTGCCTTCTTTCAGCCGGACGGCAAAAGATGATTCATGTGTTATGATAATGAACTTGCCTGGGAAATGCAATGCATGGTTTGGCCTGCGGCAGGCCTGTTTTACAAGCAGGCAAAAGCCCCGCCTTGCGGCAGGGCCTTTGCTTTGCATCATGCAACGATGTGTGTGATTGATTACTCGCCAGCGTTGATGGTCCATTTGTCGAGATAGCGCTCGTAGTTGGACCACTCGTTGGACAGGACCAGCTCAGACGGCAGGTTCACGCGGGCCTTGTTGAAGACCTGGATGTTCTTGAGTGAGAACATCGGAATGTGCCAGAGCATTTCTTCTGTTTCAACGACCTGAAGCTCGTTGAGGATTTCGTTACGGCGGCCTGCCTCTGTGGTCACCCATAGTTCTTCGAGCAGATCGTCCATCAGGGTGATGCCTGTGGGATGCAGGAACTTGGTCACACCTGCGGCAATGGTCGCGGAATGGAAGCCGTTGTAAGCTTCTTCGACGGCCATGGCTGACAAGCCGGCATAGGTCAGGTTATAGTCGCGAACTTCGTACAGCTGGGCGGTGATGTCACCGGTCAGGAGGATCCAGTCCGCATCGATGCCAACCTCAGACAGGTAGTAGACGACCGTATCCATGAAGTCTGCACTGCCCTGGTCTGCATAGTAGCAAGCCAGTCGGACCGGTTTGCTGAAGTCAAAGCCTGCATCTTCAAGCAGGGTTCTGGCCAGTTCCGGGTCATATTTGAGGTCATAGACGTCTTTGTTGCAGTAATCGAAAGCGGTCGGCACCTTGCTGTTGATCAGAGCGGCCTGTTCGGGCATCAACTCATCAATCAGGGCCTGGCGATCGATGGCGTGTGCAAAGGCGCGGCGAGCTTCAAGTTTGGAGAAGGGATCGTTGCCTTCGCCCTTGACGCCGTAGCTGTTCCAGTTGAAATAACGGACAAAGTAAATGTCCACGAAGTTCATCTCGTAGTTGGGGTTCTGGCAGGCGGAGACAGCCGTTTCCAGGTCATTGACGTGGAAGAAGTCAATCTCGTCAGCCATGGCGCGTGCAGCGTAGTCAGCCTGTGTCATCTGGGTCATCTTGACCTGCTGGATCAGCGGCTTGTCGCCGAAGTAGTCATCGAACACTTCAAGCAGTGCGTAGTCATTGGGCTTGAATTCTTTGACCATGTAGGGGCCTGTGCCGTTCGGCCAGTCATAGAGCTCAGAAGAGTTCAGGGTCAGCGGATCCAGTCCTTCAAGGTTGTGGCGTGCGAAAATGTTGAACTGTGCCATGGCCAGCAGGAAAGTACCAGACGGTTTTTCCATGTCGATGGTCAGGACGTTTCCGTCAACGGAGATGCCTTCGACGTCGTCGGCTGCACTCTTGCTGTCGTCGTCCGCAAAATCTTTTGCACCCTTGATGGTCATGATGGCGCCTTTGATCACGGCGTTGACCTGCG
>CAYXIM010000095.1:0-3372 GCA_964465385.1 uncultured Oscillospiraceae bacterium
GGCCTCTTACGAAGGCTGATCCTACCGGACACAGAGCCGGCGGAACATGTTATAATAAAACCCCGTCCAGTGCATGGGCGGGGTTTTTACCATCACAACCCATCACCTGGGGAGGGGGCTGCCCGTGCAGATTCAGGAAAACAGAAAACTCTTGCTGTCGGATACCTTGGTGGCAGATCTCTTCATCCTTGAGTACCTGCCGACCTTGAGTGGAACAGCCGTCAAATGCTATCTTTTTCTCCTCCTGAGTGCGCGAACCAATCGAACCATGACTCGGGATGAACTGGCGCGCAGGCTGGGTGAAGAACAAGAACGCATCCAAACCGCTTTGCTGGAGCTGGCAGCTGCAGAACTGATCCAGTTGTCTGACCAGCACATCCAGCTCAATGACATCAAGGCGGCTGAAATCGAACGGATCTACCGGCCCAAAACTGCCTCCATGCCCCGTGAAACCGATCAGGCGCAAAAACGGTTTGAGCAGCGGGAGCGCCTGATGAGTGACCTGTCTAGAACGTTTTTCCAGGGCATGATGAGCCCATCCTGGTATGGGGAAATCGATTCCTGGTTTGACCGCTATGGCTTTGAGCCGGAAGTGGTCTACGCCCTGTTCCAAGAGTGTGCACGGCGCAACAAACTGGACAGCAAGGCCTACATCAGCACGGTTGCACAAAACTGGTCTAAACGGGGTATTGTCACCTTCCAGGACCTCAACACCACTTTTCTGGAGTATGACCGCATCAAAAAACTCAGCCGAAAAGTCGGCAGGAAAATGCGCAAAAGCATGACCGCCTACGATGAAGAGCTGGTGGCCAAGTGGGTGGACAGCTTTGGCTTTGATTTTGACATCATCGACCTGGCGCTTCGAAAAACCACACGCATGACCCATCCGAACCTGTCCTTTATCGATCGGATTCTGGAAGAATGGCATCGCAAGCAGCTGGACACAGTTGCGGCCATAGAAGCCTATGAAGCAAAAAAAGCAGGCCAATATGCACGTCGGCCTGAACCCGCGGCCGGGCGGGCCAATTTCGAACAGCGCAGCTATTCAAGCGACTTTTTTGATACCCTCTATGAACCGGTGGCTGACGAAACAACTGGTAGCCAGCCGCAAGAGGCAACACCCGTCGCGGATGGAGACAGTGTGGGCTTGAAGGCGTTGATGGAACAAACGCGGACGGACCAGCAAGCAGATCAGGCTTAAAAAGGGACGAGGCAGGAGGGCACATGAACCGTTCAATCAGGCGTCAGGTGATCCGCCTTTATGAGCAAAAACGTCTGGCGGCACAAGGGCGGCGAGACCAGGTTGTGGCTGGCGTCTACGCACGGCACCCTCGGGTTCAGGCCTTGGACCGTGCCTTGGCCCAGGCAGGTGCTGACCGGCTGCTGGAAGCCATTGAGCCGTCTGCTACACCCCGGGCCGCTGAGCAGATCCGCAACCTGAAAAAAGAGCGGGCCAGGCTGCTTAGCGACTTGGGTCTCGCACCAGATTTTGACCAAGTCCAGTACAGTTGTTCTCTTTGCCAAGACACCGGGCAGGTTGGCGGACAAGCCTGCAGCTGCTACCAGAAGCTGGCTGTCCCGCTGTTGATGGATGCCTCCAACATGGCGCACCTGGCCGGCATGACATTTGACCGCTTCGATGAAAACTTGTTTTCCGACCAAGCCAGTCCCAACCGCTTCCAGTCCAAACTGTCACCCAGACAACAGATCCGGGGGCTGAAAAAGATGGCCATCCAATTTGTTGAGGCCTTTGAAGCGCCACAGACCCGTAGCCTGCTTTTTGTCGGTATGCCCGGCACCGGTAAAACTTTTTTAATGGCCTCTATCGGCCACGAGCTGCTCAAACAAGGCCATTCCGTCTTGTACATTCCCGCACCAGCCCTTTTTGATCGTTGGCAGGATCACCGGGTGCTGGCCACCAGTTTCAACCCGGACCCGGTTCGATTGGAAAACAGCCAGATGTTTAAAACCAGCCTGGTTAACAGCAGCCTGCTGATGATAGATGACCTGGGCACTGAAGGGGCTTCACAAGGCCGGTATGGTGACTTGCTGGGTATCCTGGACAGCCGCCAGGGCCTGGGGCGTAAGATGGTTGTTTCCACCAACATCGACCCGGCCCAGTTTCGGGACCAATACGATGAGCGGTTGCTCAGCCGCCTCTTCGGCGGGTTTTCTGTCTACCGTTTTTTTGGGGATGACTTGCGGTTGAGCCAAAACCGGTCGGGTCGCTAAATCAGGGGTCGACAGCCAAAAAACCCAGACGGACCGCTTCTTCCAAGGGGTTTTCAGCCGATTTGAAGGGGCCGATAGCCGCCTGGCGGAGCTGTTTTGTCAGCATCGCCCGGTCTTGAGCAACGTCTGCCGGTGCAGTGCTGACAAGAGATAGGCGGCCATTGAGGGCCCAATGCGACAGGGCGGCAGGCAGCAGGATGGACTGTCCCTGGGATAGAGCCAGCTGCCAGGACTTGCCGGCCCGCGTGGCGGTCAAAAGGCCGGCGCCCTTGAGAACGGTCAGGCATTTAAAACGTGAGCCATCCTCTTCAAACGTATGCTGGCCGCGAAGATCCAGTTGTTCCACAAGGAAATAACGGTTGGCCACCAGAACCCACCGGGTCAGGTCGCCTGATTCAAGGGCCAGGCCTTTCAAAAGGGCGGGCGGGGGCAGGTCAAACCGGATAACATCTAACGCTTTTTTAACCTGCAGAGGGCGGGGCCGCCCCTGGTCATCGGTCCTGCCGTAATCAAACAGACGGTAGGTTGTGTCCGCGTTTTGCTGGATTTCACAGACCACGATCCCCCGGCCGATGGCGTGAACCAGCCCGTGTGGAATGTTGAGCACATCACCTGCCTGAACCGGAAGCTGGTTGAGCTGATCCAGGCAGCTGTCGCTTGTGAGCGCGTCTTCGAAATGCTGACGGCTGGTGCCTGTTTTGAGGCCCGCAACCAGGCGGGCACCGGGCCGGGCCGCCAAAACCAGCCACAGCTCGCTTTTACCTGAGCCTCCCTGTTCATGCCTGGCGGCATAGGTATCACCAGGATGGACCTGGACCGACAGCCGATCCTGGGCGTCAATCAACTTGATCAGGAGGGGGAAACGGGTGGACGTGCCGGCCAGGGTGCCCAGCAGGTCCTGACCCAGCAGCTGGCAGGCCGCTTGGAGTGTTTGGCCGGCCAAAGGCCCGTTGGCGATAACCGATTGTCCGTTGGGGTGGGCAGCCACTTCCCAGCTTTCACCAATTTTTTTCCCGGCTGGCAATTTTTTCCCCAAAGCAGCCAGGGCCTGACCGCCCCAAACGGTCTCTTTTAACAAAGGATGAAAGCACAAAGGACCCAGCATGGTCAGCCCTCCTACAGGTTATAACAGCTGTATTA
>CAYXIM010000095.1:3382-5455 GCA_964465385.1 uncultured Oscillospiraceae bacterium
CACTCATACCAGTGGTTAACAGCCTTTTATGCTTTTACAAGTGTCAAATATGGGGTTATAACAGCTGTATTATAGCACACAGGATCGCCGGCCTGCGGTTGTGAGGCGGCTTGTTTTTTGGCATAATGAATTGCGGCTGTTGAAAAACAGCTGGGAATGGAGCAGGGGCATGTTTGTTCAAACTGGGGTTGACCTCATCCGCATCAGCCGCATTCAAAAGGCTGTCGAACGCCTGGGCGATCCCTTTCTCAACCGCATCTGGACGGCCGCTGAGCAGGTTGAATGTTTGACCGGTGACCGCTCGTACAGCCAGCAGACCTTCGCTTCTCTGGCTGCGCGCTTTGCTGCCAAGGAAGCGGTGGCCAAAGCCTTGGGAACAGGCTTTGGCCCAGCAGGTGTCAGCTGGACTGACATCAGCACCACCAAGGACCGGACTGGTCGTCCACAGGTGCGCCTGATAGGCGGGGCAAAACGGCGTTACCGCACATTGGGTGGTACGTCAATTGCCATCAGTATGACGCACGAAGGGGGATTGGCCATGGCACAATGCTGCTTGCTACACCGAGAGCCCTACCATGACGCATATGCATAAGAACAAGCCCCAAAAACAGGGCCAGCGCAATGATCGCCCGCTTTCCAGCAGGAGTCGGCGCCGTTCTTCGGAACCCTATTGGACCTTTTATAAAAAATCTCTCTATGTCACCAAGCCTGCCTCCAAAAGGCCGGCCTGGCTGTTTCCGCTTTTGGTCACCCTGCTTGTTATCGCCCTTGTTTTCTGGGTTGCCCCCAAGTGGATCCGCCGTTGGGAAGCGGGTAGAGACCCCCTGGACCCGGCCCAAACTGCTGTTCAAGACCAGTTGTATGGGCCGGATGTGTTGGTGGTAACCCAGCCGGTCGCAGAGGTCTTTGACCAACCTGACCTCAAGGCAAAACGGCTGGCCCAGGTCCTTTACCTGGAGGCGGTCCGACGAAGGCCGGTCCACGCAGAGCCAGGTTTTGTTGCAGTGGCTCTGGATGAGGGCATAGCGGGTTACATGCTGGCAGAAGACCTGCTGGCTGATGCCACAGCCATTGAGCCAGCCCGTTACCCTTACCGTGCCCTGGTGCTGGCACCCACCAAACGCATCTTCTCGCATGCCGAAAAGGGCACCTTGCTGCTGGAAGTGATGATGGGCACTGAGCTGTTTGTGGATTACCGTGGTGCAGGGGTTTGCCGTGTCCAGCTGGCGACCGGTGACACGGGCTGGATCAGCGAAGATGGGGTCATGGTTCTGCCTGCCCAGGAGGCGGTTGCCCCGCCGGCTGATCCGGCGCTGGCCTTTTGTGACACCGCCTTGCTTTTTCTTCAGGCAACAGCCCTGGAACAGGGCCTGAGCATACGAGGCATTTCCATGGAAGGTGTGGTTTATTTGTCGGCGCGGGTTAACGGCCTGGAGTTACCCAGGAGCCTGGAAGGCCTATGCACGGCCGGCCTGCCGGTCGCTGTCATCCGAGATGAACAAACGGGCCAACCAGTCAGCCATCACTGGAAACCTGGAGACCTGCTGTTCTTCTCAGCGGACGGGTCACAGCCAGATCGGCTGGGGATTCTCATTCAACCCGATCAGCTGTTGGCCATTCGGCCAGGCCAGTCCAGCGTCCGCCTGCTGGACGTGCAAAAAGAAGAACAGCTGGTTGATCAGCTGTTCTGCATGAGACGTCTCTTTCCTTAATAAACGCTTTAAGCCCGTTGCACAGCATTTGAACGAAGACATCTGGTACAAACATGCATGGTTTTGGGTGTACCGTCAACAACCACCTTCACTTTACGCACATTGGCCTTCTGGCGAACCAGAGCCCTGCGCGAAACCTGTGAACGGGTGATGCTGATTTTCCGACCAAAAAACATATCTTTTTGGCAGATTTCACACTTAGCCATCTCGTACACCTCCTCCTCTTTGCGAAACACGCAGATGAAAGCTTAACATAGCTTGAGCCAAAAATCAAGAAAATTGTCGCCAGACCGTCCTCATGCTTCTGTCTGAGCAGGCAGCGGCTGCTGGGCCACGGCCAAGGCGGGAGCCGGCGTGACCG
>CAYXIM010000096.1:0-5265 GCA_964465385.1 uncultured Oscillospiraceae bacterium
CAAGACCTGGCGGGCAAAATCACGCACGCGTGGGTCCCGGGCACAAGGGTTGAGGGTGTAGGGCGCATGGGCCATAAAAGGCCCCAGCTGATTGTCGCGGGCCAGGGCCAAAAAGGCGGCAATATCTGCGCCATCAGGTTTACGGGCCTGACCGCCACGCGGGTTTCGCGTGAAAAACTGGAAGACAGACGCACCGATTTCGGTTGCTTCCTTAGCCATATGGGCGTAGCCTTTTGATGCCGACAGGTGACAGCCTACAGCCAACATAGATCCTCCCGCTTCACGCGTTTACGATAAACCGATTATACCACAGGACATAGGGCAGGCCGGCGAGGCCATTGTCTGCTATAATGATGAAAAGGTATTGATTTCATGCTAAATGATGTTTTCAGGAGGACCTCAAATGAAAAAAATCGCCCTTTTTGTGTTTCGTGGTGATCCACTCTGTTTCGTTCACGTACAGCTCAATGCCCTGGATTTGAATAGCAAAGGTTATGATGTCAAGGTGATTTTGGAAGGCGAATCCGTGAAGCTGGTTCAGCCTATGCAGGAATCAGGCAACAAGCTGTTTGCCGAGATGATGGCACGTGACTTGATTGACAGCGTCTGCAAGGCCTGCTCAGCGAAAATGGGTGTGCTGGCTTACAACGAAACTTCTGGCATCCGCCTGGCAGATGAAATGAATGGGCACCCGGCCATGAGCAGCTACCTCAAGGATGGGTATGACATCATCACCTTCTAGCGCCTGATGGCGTTGAACCCTTACAACCAGACCAGCACCAGCTGGCAGCATCCGGTTTGCGATACCAAAACAAAGACCATGAAGAGACAAGCGACGATGGCTTCATGGTCTTCTTTTACACCAAGGAGACGCCATGAAAAGACAGCTATTAACCCGCTTAATTTTGTCCGGCATGTTCATCGCGCTGGGCCTGTTACTGCCCTTTCTGACGGCACAAAACCCCATTTTGGGCCAACGGCTCCTGTTGATGCACATCCCCGTCTTGATTTGCGGCTTCACCTGCGGCTGGCCCTTTGGCCTGGCCGTTGGCTTGATAACCCCCCTGTTTCGCAGTTTTTTAACCACCATGCCCCCCATTTTCCCGACAGCCGTTGCCATGGCCTTTGAACTGGCTGCCTACGGTTTTCTGGCTGGTCTTTTTTACCGCCTGCTGCCCAAAAGACCGGCGTACACCCTCTTGACCTTGATCCTGTCCATGCTGGGCGGTCGCCTGATCTGGGGGGCAGCCCAATTTATCCTGCTCGGCCTGAGCACCCAGGCCCCCTTCACCTTTGAGGCTTTTCTGGCTGGTGCTTTCATCAACGCCCTGCCCGGCATCCTCTTACAATTGTTTTTGATCCCGACCCTGGTGTTGGCTCTGGGGCGCACCGGCCTCATGCAAGCAGATGGTTGACCCTGCGCTTGATCAGGTGCTGCTGGCCCACCACGCGCGCTACCCGCACATGCAGGCTCAGGACTGGGTTAAACTGGCTTACCAGGCAGCTTACGGACCGGCACATGCACAGGTAGACGAGCCCCGGCTTGTGGACCGCCTGCAAGCGGAAGCCGCAGGCCTGCCGGAATACATTGATCCAGATCACCTTGTGTTTGAACCCATCGGCAATGGGTTGGCCCGCCTGCATCTGGCAGCTGTCAGGACCGGCCAGCTTACAGCCCGGACCCTGCACCGCCTGTTTGTTCACACGGCTGAAACGGTTGGGGCCTCCGCCTCGCTTTATGACCAGTACCTGAACCGGGCCAGCCAGCTCTTGCTGGCGGATCCGGCTTCTGTGCCAACCGCCCACACTTTAAGCCGGTGGCTACAAGACACGGATGGGCAAAAACCCCGGCCCGTCAGCCACAGTGACCACTACCGGATCCGGTACCAACCGGCCTATCGTGTGGTCTTACAGGCTTTTGAGCCTTTGTTGCCCTTGTTTGCTGCTGTGGAGCAGCTCAGGCCGGACCAACGGCCCTTTTTGGTGGCCATTGACGGACCCAGCTGTTCCGGAAAAACGAGTTTGACTGCGCTGCTTCACAAGCTCTTTGGTGGGCCCGTTATCCGCATGGACCATTTCTTTTTGCGACCAGGCCAGGCCAGCAGCGCCCGTTTGCGGGAAGTGGGTGGCAACATAGACCGTGAGCGCTTTCAACGGGTGGTTGTGGCCCCTTTAAAAAAGGGCCTGCCTGTCACCTACCGCCCGTATGACTGCCGCAGCGGCCGCCTGCTGGCACCCAGAATCATCCGGCCGGAACCGGTGATCTGGGTCGAAGGGGTGTACAGCCAGCACCCGATTTGGGCCGACGCTTTTTCGTTCAAGCTTTTTTTGACGGTCTCGGCCCAGCAGCAGCTGCAACGCCTGCAGGCACGCGAAAGCCCGGCCATGCTCCGGCGTTTTGTGACCGAGTGGCTTCCCTTGGAAAAACAGTATTTTGAAAGCTGGGGCATCCAGAAAAAGGCCCATCTGATCCTGCCTGCCTGGTCAGGGTGAATAATAGGCCACGATGGCTTCTGCCAGAGCCTGGGCCAAAAGCTGCTGGCTTGTCTCACCTGTCAGCAAGCGGCGATCTGCCTGGTTGGTCACATAGCCCATCTCCACCAGCACACCGGTGATGTTCAGTTCGCGCAAAACCGCGTAATTGCCAGGCAGCACGGCTTGATGGCCCGTAAAGGCCAGTTCGGGCAACCGGTCAAGGATGGTGTCGTGAACAGTTTGAGCCAGGCGCAAGCGGCCCTGGTCATCATAGAACGTGTAGTGCGCCCGAAGAGCCGGATCTATGGCATAGCCTTGTTCGTAATGGATGACATCTTCAGTCGTCAGGTAATACACCTGAAGGCCCCGGCAGGCCGGATCATCCGGGAAGGCGTTACAATGCAGGGACAAAAAGAGCACATCTGGGTATTGCCGTTGGAGGTCCATGAGCAGGCGTTGCTCAACTGACACGCCCCCGCCCAAATAAAGCCCCCGACCGCCGTCGTCTGCACGGTCACTGTTGATGTCAATGACCACCTCGAGCAGCGGGTGAAGCAGATCGGGTAAGTCTGATGACCGGCCTGCCCAGGACAACTCTTCTGTAAAACGGTCCAAGAGCACCTGGCTGACCCAGGCAACCCGCCGATAAAGTGAGACCCATGCATCGTCTTCACGCGTCATGAGCACCGTGGCTCCCTGAGCTTCGAGGGCAGCTTTTGTTTTTTGGGCGACAGACAAGGTCACGGTTTTTTCGATCAACTGGGGCTGGCTTGTATGGATGGGATACTGGGTTCCGCCATCCTGTCCGCCGTGTCCCGGGTCTAAAAAGACCGTCACCCCCTCCAGAGGAAGGGTTCGCCCTGGGTCTAGGCGACCATCCCGCACAGCTTCAATGGCGCTTTCTTCAGGCCACAAGGGCAAACCGGTGGTTTGGGGTGGACCAGACCGATCGACCTCAAGCGCCAGCAACTGTTGTGGGTTTGTCGCCTGGGTGGTTGGGCTTGATCGCTTGGTGGCCGCCGTTGCGCCACCTTGTTGAGCCGGTCTGTCTGGCTTGTCTTTACCTGGCAGCCCGGATCGGCCGAAAGGCTGGCGGACAAAGGTCACCAGCAACAGCAAGCCCAGTAGGGCCATAAGACCCATGAACAACTTTTTCTCTTTTTGTGAAAGCACCGGTGGTCGACCCATAAACACCTCGTTGTCTGCCTGCACCTGTTCAGGTCCCGATCGGGTGAACGATCATCAACCCCGCATCATGTTTTCAAGAATCATGCCGGTGAAATGAACTGGGTCTCTGGTGGTTGAAAAAGGTGGTGAGTAAGCCAGATCCAGGTGGAAGAGGTCGGAAACCGTCAGGCCGGCGGTCATGGCGGTAACCAGCACATCCATGCGTTTGTCCACCCCCTCGTGGCCCACGATCTGGGCACCCAGGAGTTTTCCACTCTTGCGGTCTGCCAAGACTTTCAGGACCATGTCTTGTCCCCCCATATAAGCGGGTCGGTCCCGTTTGGTGTGCAGGCAGACCACCGGATCAAAACCCGCCGCCTTGGCCTGTGCTTCGTTGAAACCGGTGGCAGCAACCGTCAGGTCAAAAAGCTTGTAAATGCCGGTTCCAGCAATGCCACGGTGGCCCTGGGTGCCGGTCGTGATGGCCTCACCGGTCAAACGACCCTGTTTGCTCGCCGTCGAACCCAGAGGGCGGTAAATGGGGCTGCCATCGACGATCAACAGGCTCTCGGCACAATCCCCACAGGCGTAGACATCAGGCAGGTTGGTCCGCAGCAGATGGTCCACGGCGATGGCGCCGGTTGGTCCCAACTGGACGCCCATGGCAACCGCCAGGTCTGTTTTCGGGCGGATGCCCACGGCCATCAGGACCAGGTCTGCATCCACCAGGGTCCCATCATCCAATGTCACAGCCTGCTCATGGATCTGCTGGGCTGAGCGACCAGAAAAGACGGTCACACCTTTTTCTTTTAAATAAGGGCCAATGTGCTCGGAAACATCTGCGTCCACCGTGGTCGGCACCAGCGGCAACTTTTCAATCAACGTGACTGACAAACCGGCCAGGGTCAGGTTTTCCACCATCTCCATGCCGATGAAGCCGGCCCCGATCACCGCTGCCGTCCGAGGGCTTTGCTGCTCGATAAAGGCGCGGATATCCCGGGCATGGTCCGGTGTGCGAAGCACAAAAACATGGGGTTGATCGGCGCCAGGAATCCTGGGCCGGACCGGCTCGGCACCGGTTGACAAAACCAGGGTGTCGTAGTTGTCCGTGAAAGTGGTTTGCGTTTTCAAATCACGCACGGTCAGCTGTTTGTGTTCGGGATCAACAGACAGGACCCGGTGTAAAATACGCACGGCAACACCGTACTGTTTTTGAAAAAAGGCTGGATCACGTGGGGTCAGGTCAGCCAGTGAGGAGACCGACCCACCGATGTAGTACGGCAACCCGCAACCCGAATAAGAGATAAATGTCCCCTGGTCGTAGAGCACAATGTCGGCCTGAGGGTCATTTCGGCTGGCCTTTGCGGCAGCTGCCGTCCCCGCGGCGACGGCACCGATGATTCTGATTTTTTTACCCGTTTTCACTGCCATCAGAAGCCACCTCACCTTTCGTAGGTCACCGTTTCAGGTGACATGTAAGTCATTTGATCATACCACAAAGCATTAACCCGGGTATGCTTGCAACAGCCTTGTAACAATGCCTGCAGGCGTTGGCCCGCCTTGTTGGTTCATGCTATAATGAGATCGATTCGCAACCTGTCAGCCTCATGAGGTGGTCTGCCC
>CAYXIM010000097.1:0-4544 GCA_964465385.1 uncultured Oscillospiraceae bacterium
CTTTGCTTTTGCCCTGATTGCCCACCTGACCGACCCGGACCGGCAGATCCACCGCTTCGAAGCGTTGCACTATGATGTGGTCCTGGAAGCGGATGGGACGGCCGATGTGGTGGAGACGCGCACCTACACCTTTGAGCGTGGGCGCTTCAGCTACGGCTGGTTTGAGCTGGCCCCGGAGGCCACAGACATCCGGGTTTTCGAAGGGGAGACCCCCTACCAGCGTCTGGATGCGTTTTCAGCGGACCGGCCACCCGGCCACTTCGTCGCTCTGCCGCAAGACGGCCAGATTCGCATTGAATACTACTATCTGGCGGACAGCCCGCAAAGGCGGTCCTTCCAGATCGGCTACAAGGTGCCTGAAGCCGCCATCGCCTATGAAGACAGCGTGGTTTATTTTCAAAAGTATGTCAGTGAGGCCAACACGACCGCCATCGACCGGGTCAGTGTCCTGGTTCAGCTGCCGCAAGGAGCCGACCGGACCAACACCCTGATCTGGGCCCACGGGCCGGCCAACGGGACGGTGGCCTTCCAGGGCCGAAAGGCCGTGGCCCTGGAGGTGCCCCGCCTCAAGGGAGGTGCCTATGTGGAAGGCCGCTTTCTCCTGCCCGCACAGGTGTTGCCACAGGCCCAGCCACGGGCTGGCAAGCGGGCGGAGACGATCATTGAAGAGGAGACCCGGGCGGCCTGGGACGATGCCCAAAAAGCCCTGCGCTTTCGCCTGTCCCTGCTGGCCAGCGTGGTGGTCCTGATCGCCCTGTTGCTGGTCCAGCTTGTCTTGTTTATCCGCCACTGGCGGGGGACCCGGCGTTTAAAAGCAGCCCAGGCACCGGCTTACCTGCGCCAGGCGCCATCGGACCGGTCCTTGCCGCTGGTTGCTTTTTTACACCGCTTCTATCACAAAAGACCCAAGACGCCCGAACTGGTCAGCTTGACCTTGCTGGACCTGGTGCGTCGTCGCATCCTTCGTCTGCAAAGGCGCCAGGAGAACGGCAAAGCGGTGGACTGGATCCACCTGGACCCCCAGGCCTTGGCGGCTGCCTCAACCAACGGTTGTGAAAAGGCCCTGCTGGATTATTTGTTCCAGGATCTGGCGGATGGCCAGGCGGCCCTTTCCTTGCCGCAATTGAAAAAACGTAGCCAATTGCTGCGCAACCGGGGCAAGACCGAAAACCTGATGACCCGCTTTGACACCGCCTTTCATCGCCTGTGGCAAGCCAGCCGCCTGGAAGATGAAGCCCGCAGCCTGGTCCCGACGGGGGCCTTGTGGCTACGCTGGATGGGGCTTTTGTCAACCCTGGGCGGCTTTTTATTGTTCATGGCCCGGCAAGTGGGTCCCTATAACGCCACCGGGCTCGTCCTGCTGGCGGGTGGTGCCTTGCTGTTTACCTTGAACCTGATTTACTTTGCCAAGCGCCCCCTCTTGACCCAAGCAGGGGAAGATGAGCTGGCCCTGTGGCAGGCCCTGGCACGCTTTTTTAAAGACCTGTCAGCCTTTGATGAAAAGGAGCTGCCAGAGATTCCCCTGTGGGCAGATCTGCTGGTGGTGGCCACCGCCTTGTCGGCGGCGGACCGGGTGCTCAAGCAGCTCAAGCTGCGCTACCCGGATGTCAACCACCCCCTCTGGCAGCATTATTATGTGTATTGGACCGGCCAGCCGCTTTCAGGCGTGGGCCGGCCGGTGACGACCGCCCTGCCTTCCTTCCAGCGCGCCGTCCAGCAGATCATGACCCAGGCGCACGGATCGGTGACCCGGGCCTCTGGCGGTGGCGGCGGCGGTTTTTCAAGCGGTGGCAGCAGCGGCGGTGGTGGTGCCGGCGGCAGCACGGGTGGCGGCGTCGGCTAAGAGAAAGGAGTGTTTGTGATGAACATGAACCTGATCAGCCTTGTGGGGGCTGGCGGCTTGATCGGCCTGGTCGCAGGCGGGGCTGTCCTAGTCCTGCTGATCCTTTACCTGATCGTGGGTTACAACCGCCTGGTCCGGGCGCGGATCAAGGTGGACAACAGCTGGAGCCAGATCGATGTGCAGCTCAAGCTCCGGGCCGACCTGGTTCCCAACCTGGTTGAGACCGTTCGCGGCTATGCCCGGCATGAGCAGGAGACCCTTAACGGTGTCATGGAGACCCGGTCACGCTACCTGACGGCACAAACCCCGGATGGCGCCGTCGAAAGCGGCGGGGCCCTGGGCAGCTGGGTGGGCCGCCTCTTTGCGGTGGCCGAGCAATACCCAGAACTCAAGGCAGATGCCAATTTTCGCCACTTGCAGGGCCAGCTGGCAGACATCGAGCAACACATTGCTTTGACTCGCCAGTTTTACAACGATGCGGTCATGCTTTACAACAGGCGGGTGGCCCTGTTTCCGGCCAACTTGGTGGCCCTGCTTTTTGGCTTTAAAAAGCGGCCCTATTTTGATGAGCTGACCCAGGCGGACCGGCAGGCCACGCGCGTTTCGTTTTAAAACAAGACAAGGGAAAAGCCCCTCTCCTTGACGGGCAACGAAAAACGGCTCCGGGTCCGGAGCCGTTTGGTTGATGCAAACAGAAGGCTTACTTGAGCAGGTTGAATTTGCCAATGACCGGCAGGCGCTCTGCTTTTCCGCTGGATGCGCCCATGATGCCTTTGACCAGCAGGATGACCAGCACAACGGACAGGGCCAGGTAGAGGAGGGTGCTGATGAAACCCAGGACCCAGCTGATCAGGGTCAGGATGAAAGACAAAATGGCAACCGCGATGTAACCGACCACGGAGGCCAGCAACAAGATCAGGCCTTGGTTGGCGTGAAAGCGGCCAAAACGGGATTCTGAATCGGTGACCAGGGGCAGGAAGAAGAGAAAACCCAAATAGGCCAGTGCGGCGACGGATTTGTTTTTCTCGATGTCTGCGGGGTCAAAAACCGGTTGGGCTTGCTGGGCCTGTTGATCCTGGGCAGGAGGCGGCTGAGGCGCCGGTGCGGGCGGGATCTGAGCTTGTGGAGGGGGCGGAGCCTGGGCGGCCTGCTGGGGCGCCGGTGGCGGCGGGGCCTGAGGCTGCTGGACGTTCTGCGCAGGGGCTACCGGTGTTTGCGCTGCACCGCAACCGTCGCAGAACTGGGCGTTGTCGTCAAGAGATTTACCACAGGAAGGACAAAATTTTGCCATAAGAACACCTCTTTCATGATTGGGACAAGGTTCTGTTTGTGTTTTGTGCAGTGAAAACTGCCAGCTAATGGATTGGTTAGGCCTCATTATACCCGAGAGGACGTAAAAAACACAAGCGCAGTCGGGACAGCGGTTTACACCGCTTTAAAAGAGATCAGGGCATTTGAAAAACGCAAGGGCCGATTTTCAGGCGAAAGAGGGCAGGAAACAGCTGAAAAAGACCAACGGATTTGATGATTGACAAAGAATGACTTCATTTTTATTGCTTTGAACGGTATAATAAAAAGCAAGTCTATCGCATCATCTTACAGCAGGAGACCATTTACAACACACGGCATACAGGAGCGCATGGGGACCATATGAAAAAATTGGGCGATATTTTGCTTGAAGCGGGGTTGCTGACACCAGAAAAGCTTGAAGAAGCCTTGGCTGAGCAGCAAAACTCCAACAACGGGAAAAAACTGGGCGACATTCTGGTCGACAACGGTGTGCTGGAAGACCAACAGATCATGAAGGCTTTGGAATACCAGAGCCGGATCCCTTATCTTGATTTGAGCGCGATCACCATTGATGACAACGCCCCCAGCCTGATTCACGAAGATTTCGCCAAAAAAAATATCCTGATCCCCATCGGTTTCGAAGGCGATCAGTTGCTGGTGGCCATGAACGATCCGCTGGATATTGTCGCCATCGATGAATTGCGTTACTTGACTGGCTATGAAATCGACCCCAGGCTGAGCACAAAAAAACAGATTCTGGCCGCCATTGATGCCAATTATGGCAAGGAAAAGGCACAGCGGGCCGTCCGCCAGCTCGAAGAAGAATTCGATGTTGAGGAAATGGTCCGGATCACCGAGCAGATCACGGAAGAGGTGGCCAATGCACCTGTGGTCAAGCTGGTGGATTCCATCATTGAGCACGCCATCCGGGTGGATGCCAGTGATATCCACGTCGAGCCACTGGAAAAAACCATGCGGGTACGTTTCCGGCTGGACGGGGTGCTCCAGGAAGTCATGAAGGCACCTAAAAACGCCCATGCGGCGGTCATCACCCGCATCAAGATCATGGGCGGCATGGACATTGCGGAAAAACGGATCCCCCAGGACGGCCGGGTGGAAACCAAAATCGGCCACCGAACCATTGACATGCGCCTGTCCATCCTGCCAACGGTTGATGGTGAAAAAACCGTCATCCGCCTGCTGGGACGAACCGACAGCTCCCTGTCACGAAAAGCCCTGGGCCTGTCTGAGCACAACGAAAAACTCTTTGACACCATCGTTTCCAGCCCCAACGGCATCATCCTGGTGTCTGGACCGACCGGGTCGGGTAAGACGACCACCCTTTACACCATCCTTAAGGACCTCAACACCCCGACCACCAACATCGTGACCGTTGAAGACCCGGTTGAAT
>CAYXIM010000097.1:4554-5143 GCA_964465385.1 uncultured Oscillospiraceae bacterium
GCCTGACCTTTGCCAATGGCCTGCGCTCCATCCTGAGGCAAGACCCGGACATTATCCTGATCGGGGAGATCCGGGACGGGGAGACGGCTAGCATTGCCATCCGTGCCTCCATCACCGGGCACTTGGTCTTGAGCACCATCCACACCAACGACGCAGCCTCGACGGTGACGCGCCTGGTGGACATGGGGGTGGAACCCTATTTGGTATCTTCCTCGGTGGTGGGTATCGCTGCCCAGCGACTGGTGCGTAAGATCTGCACACGCTGCAAAGAAAGTTACAAACCCAGCCATTCTGAGGCCATGTTGCTTAAAATGCGTGAGCCCCAACCCCTTTATCGCGGTGCCGGTTGTGCCGAATGCAACGGCAGCGGCTACAAGGGTCGAACGGCTATCCATGAAATCCTGGTTGTGACCCGCGAGATCCGCGAGCTGATTGACCGCCGGGCCACAACGGATCAGATCCGAACCGTTGCCATCCGCCAAGGCACCACCACCCTGATGGAAAGCTGTACGCAACTGGTCCTTTCAGGTGTGACGACCACAGCTGAAATGCTCAAAGTCACCTACTCCGTTGATGAAAACGCCTAAGC
>CAYXIM010000098.1:0-3937 GCA_964465385.1 uncultured Oscillospiraceae bacterium
ATGGGGGTTGCCGCCTTTGGTGTGTGGCTTTAAAAACCGGCTTGAAGGCGGCTGGCTGCCAGCCCGGCTTCAAACAGGATTTTTTCTTCGTCAAGGGTGAGCAAGACCCGCTCTTTCATGAGCCAGCGACCGGCCACCATGAGAGATTCAACCGCCTGCGCCGGGGTGCTGTAAACCAGGGCGTTGACCGGATCACCCAGCGGGGTCAGCTCAGGCAGGTCGGTGCGGACCACCTGCAGGTCAGCCGCGCAGCCGGCTTCGATGCGGCCGCTGTGGGGAAAGCCCAGGGCGGCCATGCCGGCAGCTGTGGCCAGGGGCAGGACCTCCCGGGCCCGCATGACCGTCGGGTCCCGGTGCAGGCCTTTGGCCAGCAGGGCGGCCAGGCGCAGGTCGCGGAACAGATCCAGCGCGTTGTTGCTGGCGGCGCCGTCTGTTCCCAAAACGACGGAAACGCCCGCTTCCTGCAGGGCCCTGAGGTCCGCAAAACCGCTGCCCAGCTTCAAGTTGCTGGCCGGACAGTGGACGGCCTGGACCCCGTGCCGGGCCAGGATCGCCCGCTCAGCCGCGTCCAGGTGGACGCAGTGGGCCGCCAGGGTGGGGGTTTTGAAAAAACCGGCATGTGCCAGTTGGGCTGCCGGCCGGCGGCCGGTTCGGGCCAGGCAGTCTGTGACTTCTTGTTCGGTTTCAGCCACATGCACATGGACCGGACAGGCCAGCTCCTCGGCCAGGTCGGCCAGGCGGGGGTAGAGGTCTGGTTCATAGAGGTAGACCGAATGCACCAGCAAGGACACACGCAGCAGGTCAGACGGGTCACGTGTGAAGCGCGCCAGCTCGTCGGCCAGGAAGGCCCGGTCGATCTTGAGGCCACCATCCGGCTGGTTGCGTTTGGGGTCCACGGCCAGGTTGAGGCGAAAGCCGGCTTCCACAGCCACCTGTGCGGTGGCTTCGTGGTAAAAGTACATATCAGCCGCCGCGCCGACGCCGTTTCGGATCAGCTCCACCAGGGCCAGCTGGCTGCCGGTGCGGACCAGTGCCGGGGTCAGGTTGGCTTCTCTGGGAAAAATGTGGTCAAAGAGCCAGGTGTGCAGGGGCAGGTCATCCGCCGCATTGCGCAGCAGGGTCATGGCCAGGTGGGTGTGGGCGTTGGCCAGGGCTGGCAGCAGGATGCGCTGGCGGCCATCATAGACCAGGCCGCTTGCGGGTCCTGCTTCCTCTTCTGGCAGGACCTTTTCAATGCGTGAGCCCCGGACAGTCACCCGGGCATGGGGCAGGACCTGCACGGAGCCGTCTTGGCGCGGTGTCACCAGGGTGATGTCCTGGAAAGTCAGGTCTTCTGCCATGTTTACGCCTCCCCGTCCGGCAACCAGGCCTTGAGGTAGCGGTCCTGCTGGTCGGTCAGCTGGTCAATGGGCTTGTCCAGCCGGGCCAGGAAACGGCGGGCCACGGCCAGGTCGGCCGCCTCAGGCAGGGGCAGCACCTTTGGCGGCAAACTGGCACCTGCCTGGACCAGGTGCAGGACACCGGCCGTCTGCAGGGCAAAGCTCAGGTCCATGATTTCCACCGGGTGGCCGTCACCGCCGGCCAGGTTGACCAGGCGGCCGGACGCCAAAAGGTAAAGCCTGCGGTCATCCGGCAGCTGGTAAGCCTGGACGCCAGGTCGGACGGTTTCCTGGCTGACCGCCAGGGCCGCCAGGTCATCCAGGTTGATCTCCACATCAAAATGGCCGGCATTGCACAAGAGCGCGCCCGTTTTCATCTCTTTAAGATGTTCGCCCGTAATTACATCCTTGCATCCTGTGACGGTGACGAAAACGTCTCCCAAGGGGGCTGCCTGGGCCATGGGCATGACTTCGCAGCCTTCCATGAGGGCTTCACAGGCCCGGACCGGATCCACTTCGGTGACGATGACCCGGGCCCCCAGGCCCTTGGCCCGCAGGGCCACGCCCTGGCCGCACAGGCCATAACCGGCCACCACCACTGTTTTGCCGGCCACCAGCAGGTTGGTCAGGGCCATGATGGCTGTCCAGGCTGACTGGCCGGTGCCGTGGCGGTTGTCAAAGAGGTGCTTGCAGCGTGCGTCGTTGATGGCCATGACCGGGTAACGGAGCTGGCCGCTGGCTTCCAGGCTGCGCAGGCGCCGGATACCGGTCGTGGTTTCTTCGCAGCCGCCGATCAGGTCGCTGCCCAGCTGGGCGGCTTCGGCGTGCAGGAGCTGGGCCAGGTCCCCGCCGTCATCAATGACAATGTGGGGGCGGATGGCCAGGGCCTGAAGCAGGTGCTGCTGGTAGCCTTGGGGGCTGACCCCGTGCCGGGCAAAGACCAGCAGGCCTTCCCGGGCCAGGGCAGCCGCCACATCGTCCTGGGTGGACAGGGGGTTGCAGCCGGTCAGGGCCACCTGGGCACCGGCTGCCGCCAGGGCCCGCGCCAGGCAGGCCGTCTTGGCCTCGACATGGACGCTGATGGTAATGCGCAGGTCCTTGAGGGCCTGGCTGGCCTTGAGTTCATCGGCCATGCGGCGCAGGACCGGCATGTGGGCCCAGGCCCAGTCTATTTTTTGTTGGCCGACCACCGGGTCAGCCAGGGTGGAAACATCGCTTGTTAAACCAGTCATGCGTCTTCCCTTTCCGGCAACGCCGCCAGGATGGCCTGGAGCAGGTCCCGGCTGCGACGGGCCGCCCGGTTGCCGACGGCCATGACGTCGTCATGGCTCAGGGGCTGGTCCAGCAGGCCTGCGGCCAGGTTGGTGATGCAAGACAAACCCAGGACCTTCATGCCGCTGTGGGCGGCCGCGATGGCTTCCGGCACCGTGGACATGCCCAGGGCATCGGCACCCAGGCCGGTCAGGGCCCGGACCTCTGCCGGTGTTTCAAACTGGGGGCCCCTGCACCAGGCATAGATCCCGGTTCGCACGGCCAGGCCAAGGCTGTGGGCACAGGCCTGGGCCTGGGCCAGCCAGGCGCGGTCGTAGACCTGGCTCTGGTCGGGGAAACGCGGGCCAAAGGCCGCCAGGTTGGGGCCGCGCAAGGGCGACGGGGCAAAGAGGCCCAGGTGGTCTTCAATCAGCATCAGGTCACCCGGGGTCATGTCACGGCGGGTGCCGCCAGCGGCATTGGTCAGGATCAGCCGCTTGACCCCGGCCTGCCTGAAGGCCCGGATGGGCAAGACAACCGTTTCCATGTCGTGGCCTTCATAGTAATGGAAGCGCCCCTGCATGATGGCCAGCGGCCGATCGGCCCAGCGGCCAAAGACAAAGCAGCCCTGGTGGCCGGCCACCGTCGTTTCAGGGAAACCAGGCACCGCCTGGTAGGGCACCCGGACCGGGTCCTGCAGTTCGTCCGCCACCAGGCCCAGGCCGGATCCCAGGACCAGAAGGACCTGCGGGGGCTCTGGCCAGTTTTGTGTGAGAAAGGTGGCCGCCGCTGTGATGCGTGCCAGGGAGTCGGACATGCCGTCACCTACTTTCCATGACAGTTTTTGTATTTTTTCCCGCTGCCACAGGGGCAGGGCTCGTTGCGGCCCACCTTGTAGGCGTCACGCTGGACCGGTTGCGCGGCCTTGGGCCGGGCGGCTTCAGGGGCCGCTTCGCCGGCATCCAGGGGCTGGTCCAGGGCCGATTGCACGGCCGAGCGGCTCTCGGTCAGGTTTTTCGCCACGCTTTCACGGGTCATGGCCGTTTCATCCCGGAACCTGGCCCGCATGATCAGGCGGACAGCGTCTTCCTGGATTGCCCGGTTCATGGCTTCAAAGAGTTCAAAGCCTTCACGGCGGTATTCCATGACCGGGTCATGCTGGGCGTAACCGCGCATGCCGATGCTGTCGCGCAGGTCGTCCATCATGTCGATGTGGTTCATCCATTTGCTGTCGACGGTCCGCAAGAGCACGTAACGCTCAGCTTCCCGCATGCGCGCCGCAGAGCCGAAGAGGGCCTGGCGCTGTT
>CAYXIM010000098.1:3947-5090 GCA_964465385.1 uncultured Oscillospiraceae bacterium
TTCGCCGTCCAGGCCCTGGTCGGCCCGGGCCAGCTGCTTGAGGCTAGCCAGGGGACCGAAAAGGTCTTCAACACGGGCCTGCATGGCTGCGGTGTCCCATTCAGCTGAATGGGAGCGGCCGGCGCAAAAGTCCAGCAAGGTCTCACGCATGACCTGGGCGATCATGTGGCGGTAGGTCTCTTGCAGGTCCTGTCCTTCCAGGACCTGGCGGCGCTGGCCGTAGACGATCTCCCGCTGCTGGTTCATGACATCATCGTAATCGAGCACGTGCTTGCGGATGCTGAAGTTTCGGCCTTCCACACGTTTTTGGGCGGATTCAATGGCGTTGGACAAGAGCTGGTGTTCAATCTCCAGGTCTTCCTCCACGCCCAGGACGCTGAAGATACGTGTCATGCGCTCGCCGCCAAACAGGCGCATGAGGTCATCATCCAGGGCCAGGAAGAAACGGCTTTTGCCGGGGTCTCCCTGGCGGCCGGCCCGGCCCCGCAGCTGGTTGTCGATGCGGCGGGACTCGTGGCGTTCGGTTCCCAGGATGTAGAGGCCGCCGGCGGCGACCACCGCCTGGTGCTCCTGGGCGGTCTGCTGGCGAAAGGTGTCCACGAGCGCCTGGTAGCTTTGGCGGGCCTTGAGGATCTGCGGGTCATCGGTCGGCTGGTGGGTGGTGGCCCCCTCAAGCCATGCTTCAGGGTAGCCTTGTTTTTTCAGCTCCAGGCGGGCCAGAAAGGCCGGGTTGCCGCCCAGCAGGATGTCGGTGCCGCGCCCGGCCATGTTGGTGGCGATGGTGACCGCCCCCAGGCGGCCGGCCTGGGCCACGATGTCCGCCTCCCGCTCATGGTGCTTGGCATTGAGCACGTTATGGGGGATGCCGTTTTGACGAAAGAGCGCGGATAACTGCTCAGATTTTTCAACCGAAACCGTGCCGATCAGGATGGGCTGGCCCGTCTGGTGGATGCGGATGACCTCCGCCAGGATGTTCTTGGTCTTGCCCGCCTGGGTCTTGTAGACCGAGTCAGGCAGGTCTGTCCGGATCATGGGTTCGTGGGTCGGCACGCAGACCACGTCCAGCTTGTAGATGGTCCGGAACTCATCCTCTTCGGTCTGGGCTGTGCCGGTCATACCGGACAGCTTCTGGTACATGCGGAA
>CAYXIM010000099.1:0-4868 GCA_964465385.1 uncultured Oscillospiraceae bacterium
GAACTTTGGTTGGCCGGCGGCTGCTTTTGGGGTGTCCAGCATGCCCTTGCCCGGATTCCCGGTGTTGTGAGAACCAGCGTCGGCTACGCCAACGGAACGACCGAAAACCCAAGCTATCATGATGTCTGCACCAAAAACACGGGACATGTTGAAACGGTTCATGTCTGTTTTGATCCGCAGGTTTTGTCGCCCAAACGCCTTGTGCAGCTTTTCTTCACCTTGATTGATCCAACCACACGTGACCGACAGGGCCCAGACCGGGGCAGCCAATACCGAACCGGTATTTATTACCGCGACGACGCCTTGCTTCCTTCGATTGAAGCGGTCGTTCAGGCGGAACAAAAAAACTGGGACCAACCGCTTGTGACTGAAGTTAAAAAACTGATCCGTTATGATTTGGCGGAGGAAGAGCACCAGCACTACCTGGAAAAAAACCCGGGTGGCTATTGCCACATCAGGCCGGAAAAAATCCAGGCACTGGCAAAGAGCCAGCGGGTTGACCCGACCCGCTACCAGAAGCCCACGCGCCAGGCCTTGAAAGAGAGCCTGTCGGCCGACGCTTTTTTCGTGACCCAGGAAAATGGAACCGAGCGGCCGTTCACAGGGGCCTACTGGCAGCTGGATCAGCCCGGCCTTTACGTGGATATCGTCACGGGTGAGCCGCTTTTTTCCTCCCGGGACAAGTATGATGCGGGCTGTGGCTGGCCCAGCTTCACCCGGCCCATCGAAGCCGAGGTACTCACCGAACAGCCAGACCATACGCTGCGGCGCGTCCGGACGGAGGTGCGAAGCCGGGTGGGCGATGCCCACCTGGGCCATGTGTTTCCTGACGGCCCCAAAGACCGCGGGGGCTTGCGCTACTGTATCAACAGCGCCGCCCTTCGCTTCATCCCCTTGGAAGCCATGGAGGCGGCTGGTTATGGCGCGTTTATGGACCTGGTTGACCAGGCGGAGGACGACAAAACATGAGCAAGACCATCAAGATCCCCTACGGGCGTTCCTTTCTGACGCTGCCTGACGACCTGTTTCAATCGCTGACAATCCTTGAAGCCGGGGCGCAAAGACAAGCGCCGGCACAGCCGGCTGCCCTGCTGCAAAAGGCCTTGGAAAACCCCATTGGCAGCCAGCGGCTCAGCCAGCTGGCCCAGGGGTGTGAGCGGGTGCTGGTCTTGACAAGCGACCACACCCGGCCACTGCCCAGCCGCCTGACCTTGCCGCCGTTGCTTCATGAAATCCGCTTAAACAACCCAAACGTCCAGATCCGCATCCTGGTTGCAACCGGTTACCACCGGCAGACCCGGCCAGATGAATTGCTTGAAAAATTTGGTCGTGAACTTTTAGCGCATGAAACCTTCCAGATCCACGACTGCCACAAGCAAGAGGAGCTGGTCTATAAAGGTCTGCTGCCATCTGGCGGGGAGCTGTGGCTGAACCGGGCGGTGGACTGGGCTGACCTGGTAGTGGCGGAAGGCTTCATCGAACCACATTTTTTTGCCGGCTTTTCCGGCGGCCGCAAAAGCCTGATGCCTGGGATCGCCGGCGCGCAGACCGTCCTGGCCAACCACTGCGCTGAATTCATCGCCAGCCCGTTTGCCAGGACCGGCCAGTTGGCCCACAACCCTATCCACAAGGACATGGTCTATGCCGCCCGTCAGGTTCCGTTGGCTTTTATTTCAAACGTTTTACTGGATGCCAACCAGAATATAACGGCCGCTTTTGCGGGCGATCTGGAGCAAGCCCATGAAGCGGGTTGCAGGGTCCTCGACCGGGTGGCCCGGGTGCGGCAGGTGGAAGCAGATCTGGTGATCACCTCCAATGGCGGCTATCCCCTGGATCAGAATATTTATCAGGCCGTCAAAGGCATGACAGCTGCGGAAGCCTGCGTGCGCCCTGGCGGGGTTATCATCATGGTGGCGGCTTGTGAGGACGGAACGGGCGGTGAGGCCTTTTACCGCTGGTTCCAACAGGCCCCGTCGCCCCGGGCAGTCAGCCGTGCCATTGCCAGCCGCAGCCGGCAGGACACCTTGCCTGATCAGTGGCAGGCCCAGATCCTGGCCCGGGTGCTTGAAAGGGCAACGGTCATTCTGGTGACGGATCGTTGTGATCCTGAAACCGTTGAACGCATGCACCTGCGACATGCCAGCAACCTGGATCAGGCCATTGGCCAGGCCCGCCAGCTGCTCGCAGACTGGGGCCAGGCCGTCGTCATACCGGATGGGGTGGGCGTGATCGTCCGCCGGGAAACCAGCACGCCGTAAGCTGTCAGATAACCTGGCGACCGGCCAGGTACACGCGTTCCAAAGACCAGTCCGGCCGGCAGACGAGGAAATCGGCCTGCTTGCCTTCGGCGATGGAGCCGACCAGCCGCTGGGCCCCGATCACACGGGCCGGGTTTTCGCTTGCTGCCCGGATGGCATCCTCAGCCCGGATACCAGCCTCCATGCAGGTTTTCAGGCAATCAAAGAGGTGGGTTGCCGATCCGGCGATGGTGCCGTCAGCCAGTGTGGCCAGGCGGCCAGAAACGTGCACCTGCTGCCCACCCAGTTCATAGCTGCCATCGGGCATGCCGCAGGCAGACATGGCATCACTGACCAGCACAAGCCGGTCAGCCCCAAACAGAGCAAACGCAGCACGGATGGCACTGGGGTGCACATGGATGCCATCGGTGATCAGTTCGGCCGTGACGGCTTCGTTTTCGGCCGCAGCACCGATCACGCCGGGTTCACGGTGCGCAAAAGGTGGCATGGCATTGAACAGGTGGGTGACATGGCGGATGCCAGCCTCAAAGCCGGCCCGGGCCTCCTGGTAGGTGGCCGTGGTGTGGGCGACGGAAACAGTGCACATGTGGGCGGCTTCCCGAATGAAGGGCAGGGCCCCTGGCAGTTCAGGTGCGATGCAGGCGATTTTAACCAGTCCACCAGACCGCTGGTAGAGGCGCGAGAAGAAGGAAAAATCAGGTGGCTGCAGGTAACGTTCATTTTGCGCACCTTTTTTATCGATGTGGAAAAAAGGCCCCTCCATGGTGATGCCACGCAAACGGGCAGCGTCTTCCGGCTGCTCCTGGACCAGGCGGCGAGCGGTGTCAAAAGCCGCACCGATCTGCTCTTCGGGCAGTGTCATGGAGGCCGGAGAAAAAGAGGTGATACCCTGGCGCAGCAGGTAACGGGCTATTTTTAAGAGCCCATCATAAGACCCATCTGAAAAATCCGCTCCCGAATTGCCATGAAAATGGATGTCGATCAAGCCCGGCAGGACCGTTCGACCTGCCAGGTCGGTACAGGCTGGACCATCATAGGGTGCGAACACACCGTTGACGACTGAAAAAGATGCCTGATGGAAAGCGCCATCTCGAAACACCCGTCCATTGATGAAGCGCATCAACTCACCCCTTTGCGTGGATGTCCGGCAAACTGGCCGCAGCAACCGATTGGCCAACCCTGCGGAAGGCCTCATCGGGGAGGACCGGTGTGACGGCGACATCTGGGTAGCTTTCTGCCAAAACCCGTTTGGCTTCTTCGAGAATCAGGTCACCACCTGATCCGCTCATGACCCGGCCAAGCAGCAAGACCTGGTCCATGTCATAAAACCGCCGGTACCAGGCCAGGCTGTGCCCCAGGGTGCAGCCAGTGGTTTCATAAACAGCCCGGGCCCGTGGGTCTCCGGCTTCCATGAGACCCTGAACAACCAGTAGTTTTTCCGCCGGAGTCTGTCCGTCTGCCAATTTGATGCCAGCTCGTGGTGCCAGCTTGTTGATGCCGTCTTGCGAAAAATATTTGACGCCACAGCCGATGTCGCCAGACCATTCATCAGCCATGGCTGCCGGGTTGGCATCAACCGGGACAAAAGCCAATTCGTTGAGCCAACCCGTGATGTTGCCGTTGCGATCAATGTAGCCTCCGGCCTCGCTGGTGCCCATGGCCAGGCCCATGACGGCCCCGGTCTTCAGGCTCATGGAGCCGGCCAGGGCAGACACATCTCCGTCATTACAGACTTCAAGGGGGATGGCCGGACCAAGGGCCCGGGCAGCACGGATGAAGATGTCAGCCACCTCGGGATCGAAGCGATCATCAGGGACACTGAGAAACAAAGAGGCCATGCGGGTTCGGTTGTGCATGTAAATGCCAGCAGCTGATACCCCGATACCGTCGACCCGGGGCAGATGGGCGGCGGCTGTGCGGAAAGCCGAAACAATTTCTTCGAAATGGTAGCTGGGATCGGCTTGTGTTTTGGGATGCCAGACCACTTCTTCACTGTAGACAGCAGTGCCATCGATGACAGCAGAGACCTTGCGGTCGCTTCCGCCGGCATCAAAGCCAATGCGACAGCCATCCAGATGGCGGCCGAGAGAGCGGGGAACCACCTGTTCTTGCAGGCTTTGTTCATCTTCAACGAAGACCACCTCGAAAGGCCGGTCAAAGATCCGTGCCATAAACGCCTGATCAAAGGCGCGGCTGCCACCCGGCCGATAGGCGGCGGCAAGGCCTTCACAGAGGTCACGGTCTCCCGCCAGCAAGAGGCGAAAACCACCTTTTTGCCACAGCAGGGTTTTAACCAGGCGATCCAAAAAATAGCGGTCCCGTTGTGCTTCGGACGGCTGGCCATGCACGCGTGTTCGGGTGACGCTTCGCTGGCCATCCAGGCCATCAATGGCAATTGTGAATGGGCGTTGAGCGGTTTTTAAAAAGGCACGGGTGTAGGCTTCCAGTGGAATCAGGCCGGGATCAAGCGTGGGAATGTTTTCAAGCTGAAGGCTTGCTTTCAGGTGGTCCATGGCTGGCTCCTTTCTGTGCACGGCTTGTTTTCAGTATACAACAAGCCGTTCGACAAGACATCTGGTCTTGGGTAAACTGGCTGTGAGAACAGCCAAG
>CAYXIM010000100.1:0-4867 GCA_964465385.1 uncultured Oscillospiraceae bacterium
GGCGCGGATGGCATCGCGAAGACGCGCCGCTTCCTCATAGGCTTCTTGTTCAACAGCCTGCTTCAATTCCAATTGAAGAGCCCGTAATTGGCGGTCTTCCTGCTGGTCTTTTTCAAGATCCGGGCCCGAACCACCCTGCTGGTCTGTCACATGGCTGCTTGATCCCTGAACACGCCTGAAGACCGGGTCCAGACGACTGGAGAATGTTTCATAACAGTGGCTGCAGCCAAACAGGCCGGTTTTCCGGAAGGTCTCAAAAGTGGTTTGACAAACCGGGCAAACCAGTGCCGCTTCACTTTCCTCTCCAAAGGCCGGAATCCCGCCGGCAGTCCAAAAGACCGTGTTTCCGACCGGTTTACCCATAAGGGTTGAACCCAGCCAGTGACCCACTGAACCGAAGTAGTCGGCTATTTTCTGGCCGACACCCAAATCAGCCGCACAGGCATCACACAAGTGATGCTCGCTTTTTTTACCCTGCCGGGTTTGCGACACGTGGACCGTCGCTTCATGTTGTCTACACCGTTCACAGGTCATGGTGGTCTTCCTTTCTAATCAACCAGCAAGCTGGTTAACATGTTTTTTAAAAGTGTAGATCGAATGCGGTCCCGGTTGCTGATATCGACCCGGTTTAACACCTGATCGGAAACAGCTGAACGAAGCAGGCGTGCCTCACGCGCCAAGACCACATCGTAATCGACAAAGTTTTGAATCAGGACATCTGCCTGATGCTGGGACAGCTGTCGCCCGATGCCGTTGACCGCATGCATCAAATAACGGGTTGGAGACGACACCTGTACCTGCTGGATACGGATCCAGCCCCCACCGCCTCGCCTGCTTTCAACCAGATAGCCGTGGTTGTTGGTAAAGCGCGTGGACAAAACGTAGGTGATTTGCGACGGGACACAATTGGCCTGATCAGCCAGTTCTGACCGGGATATTTCGACAGATCCGTTGTTTTCACGAATCATTTTCTTGATAAGTTCTTCCACCAGATCGGATATGCGTGCCATACCCATCCTCCTTACTTTTTTGCCTTTGACTATCTTTGACTATCATTGATTCTATTTTAAGAAAGCCCTTGTACCTTGTCAAGTGCCTGTGTGACCAACGCAAAAAGGGATCTTTGAATGTGCTATACTTTTCTCGAGGCTGACAGATCTGGCAAGAGGTTGTAATGGGCGGTTTCAACAAAAACAAAACGAAACAAGCAGACCATGGCCGGCGCTTTGCTGGTTTTCAAAAAACCTATACACTTGTGTTGCTGGTCTTGCTGGTGTTGGTTTTTTTAATCGCTTTTTCAACGGCTCGCTGGCTGGGCCCACCGCCGCAAACGTCAGAGACAGAGACCAGCTTTGCGTTTGTTGATCAAACGGAGGTTCCCCAACAGGCACTGGCGCGAAAGGACCACCTGGTTGCCGGCGTACAAGATCCCTTTGAGCAGCTCAACCCCCTCTTTGCCCAGGGAGACGGAGAAAACGATGTGGTGTCGTTGGTTTTCGAGCCGCTCTTTGCGCCTCAAGAAGGCGGCTCTTTCCTGCCGATTCTGGCCCAAGCCTGGCATTATGACCTGTCAGAGCGGGTCTTGTCGATCACCTTGCGAACCGATCACACCTTTCCGGATGGGCAAGTGGTCCGTGCTGAAGACGTGGCCTTCACCTACCGCCTGCTGCTTTCCCAAAGCTATGATGGCCCCTTGCGCGGGCGATTATCAGCCTTGCATGCGGTTTTTGGGGACAACGATCGCCAAACGGTTCACTTTCATTTTTCAGCCCAGGTCCAAGAACCTGATTTTTCCGTCTTCTCCATAGGTATCATCAAAGCCCATGATGGTGTTTCGGATGATGCATGCTTGGCGGCTTTCAAGGAGAAGAGCCTTCTTGCCGAAGGCAGCGGGGCGTTCACCTTGGTTGAGCACCAGACCAACCGCGTGCTGTTACGCTTGCGAAGCGGCTTTGCCGGCGCCATCAAATCGGTTGAACTGCGCCAAATTGCATCCGCTGCCAAAATGCGCCTCTTACAAGACGGCCAACTCGATGTCGTTCGAAATATCTGGGATGCCCGTATGCAGCAACGGGCCCGTTCAATGGCCGGCTATGCCTTTTTTCCAGTGGCACAAAGCCCTGACCAGTATGTGCTGGTCAACCCGCTTCGACCAGATGCTGGGGAGCGGTTGGCGCTGCTCCTTTACGCAGCTGGCCTTGATCTGGATGACGATCAGACCAGGCTGTTGCCAGCTGGGCAGCCAGCCGGCCTGACCCTCTATTTTTTTAAAGGCTTGGATGACTCCGTGCTTGCGCGCAACCAGCGGCATGCCACAACCGTTGCCGACCGCCTCCGCTCAGCTGGTATACAGGTCGAGCAAACAGCTGTTGACTGGCCGGAGCTGGCGGAACGGGCCAGCAAAAACCAGTACGACCTGCTGCTGTGGCCGGTGACAGCCGACAACCGACTGCCCAATCAAGTCACCTTGTTGCAAGATCCCGCCAACCTGGATGCCAGCGCTGCAGTCGCTTTTTACAAGCCTGAGGTTTTTATTGTCAGCAACCGCTTGCAGCAGGTGACCATTAACAGCAGCCAGTTCCCCTTTGCCGCGTCCCGGGGCTCTTGGACTGGCCGCATTGAGAACATCCGCCTGATAGAGCCGGGCGGCTGAAGAAAGCAGGTGCCAGGATGCCTTTTCACAAAAATGGAAACCGGGTTTTACTGGATGGTGCAACTGGAACCCAGTTGCAAGGCAGGGGCTTGCCAACCGGGCACAGCCCGGAGCTTTGGGTCCTGGATCATCCGTCAACCTTTGAAGCTTTGCAAGATGCGTATCTGGCGGCCGGCTCCCAGGTGCTCTTCACCCCCACTTTCGGTGCCAACCGCATCAAGCTGGCCCCATTCGGTGTTGGCCAGGCTGACGTTGAGGCCATCAACCGGGACCTGGCCGCCTTGTCGGTAGGCGTCAAGCAACGCTGGCTCAACAAGCACCCCCATGCCCTGGTCCAGGTGGCCGGCGATCTGGCCCCCACCGGCCACTTCCTCAAGCCCGCTGGCAGCCTGTCTTTTGACGCCTTGGTCGAAGTTTACCGAGAGCAGGTCCGGGGCCTGCTGCAAGCCGGTGTCGATTGTTTTGTAGCTGAAACCATGATGGATCTGGCCCAAGCGCGGGCGGCTGTGCTGGCCGTCCGATCTGAGTGCCAGTTGCCTGTTTTTACATCCATGACGGTGGAGGCCCACGGCCGGACCCTGAGCGGGCAAAAGCCCCAGGAGTGTTTGCTGTCTCTGGCAGCTGCAGGGGCCAGTGTCTTTGGCCTCAATTGCTCAGCCGGTCCGCAGGCCCTGGCTGACTGGCTGCTCCCCCTGCAGCCCTGGACACCCGTGCCCTTGTTGATCAAGCCCAACGCTGGCTTACCTGAACTGGTTGATGGCCAAACGGTTTTTCCCATGCAAGCCGAGCCTTTTGCCCAGCAGATGCAAGCAGCGATGGCGGGTGGGATCACCTTTTTTGGCGGGTGCTGCGGGACCGGTCCGGATCACATCCGTGCCCTCGACAAGGCCTTGCAGGCCACCCCAAACCAGGCGCCAGCGCCAGCACCTGAAACGGCAGCCAACTGGATCTGTTCTTCCCGGTCCACCCTGGACCTGTCACAGCCCCACCGCCAGGCCCGTGTCTTGGCACACACGGACACCGTGATCGATGACTGCCTGGACCTTGCAGCAGATGCAGACCTGCTCCTGTTGGATTACAGGTTGCTGGCCCTTGAGCAGCTTGACCAGGCCACTGACACACTGGAAGAGATCCAGCTGATGGTCCCGAACCCGTTGGCTTTTCAAAGCGATGACCCGGCCGTGCTGTATCAGTTGCTCAGGCACTACCACGGCCGGGCGGGTGTGCATACCGCTGAGCTCAAGGTGCTGCCGTTTGGGGCTCGTTTTGTTGCCTTGTCATGACAACCGCTGTCCATCGACCTGTTAGTTTAAAAAAGCCCGATGCCAGTCCGGCATCGGGCTTGATACAAGTGGTCGCGCTTACTCACGCATCCTGACTGACCAGCAACTCCTTGTTCTGATCCACGTTGGGCACCGCTGTGATGTTGCGGTAGCGGCTCATGCCTGTGCCAGCCGGAATCAGCTTGCCAATGATGACATTTTCTTTTAGCCCGATCAAGGGGTCAATTTTTCCTTTGACAGCTGCATCGGTCAAGACACGTGTGGTTTCCTGGAAGGAAGCCGCAGACAAGAAGGAGTCGGTCGCCAACGAGGCTTTGGTGATGCCCAGCAAGGTCCGTTTGCCGCTTGCCTCAAGCTGGCCTTCGGCCTCGACGCGGGCATTTTCTTTCTCAAAGTCGAAGATGTCAACCAGACCGCCGGTCAGAAGCCCTGTGTCGCCTGGGTCGTCGACGCGAATCTTGCGCATCATCTGACGGGCGATAATTTCCAGGTGCTTGTCGTTGATTTCAACGCCGTTGTTCTTGTAGACCTTGAGCACTTCGTTGATGATGTATTGCTGGACACCACGAACCCCTTTAATCTTCAGCACGTCATGGGGGTTGAGCGAGCCGTCTGTCAACTGGTCACCAGCTTCAATGACATCACCTGTCTGGACAAGCAGCGGTGCGCTGATGGGCAGGCTGTAGGTTGCCACATCCCCGTCTGCTGCTGTGATGGTCACATCATACTTTCGCTTTTCACTTTCTTCAATGCTGACCGTGCCGGCCAGCTCTGAAATCGTTGCCATACGTTTTGGCTTTCTGGCCTCAAAAAGTTCCTCTACCCTGGGCAGACCCTGGGTAATGTCGTCTCCGGCAACGCCGCCGGTATGGAAGGTTCTCATTGTAAGCTGTGTTCCCGGCTCACCTATTGACTGGGCTGCCATTATACC
>CAYXIM010000101.1:0-4867 GCA_964465385.1 uncultured Oscillospiraceae bacterium
GCCTTTGATATAGCCTGGCATTTCTGGCACCTCGGTGATGGGTTGGATGCCGATGATTTCAGTGATGTGCCGGATTTCCATGCCGTATTGTTCATCTCCCAGAGAAAAGATCAGGTATTTCCCCTTCAACGTGTCTTCTTGCTCGTCCAGTTGCTCGTCCATATGAATGCCGTGTGTTTGCGTCATTGTCATGCTCCTTTCTGCGTCCCAGCCCGTCTGCGATGACGCGCTTGCTTATAACCGATGTGCGACAGCCACCATGGGTTGTTTCATCACATCAACCAGCCCTGTCTTGACGGCCATCGCCAGGCTCCTGCTGTTGGTCCCCCGCAAATCCGTCTTTTGAACAAAAACCCCCAGCTGCTTGAGCCGCTTTTCGACAACCTCGATGTTCTCCTTGCCAATGTTGTAAACATCTTCTTCCCACATAGATTGTGCCCCACCATACACTTCAACAATGAGGTCTTGCTTCTGGCAGCCGAAACGGTGGCACAACTCATGAATTAAAAGGGGCACACCCGTTTCCGCGAAATAAGCTGGCCGCTCTTGTCTGTCTGATTCATTGAAGGGTGCCGGCAAGACCACATGCACCATGCCAGCCACCGACCGCACAGGACAATAAGCGGTCACACCCACACAAGAGGCCAGGGCAAAGGTGCGCAAGACCCCATTTGTTTTGTTGGTCACGACGCATTCGCCCATCCCGACAACCAAGTCCATCAGCTTTCCCTCCTCATCAAATCCATCAACAGGTCAGGGATCTGCATCACATCTGTTTGAATTTGAACCGCCCCAAGGTCATAAGCCACTTTCGGCATGCCGTAGACAACCGAAGACGAGCGATCCTGGCCAATGGTGCGGGCTCCTTTTCGACGCATGGCCAAAAGACCCCTGGCGCCGTCATAGCCCATGCCGGTCAGCAAAATGCCGATCGACCTGCTGCCGGCCACCTTGGCAACCGATTCAAAAAGCACATCAACTGACGGGCAGTGCCCATTGACTTTGTCTCCCTCAAAGCAGGACACCTGGTAGTGCCCCCCCTCTTTTTGAAGCACCATGTGCTGGTTGCCGGGCGCGATAAGAACACGCCCCGGCTCAACACGGTCACCCGTCCGGGCCTCGCCGACCGACAGCTTGGTCTGGTTGTCCAGGCGTTCGGCAAACATGTGAGAAAAGACAGGGGGAATGTGCTGGACAATCACCACGCCTGGTATGGTTTGAGGCAACCTTTTTAAGATGTTGAAAATCGCTTCAGTGCCTCCGGTTGATGCCCCAATGGCAACCACCCCGTCGTCCGGAAAGAAAGGCGCGCCTGAAAGACGGGCGGTCGGTCTTGGTTGGTCAAAGGCAACTTGTTTTGCGGTTGACGCGATTTTGACTTTGACAACCAGGTCGCGATGAAAGGCATCCAGCTGGCCGGGTTTACTTGCATCCGGTTTGACCACAAAATCGACCGCACCGGCTTTCATGGCATCGAAAACAGCGTGGTTGACCGAGCTGACCATGACCACCGGAATAAAATATTGCGGCAAGAGCTGACGCACAAACGCAATCCCGTTCAGTTTTGGCATCTGGATGTCACACGTGATGACATCCGGCCGCGCAGCTAAAATCTGGTCTCTGGCTTCAAACGGATCGGCGGCGACAGCCACAACCTCAAGTTGCGGGTCGGCCCCCAGGCCCTTGACGATCATGTCACGAAAGAACGGGCTGTCGTCAACAACCAAAACACGTATCTTACGGGCGTCACTCATGCCGGTTCCTTTCTATAAACAGACGGCTGGATGTACCTGTAGCGCGTCTTGTCTCGATCGATGCTCTCTGAATGGCCAACAAACAAAAAGCCGCCCGGCTGGGTGTTTTCATAGAGGCGGTTGATCAGGGCCTCTTTGGTTTGCTGATCGAAATAGATCATCACATTCCGGCAAAAGATCACATGCATGCCTTTCTTAAACGGAAAATGGGGGTTGACCAGGTTCAGGTGGCTGAAGATCACATCGCTGCGAATGTTTTCTGTTAAGACATCATGCGCATCATCATGTGGTTTAAAATAGGTCGTCCGCCAGCTTTCAGGCAAAGCCTGGGTTTTTTCCCGGCTGTAGATGCCTTGCCTGGCTGTTGACAAGACCTGGGATGAAATGTCTGTTGCAAGGATCTGTGTGTTCCACATCTTTTTTTGCTGTCCAAAATAGTCGGCCATAATCATGGCCAAGGTGTAGGGTTCTTCTCCGGACGAACAAGCGGCACTCCAGATGCGCAGGTCCCGGTCCCGGACCGTCGTCGATAAGTAGGGCAACACCTGATCGCGGAAATAACTGAAATGGGCCGGTTCACGCATGAAAAAGGTGTGATTGGTCGTGATACGGTCCAGCATGACAGAAGCCGCTGCTCCCGTCTGGTCGGCCTGGACATAAGCCAGGTAATCACCCAGGCAATGGATGTTCAGCGCACGCCACACCGGGGCAAGCCGTCCTTCGATCAAGGTTTTCTTCTCCCCTTTAAAATGAATCCCATACGTTTTTCTGATGTAGTCAGCAAAGGCTTGAAACGCGTTGTCTTGATGACCCGCCATAGCGTCCTTTCCCATGTCATGCCTGATACCACGAATGGATCAGCCCACCAACATTTAAAATTAAACTGATGCTGCCATCTCCCAAAAGGGTGCAGCCGGCCAACCCTTCCACGTTTCGTTTGTTTTTCATATAAGCAGGCAAGGGCTTGACCACCACCTGCTGTTGACCGATCAATTCATCCGCAAACAAACACAGGCATTTGTTGTCTTGTTCAATCATCAGGAAAATACCCTGTTTCAGATCCGCGGTGTCCGCCTGAACACCAAACTCGCGGTGAATGCGGAAAATGGGATAGCAGGACCCTCGAACCATGATCATTTCCCGACCGTCAGGGTCTTTGAGCAGATCTTGAGGCCGTGCCTGGAAGGTTTCACGAATGGATGTGGTCGGCAAGGTGTACCGTGCCTGACCGACGCGCATGTTCATCCCGTCAATGATAGCCAGGGTCAGGGGGATTTTGAGGACGACTTCGGTTCCCAGCCCTTCGGTGCTGTTCAAGGAAACAGAACCGCCCACCGACTCCAGGTTTTTAACGACGACATCCATGCCCACGCCCCGGCCGGAATATTCGGTGACGTTTTCGTTGGTTGAAAAGCCCGGCATCAAAACCAGGTTATAAACCTCCCGGTCAGATAGGTCCTGCTGATCGGGATGAATCAGGCCGTTGGCCATTGCCTTTTTTATAATCATCTCCCGTTTCAGGCCGCACCCATCATCCCGGACCATGACGACCACGTCATTGCCTGCGTTGAGTGCTTCCAAGGTGACTGTCCCTGTGGGTGGTTTTCCAGCCAGCTCCCGTTCGTACGTGCTTTCCAGGCCGTGGTCTATGGCGTTTCGGACCAGGTGCATCAACGGATCAGACAAGTGTTCAATGATGTTTTTGTCCACCTCCGTGTGTTCGCCGATCAAATCCATCTGGACGTCTTTGTCCAGCTTCCGGCCCATATCTCGGACCAGGCGCCTCATCTTGTGGAAGGTGGCTGACAGAGAGACCATGCGGATGGACATAACCATGTCCTGCATTTCGCCGGTTATTTTGCGCAGCTGGCGGGCTGCTTTTAGAAAATCGTCAAGTTTGAGGCCTTCAAGCTCCGGGTTTTGTGTGACCATGGCTTCTGAGATAACCAGTTCACCCATCAGCTCCATCAGCCGGTCGAGCTTATCGACATCGACACTGATGATGCTTTGATGGAAGATCTGGCTGTCTGCTTTTGCGGGATCTGCTTTGTGGTCTTTTGAGCTGTCTTGTGACACAGAGCCGGGGGTCGGGGTTGCTGCTGGTTCCCGGCCGTCAGGCTGACCAGCCGATGCGTGCTGGGCAACCAACTCAATGTCTCGCACAAACATGACGCTGGAGAAAAAATCATGTAGTTCTCGCGGGGTGCGGTCACTGTAGAAGCATAGTTTAAAACCCTGTTCTCGGATGGTTTGGGCGCTGGCATCGTTTTCCAGGATATCTTCAGGGTAATAGCTGTAGCCGTGGGCCACGTCGTTTAAGTGGCAAACGATGCCGTAAGCCCGGATATGCTCCATGGCACAGCCTTCCTCAAAAAAAACGGTCACCGCATAACGGTCAAGCCCCAAAAGATCTTCACCCAGGGTTTCTGACCGTTGAGCAGGTGCCGGCTGAACCGGCTCCGCCGACCCACAAACACCGCTTTCGTTCGCGTCAGGCGACAAAAACAACTTAACGCGTTGGATCAGGGCCACCGGCTCACCATCTGGCTCATCCTCATTCTTGATTTTCTCAAGCTCCACCTTGATGAAATCAACACCCTCAAGAATGAGGTCGGCAAGCACCTGGCAATCCACAACCGCCGGTTTCTCTTCTCTGAGCACATAAAAAAGATCTTCCAACGCGTGCGTCAGGGATGAAATACCCGTGTACATCATCATGGCGGACGACCCTTTGATCGTGTGCATGATTCTGAAAATTTCATCAACGGCATCTGACGCAAACGTGCCCACCTGTTCGCTTCGCAGGATAACGGCTTCAAGTTGCGCGATGTTTTGGGTCGTTTCGTAGAGATAGAGTTCCAGCATGTCATCCGTTCGATAGCCCTGATCCAATGTGCACCCCCCAAACCTTCTGCTGCCTTTTGACAGCGGCCGTCTGCCCGAACAGGCTGCCCGGACGATCCTTCCTGAATAGTCTATCGTTCACAAGAAGCGAAACCTTCAGTCCCGTCAGGGTTTTTTAAACGATAAAAACCACTTTGTTGACGGGTGAAGACATCGAACACGCTTTTTCATGGTCTTTTCACGCAAAAGGCTTAAGGTTTGCCACGGTT
>CAYXIM010000102.1:0-4864 GCA_964465385.1 uncultured Oscillospiraceae bacterium
GTCGAGAGCGCCTCCGTGGTCACCAGCGGTGATTACCAGCGTTTTTACACCGTGAACGGCATCCGTTACCACCACATCATTGACCCGGCCACCCTGATGCCCGCCGATCGCTTCCAGTCGGTGACCGTGGTCACAGCTGATTCTGGCTGGGCGGATTTTTTATCCACCCTGTTTTTCATCCTGCCACTGGAAGAAGGCCAGGCCACCGCCCGCGCCCTGGCGGATGTGGAGGTGCTCTGGCTGCTCAAGGACGGCAGCCAGGTCCAAACAGACGGCCTGGCGCCCCTGCTTAAAAGTGCCGGGGCCACCGCGGAGGCACCGTGACCTGCCCGGCCAAGAGCCACGAAAAAGGCTGGGCCCGCTTGTGGCGGTCCAGCCCCGCATCCAGTTGGGTGTGGCTGCTTTATTTGGACGTCTTCTTGCCAGGCCTGCTCTTTTTTCTGGCCTGGCTGCCGTGGCCGTTTCGCACGGCCTTGGCCCGCCTCTTTCACCTCTACGCCCTTTATATCCTCAAGCCCATTCCATCTTGGTCCAGCGGGACCGGCCTGCCCGGCCTGGCCCTGCATATCTTCTGGCTGGTGCGCGCCCTGGTGCGTAAAAACTGGCTGGATGCCCTCTTGTGCCTGCTGCTGACCCTGGCGGCCGGTGCCTTCTTTTGGCTTGAAATCGATGGTGTCCCTTTGAACTACGCTGTCATTCGCCCACTTGATTTTGGCCTTTCGGTCAGCCCTTGAGTGACCAGGGCAGCCAGAGCGCCAGCAGGAGCGAGAGCAGCAAAAGCAGGTGAAGCAGCACAAAATGCTTGACCGCGTACACGAAGGTGTGCGCTTTTGACGGTTTGGCAAGAAAGGCACGTGTCCAGCGGCTGGTGGCCGGCAAGGCAGCCAGCAGGAGCAACGACCACAAGGGCAGAACACCGGTCGCAACCAGGATAAGCACAAACGGATAAGGCAGGCCCATGAGGGCGATGAACAGGCGCCGGGCGCCTGTTTCGCCCAAGTAGGCGGGCAGGGTGCGCCGGTCGTTGGCCAGGTCTTCTTCCAGGTCACAGATGTTGTTGGCCAGCATGATGTTGGCGATGCCACTGACAGCAGGTGCAGCCAAACACAGCAGCCAGAGCAGTTCATCCAGCTTCAACTGGACCGACAACTGCCAGCCCGTCAGCTTCAAGGCCAACAAGGTCCCCGGCTCAACATGGATATAAACCGATAAAAAGAGCAGGACCAGGCCCATGAAAAAACCTGAGAAAAACTCCCCGAGGGGGGTGCGCGAAATGGGCACCGGCCCATAGGAGTAAAAGACCCCGACCGCAAAGGACAAGGCTCCGATGGCCAAGACCAGCAGGTCGGTTCGCAAAAAGAGCACGAAGCCGGTTGCCATGGCGATCACCAGAAGCACGGAAATCGTGGTCAGAACCGCCGTTTCGCTGAGGGCGTCTCGAACGATGGCGTTGTAGCGTTCGTAGCCAAAGCCATGCCTGCGCCTGGCTTTTTTGTAATCCACAAAGTTGTTGATGGCCGTTGTGGCCAGGTCGATGGCCAAAAGAGACACCAGCAGCAAGAGACCATTGCTGATACGCAGGCTGTTAAAGCGGTAGAACGCATACAGGCTGCCCAGCAAAAAAGGCAGCATGCTGGCCACCTTGGTCTGCAATTCTGTCAGCTTGAAAAAACTGTGAAGCTTCATGATCGGACGTCCTTTCGTCGCATACAGTGTACCCAATTCACCGCTGAAAAGATAGGGCAGGCCACTGGTCCAGGGCAAGCTGTGCTACACTGGAAAGCAGACAAAACCGTCCGCGGACGGATACAGGGAGGCGCATATGGACGTACACTATCGGGTTCAGACGGATGTGCTGGTTGTGGGACAGGGCGGGGCCGGCATCAAGGCGGCCATCAAGGCGGCAGAAGAAGGGGTGGATGTACTCATGGTGGGGCCACACGCCTTTGGCCGCACCGGTGCCACATTTTATCCGGGCACACCCGGCTGGGGCATGCAGGCCATCGTGCAGCCGGGTGACCAGGTGGACTATTTTTACCAGGAGATTCTGGAAGCCGGTGCCGGCATGGCCGACCCGGCCTGTGCACGCGTGCTGGCTCAAAACTGCACCCAGGCCTTTCGAGATCTGGAAGCCTACGGGGTGCGCTTTGAACAGGATGCGGATGGCCGCTACCTGAGCGTGATCCCCTGTTTTGGCAAACGCCTGCGCGGCGGATCAGCCCGCGGCATGGACCAGATCCGACGCGCCCTGTGGCTGCGCCTCAAGCAAGTGGGGGTTCGCTTGCAAAGCGGTGTGCTGGTTGTGGCCCTGCTCCAGCAGGGCGGCCAGGTCTGCGGGGCCCTTGCCCTGGATGAGCAAGATGAGCTCTTTGTTATCGAGTCTGGGGCGGTTGTGCTGGCCACAGGTGGGGCCTGCAGCCTCTACCGCTACGCCCTGGCCACAGCCGAAACGACCGGGATCGGCCAAATGCTGGCACTGGAGGCGGGTGCCTCCCTGATCAACCTGGAATTCATCCAGTTCATTCCCGGCCTGGTCTGGCCGGTGGCCAAGCTCCTTTTCCAGGAAAAAAACCTGGACACCTTGCCGACCATGACCAACGGCCTGGGTCAGGCGGTCTTGCAAGCGTATCTGCCCCCAAACCTGTCAGCCCGGGACTGCCTGGTGCAACGGGCCAAGCATGGGCCTTTCACCACCGCTGACAGCGGGTTTTACTTTGACATCGCCCTCTATGAGGAAATCAGAAAGGGACAGGCTTGCCCGGGCGGCGGCATTCGTCTGCAGTACGACCCGGCTGTGCTGACTGACCCGCGCTGGGAAATCAGCAGCTGGTTGACCTGGATGAAGGAACGGGGGGTTGACCCGGTTGACCAGGGCTTTGAACTGGTTCCCCATGCCCAGTGTTTCAATGGCGGTGTGCGTATCGACCCCCAGGCCTCCTGCGGCGTGCCCGGGCTTTATGCGGCCGGCGAAGTGTCCGGTGGCCCGCATGGGGCGGACCGGCTGGGCGGGGCGGCCATTGCCGCCACACAGGTATTCGGAGCCCTGGCCGGCAGCAACAGCGCCCGTTTTTCGCGCACGGCCTCTCGGCCCCGGGTGGCTGACAGCCAGGTCCGCCAGTTGCTGGACACGCGCCTGTCCCGCTGGACCGGCAACCGGCCTGACGGGCCTTCCGTGCGTGACCGGGTCAGTGACCTGCTCTGGCAACATGCAGCCATCGTCCGCAGCCAAAGCCGCAGCCAGGCGGGCCTGGACCAGTTGCAGGTCCTGGGCTGCCCCTTGGACCCTGATGCTTTCCGCAAGCAACCCGCCGGGCGCAAGGCGGCCATCCATGACGAGCTGGCCCTTGGCCTGTCTGACCTGCTCTTGCAAGCCATCTTAGAGCGGGACGGCTCGTGTGGTCCCCACTACCGGCAAGATGACCCGAAGACCGGAGATCAAAGCCAGGGTCCCCTGCTGGCCACACAAGCAGGGGAGGGTGTGACCTGGACCCGTATCAACTGGGCGTAGCCCTGTGCAGATGCCTGAAAATACGGTACAATGGTAGACAGTTTATGGGTAAAAAGCGGAGGGCCAAGCGGTGATCAAAACGTGTACAACCATCCATGTCAGCCGGCGAGACATCCAGCGTTTTTCTTTTCTGATCAATAAAACCCAGCTGGGCTTGTTGTCTACCGCAAGCCAGCGGGCGCACATCCAGACCAGCCATCGGCCCTTGCAGCTGCTGCTGGGCATTGAAGCGGATGAGCAGGACCGGGCGACCGGCTGGCAGGCCCAGCAGGAGGCCCTCAACAAGTGGGCGGCCTTTTTGTCTTTGCTGGATGCAGCCGGCCTGCGTGCCCTGGACGAGTTGCTGGTTAAATACCAGCTCAAACCTGACTTGCTGGTCTGTTATGACCAGCACCGGCTCAAGGCCTGGTTGCCGCTTGGTCTGGAGCTGTATTTGCTGCGGGAGGGGCGCTTGCTGCGCTTGAAGCCGATCGAGCGGGACGAGCCGCTCTTTGACCAGGCCTACCAGCAGTCCCACGCGTGTTATTCGGTGCCCCTGGCGGAAGGCGACTACTTTTTGCTCTTGCCCCCTGATTTACCGGCCCTCTTTCAGCCCGGCGAGATTGCTGACCTGCTGCTGGGCCTGCGCCAGCTCCCGGCCAAAATGAGTGAACTCATGGCCCTGGCCCGCCTGCGCGGATTAACGCAGGAAGACACCTGGCTGGCCATTGAAATTGTCCGGAAAGAAGAAGACACACACCCGCCCCTGCAGCCGGGAGACCGCCTTTACAGCAAACGGAAGGCGGGCCGCTCCGGCCGGCGCGCAGAGAGCAACAACTGGGTGGATTCAGCTTCTGAAACACTGACAGATTCAGCCGCTGAATCAACAGAAGCGGCCGGTTTTTTGATGGACTGGATCAGGGCACGGAGCCAGCGTGAGAAGATCCTCTTGTTTGCCGGCCTGGCCCTGGTGCTTGTCTTGACCACCACAGGCCTGGTGATGGCGTTTGGCCGCCGGCAGCCCGAGCAAGCGCCGCCGACCGACCCAGCTGAACCGTCGCAAAGCCAGGCAGCCGTGTCGCCCACCCCGCTGCCCACACCGACGGCAACACCCGCACCGACCGAGCCGGTCCTGGCGCTGGTGGTGACCGCCCAGCAACTCAACCTGCGCGAAGCGCCCGGCCTGGAGGCGCCCTTGATTAAAACACTGCAAAACGGCGACCAGCTGGTCCAGCTGGCTGAGCCGGAAGAGGACTGGGTTGCGGTCAGGACGGCCGATGGCCTTGAAGGCTATGTCTACGCCCATTATGTGGCGCCGGCTGATCCGTGATGGCCGGTAACACCCACTTGTCAAAGCGCCCTGCTTAAGGTAGAATC
>CAYXIM010000103.1:0-4670 GCA_964465385.1 uncultured Oscillospiraceae bacterium
ACCCACGCCATGCAGAGCCCCCACCGGTAGAGGCCACAATTTTTCTGCAACCTGCGCCGGCCAAAGCTCGGTGATACCCCGTGGCTTTTTCATGCCTGAAGCCATTTTAGCCAAATATTTGTTGTCTGACAGTCCAATCGAGCACGGCAGTCCCAGGCGATCTTCCAAAGCCTGCTGAATGAGGCAGGCAGCCTGGCCTGGTGACTGGTAAAGCCATTGGCAGGCGGTCAGGTCCAACCAGGCTTCATCGATGCTGTTTTGCTCTAAAAGCGGTGAAAATTCGGACAACAGTGTCATCACCTGTTCAGATTTTTCTTCATAAAAGGCATGGTCTGGTTTGATAAGCATGAGATCCGGGCAGCGTTTGAGGGCTTCAGACACCGTCATGGCGGTTCGGACCCCGCAGGCCCGAGCCTGATAACCGGCTGTCAGGATGATACCGGTTCTTTTTTGGGGGTCGCCAGCCACGGCTGCCGCCTGTCCGATCAGGTCAGGCCGCCGGGTCAATTCACACATCAGGTAGAAGGCATTCATGTCGACAAGAACAATGACGCGCTTCATGGTCCCCTCCCTGCTGGGTCAAGAAAGCCTGGTTTTAAAGTCATGGTAGCCGAACTGGCGGATCATCCGGCAATGTCCGTCTTTTTCTTTCAAAACAATGTCGGGCAGCTTCATGCCGTTGAAGGTGTTGTTTTTCACCATGGTGTAAATGGCCATGTCGTGAAAAACCAGCCGGTCTCCAACTTGAAGCGGCCGGTCAAAGCTGTAATCCCCGATGATATCGCCAGCCAGGCAGGTCGGTCCACCCAGGCGGACCGTGTAGGCCTTTTCACCCGGCAGGCCCGCACCGGTGATTTCCGGCCGGTAGGGCATTTCCAATACATCAGGCATGTGGCAGGTTGCCGAGGTGTCACAGATGGCGATAGGCAAAGGGTCTTCCAGCACATCCACCACGCTTGTCACCAGGGTGCCAGCGTTCAAAGCGATGGCTTCTCCTGGCTCCAGATAAACAACAAGCCCGGTGCGTTCTGAAAAAGAGCGGATCAGCTCCACCAGGTGGGGCAGGTTATAATCAGCCCGGGTGATGTGATGCCCGCCTCCCAGGTTCACCCAGGACAAGGTCGGCAAAAACGCGCCAAAAGAAGCTTCAAAGGCCTGCAGGACACTTGCCAGTGCATCGGTGTTCTGCTCACACAGACAATGGACATGTAAGCCGGATATGCCTGCCAGATCATTGGCATCAAAGGCTGTCGGGGGCACACCCAGTCGGGAGTCAGCCGTACAGGGGTCATAGAGCGGTGTTGCCTGCGTGGGCCGCTGTGGGTTCACGCGTATGCCACATTGTTTTCCCGCCTGTAAGGCCCGTGACCTGAAGCGGCGCCACTGGGAAAAAGAGTTAAAAATCAAGGTGTCGCTGTAACGCAAAAGCGCGTCAAATTCATGGTCCTGATAGGCCGGTGAGAAGACATGGGTCTCCTTACCAAAGGCTTCGAAACCCAGCCGCGCTTCATAGAGGCCACTGGCCGCGACTCCGTGCAAGGTGCGGCTGATCAGCGGGTAGACTGCAAACAGTGAAAAGGCCTTTTGCGCCAGCAAAATTCTGCACCCTGATGCATCGATGACCTCTTGCAAAACCGTCAGGTTGCGGATCAAGGCCGCTTCGTCAATTAAATAAAAGGGCGTCTGGAAAGCTGTGAGATCTGGGGTTGGCACGTTCACGGCTCCACCAGCTCCGGATTCAAGTCTTCATGCCAAGGCAGGCCCCAAGTGTTGAGTGCTGCCATAAAGGGATCCGGGTCAAACTCCTCCACATTGTAAACCCCAGGTTTGAACCAGGTTTTTTCCAGCATTAGCATGCTGCCGATCATGGCTGGTACACCCGTTGTGTAGGAAATGGCCTGTGAACCCACCTCTTGGTAACTGGCCTGATGGTCACAGATGTTGTAGAGACGGTAAGTTTTTTTCTGTTTGTCCTTGATGCCCGTGAAGATGCAGCCGATATTGGTTTTGCCAACGGTCCGGGGACCCAGACTGGCCGGATCTGGCAGCACAGCCTTGAGGAATTGCAACGGAATGATGTCTTTTCCTTCAAAAGAAACCGGCTCAATCGAGGTCATACCCACATTTTGCAGACAGCACAAATGGGTCAGATAGGATTGGCCAAAAGTCATGAAAAAGCGGATCCGTTTGAGACCGGGTATGTTTTTGGCCAGTGATTCCAACTCTTCATGATAAAGCAGATACATATCCCGCTGGCCAATGCCTTCAAAATCATAGCTTCGCTTGATGGCCATCGGCTCGGTTTCAATCCAGCGGCCCTCCTGCCAGTAGCGGCCTTTGGCGGTCACTTCGCGAATGTTGATTTCCGGGTTGAAATTAGTCGCAAACGGATAACCGTGGTCGCCGCCGTTGGCATCAAGAATGTCAATGGTGTGAATTTCATCAAAATGATGCTTGAGGGCGTAGGCTGTGAAAACACCCGTCACCCCCGGATCAAAACCACTGCCCAGCAGGGCCATGATGTTTGCGGCTTTGAAGCGCTCATGGTAGGCCCACTGCCAGCTATATTCAAATTTGGCTGTGTCACGCGGTTCATAATTGGCTGTGTCAATGTAGGACGTCCGGGTGGCCAGGCAGGCCTCCATAATGGACAAATCCTGATAAGGCAAAGCCAGGTTCAAGACCAGATCAGGTTTAAAGCGCTCGATCAGGGCCACTACCTGTTCCGGCCGGTCGGCATCAACCGAAGCCGTTTCAAGTTGCATCGGTGATGCGCTCAGCTTTTCTTTCAGGGCATCACATTTTTCTCGGGTGCGGCTGGCCAGCAGAAGTGATTTGAAAACCGCACTGTTCTGGCTGCACTTGTGGACGGCCACGCTGGCCACGCCTCCGCACCCGATCACCAAGACTCGACCCATATGTTTTCCTCCTGTCTTCAGATCCGGTCCTCAGGTTCTGTCAAGTGACCAGGCCAGGATCAGTTCTCGCCATATGTTCAATGCCACCGCTGTAGATGCACCCGAGGGGTCCAAGGCAGGGGCCAATTCGGTCATGTCACAGCCAATGACGTTGAGCCGTTGAATGTCCTTGATGGCATCCAGCAGGTCTTCAAAGGAAACACCACCGGCTTCCGGGGTGCCGGTTCCAGGAAAAACAGCTGGGTCCAACACGTCCAAATCCAATGTCAGGTAGATTGGCCGGCCCATCAGCCTGGGAATCAAGCCGGTCAGCCCGTCAAAGCTGAACGGACAACGCCAGACCGTCTCTTTTCCCCACACCCATTCACTGCGATCTCCAGACCGCACCCCCAGCTGAAAAAGGCTGTCAGGGGCCAAATATTCAAAACAGCGTCTCATGACGGTGGCATGGGACAGCGCTTGTCCCAGGTAGTGGTCCCGAAGGTCCAAGTGGGCATCCAGCTGAATCACAGCCAGGTCCGGATATTTTTGAACCGCAGCTCGAACGGCCCCCAGAGTCACCAGGTGTTCACCCCCCAGCATAAGTGGGCGTTTGCCATCGGCCAGGATCTTTGCCACCTGCTGTTCAACCAGGACCAGCATCTCGTGCGGGTTGCCAAAAGGCAGATCCAAGTCGCCGCCATCATGGATGGCAAGATCTGTCAGGTCTTTGTCCTGATAGGGGCTGTAACTTTCAAGGCTGAAGCTTTCCGCTCGCATGACCCGGCTGGCATCGCGTGTGCCGGGGCGATATGAGGTCGTGCCGTCGAAAGGGGCGCCAAACAGGACCACCTGTGCGGCTTCATAGGTTGCCTCACATGCCAGAAAAAGAGGCGAACGCTTAAGGTACATCGACATCTTCAACGTCCTCCAGCAACTGCTGCACATAGTTGGGCAGGGCAAAAGCACCGCGGTGCAGGTTGGTGTTGTAGTAGCGCATGGACAGCCCCAGGCTGTTCCAGGCTTCTGCTCGCAGGTCACGGACCGGATGGTAGCCATTGGATGCAAAGCCGAACAGCCAATGGCCAGAGGGATAGGTCGGAATGTGGGCCTGGTAGACCCGACTGATGGAAAAAGATTCAACAATGCGTTTGTGAGCCCGCTGCATGGCGATGGCGTCGACTGCGTAAAAAGGGCTTTCATGCTGGTTGACCATGATACCGTCGGAACGCAGGGCCTTGTAGCAATTGCCATAAAATTCGCGGGTGAAGAGCCCTTCTCCCGGCCCAAAAGGGTCTGTGGAGTCAACGATAATCAGGTCATAGGCCTCTTTGACATGGCGCACATATTTCAGCCCATCTTGAAAATGGATGGTTACACGCGGGTCATCGAAACGAGACGCTGTAAAAGGCAAAAACTGTCGACAGACAGCGACCACGTCTTCATCTATTTCAACCATGTCAATTTGCTCAATAGTTTCGTAACGGGTCAGTTCTCGAATGACGCCACCGTCGCCGGCACCAATGACCAAAACCGAACGGACAGCCGGATGTACGGCCATAGGGACATGAACCAGCATCTCGTGGTAGATGAACTCATCTTTTTCAGTCAGCATCAAGTAGCCATCCAGAACCAACATGCGTCCAAATTCGACCGACTCAAAGACATCAATACGCTGAAAGTCGCTTTTTCCGCTGTAAAGCTGGCGATCAACGCGGATCATCATGTGGACCGAGGGGCTGTGCTTTTCAGAAAACCATAGTTTCATACAAT
>CAYXIM010000104.1:0-4444 GCA_964465385.1 uncultured Oscillospiraceae bacterium
TTGGGTGGGGTAATAGCGGCGGACATTGATGGGAACGGACACCCGGACCGGCTTTTGGGTTTGGTAGCCCCCCTGCTGTTGGATGCGGTAAAGCTGATAGAGGTAAACGGCCACCAAAAACTCCGTCACGCTGACGCCGTGGTCCCGGGCTGCCTGGGCCAAAGGCTCTAAAGGCACCACGCCGCAAATAAGGTTTAAGGCATGGCCGGGCAGGATGGTTCCCTGCAGGCGAAAGGCCTTGCTTTCCCGGGGCCTGCGGACGACCCGAAAGGTTGAAAAACGCCTGTAGGCGTCTTCCAGCTCTGCTTTTTGAGGGGCTTGGTTAATGTCTAACACCCCGTGGCCCAGGGGGCAGTCGATGCCCAGAAGCCCCAAATAGGTGGCCGCCAGGGTCCGTAAAAAAACCGATCCCCCGTAGCCATCGGTCAAGGCATGGAAAAATTCAACCGACAGCCGCTTGTCATGGTAGCGTACCCGAATCAGGTGGTTTTTTGCTTCTTGCCGGGTCCAGCGCCGCATGGGGTTGACCACGTCAGCTTCAATGGCCAGGGGCTTGTTGGATTGTTCCAGGTAATACCAAAAAAAACCCCGCCGCAAGCGGACGGCAAACTGAGGAAAACGGGGCATGGTCCGGTCCAGGGCCTCTTGCAAAGCCTGGGGCTGGATGGCTTTTTTAAAGCGCATGGCCAAACTAAAGACCGAACTGTGTCGGGTGTGCATGAGAACGGGAAAAATTTTGGCGGCATTGTCCAGCCGGTACCAGTCGGGGCTGGATGGCCGGGTAAAAAACGGCTGCTTGCTGGCTTGAGCTTTCATGCCTGCGCCCCGTCCGGTGGCGCATAGCGGCTGCTGTAAACGGCGGCCAAGCGGATGGCCTCGATCAGACTGACCGCACTGGCAATACCTTTACCGGCAATATCCAGGGCCGTGCCGTGATCCACAGAGGTCCGTAAAAAAGGAAGGCCCAGGGTCAGGGAAATGGTCCGCTCAAAATCCAAGGTCTTGGTGGCGATGTGGCCCTGGTCATGATAGAGCGACAAAACGGCCGAAAAACGCCCCATGCGGGTCAGGTGAAAAACCGAGTCAGCACTGATGGGGCCCACCACGTCATAGCCTTCTTGCTGGCAGTCCGCCACGGCCGGTTCGATGGCCGTCAGCTCCTCATCACCAAAAAGGCCCTGTTCTCCGCTGTGGGGATTTAAGCCCGCGATGGCCAGCGGCCGGTCAATGTCGGTCAGCTGTGCCAAAGCCTGGTAACAGCGCTTGGCCATCTGACCCACCCGTTCCCGGGTAACCAGGTCACAAGCCTGGCGTAAACTGACATGGCGGCTGAGAAAAAAGACCCGCAAGCCTTTGGTTTCAAACAAGGTCAAGGGATCAGCTGTTCCGGTCAAATCCGCCAGATATTCCGTGTGGCCAATGGTCGGGATTTTGGCTGCTTGCAAGGATTCTTTGTTGATGGGTGTTGTGACCAAAACGCCCGAACCGGCCTGGTCCAGCACCTGGACGCTGCGTCGGATATAGGCAGCCGCGCAAGCTCCAGCCAAAGCCTGAACCTGGCCTGTTTTTAAGCTTTCAAGATCAGGGTGAGACAGGTCAATCAGGTTGATCAGCCCCGGCTCAAAGAGGGCTTGGTCAACCGAATCGACCATGCGCAAGTAGGCCCGGCCCTGAAGGGCCGTTAAGGTTTGCGCCAGGCAGTAGGCATCGCCTACCACCAGCGGCCGGCACCAGTCATGCACCTGCGCTTCTGCCAGCGCCTTGATTACAATTTCCGGTCCGATACCGTTGGGATCTCCCATGGGGATGACCACCAGGGGACGGTTGGGGGTTTGTTCCATCGCTTGCCACCTTCTTGATTTCTTTTGCCTCGATCGACCGCAGGGGCACACCAGGCCCCATGACAGGTTCAGCATACAACAATCATCCCGGGGGCTCAAGTGCAGCAAGGCCCCCTTCTGTGATGGCCTTGTACAAGCGGTAGTGGGCACTGGACCTGTGTCTGGTCTGAAGCAACCTGGATTCGCTGTATCTTTCAAAGGGAAGTCGTTCCTCAAACGCCCCAGTCAGACGGATTACGCGCTGACGCCCCACACTTACCTTGCTAGGCTTGGTACAGTCCGTTGAGCGCATGGACCCGCAAGCGATTGATCATTTCAAGACCCGTCCGTATCCAGCCAAGGGGTCTGTAGGGCAGGTGGCTGGATAAAATATGACTGACCAAACCTTCCGCACACCCTTTTTATAAATCCTTAGCTTGGCAGTCTCACATGCCAAAAAAGCACTTGTAATGTGGCTTCTCTCAGATCACGGCGACCGGTTTTTCGTCAAATAAATTGACGTCCCACCTGATCACCAGGGCATCAAATGCCATGCGGCTGGCAATGAAAATCCCGTCTATTTACAGGTGAAGGATTTGGCGTACGTTTCCCCGCATGTCTCAGGGAATGGTTCAAGACAGTTTCATCCAGCGCTTATCTTTAAAGATGCGTGCACCATGAAAGCCACTGGGCAGTTCATGGCTTTTGACCGATTTGGATTGTTCATCTTGCACATGATTATATTGTGGTTCGCTCCAAAAACCCTGTTGCCAGCGGCTACACTTCCCGTAGCGCACCCTAGTTATATTTTTTTCGAAAAAAAAGCTTGACTATTTCTCCCAAAATAAAAGGGATAGACCCAAATGCGACAATTATTCCCCAATGAGCCAGGCTTGGAGGAGATGTGTGAAAAATGGGATTGAGGAAGGGAAGATAGAGCACAGCCAGCATAAGCAAAAAAGAGGCCGCTACGCCCTGGACCAGTTTGCGGTTGGAAAAAAGGCCAATCTCAAACACGGTGTGCTTGCTTGAGCGGATGGAAAAAGCCCTGAACAGCTCGGCCGTAGCCAAGGTGGCAAAGGCCAAGGTTCTGGCTGCCTGGATGTTGTCTGGGCCAAAGTGGCGCATACCCCAGAGGTAGGCAGCCAAAGATGCAGCAGCAATGGCAATGCTTTGCAGGCCTATGCCCAGCAACATACTTTTATTCAAGATCGGTTCATTGGGATCGCGCGGTTTTTGCTGCATGATCTCCGGATCGCCTTTTTCCACACCCAGGGCCAGGGCTGGAAAACTGTCTGTGACCAGGTTGAGCCAGAGCAGCTGGATCGGCAGCAGAGGGACCGGCAGGCCGAGCAGGATACTGGTAAAGACCAAAATAATCTCGCCGACATTGCAGGATAATAAAAAGTAAACAAACTTCTTGATGTTCTCATAGATGATTCTGCCTTCCTCAACAGCAGCTACTATACTGGCAAAGTTGTCATCAGTCAGGATCAGATCAGCTGTGTTTTTAGCTACATCCGTGCCCGTAATACCCATGGCCACGCCTATATCGGCTTTTTTGAGGGCTGGGGCGTCGTTGACCCCGTCTCCTGTCATGGCAGCTATCTCTCCGTTTGCTTTAAGGGCGGCAACAATCCTCACCTTATGCTCTGGTGACACCCGGGCAAAAACCTTGGTCTGGTTGACTGCATTTTTGAGCTCTAGATCAGACAAATTATCCAGTTCTGTTCCAGTCAGAGCCTGGTCCTGATCCTGGGTCATCCCCAGCTGGCGGGCAATGGCAAAGGCCGTATCTTTATAGTCGCCGGTGATCATAACTGTTTTAATGCCGGCTTGTCTGCACAGGCTGATTGCTTCTTTAGCTTCCTGTCTGGGTGGGTCCAGCATGCCGGCCAAACCAAGAAAAACCAGACCAGTTTCCACAGCATCCGGGCTCAGTTCAGCAGGCAGATCGGAGTGCTCACGTCTGGCAAAAGCCAGTACCCTTAAAGCAGAACCAGCCAGTTCGTTGTTCACTGTTAAAATTCTTTGTTTTTGCTCATCCGTAAAAGAGATTGCCTGGCCATTTTCCAAGAGCCGGTTACAGCGGCTGATAATGATATCTGGCGCTCCTTTGGTGAAAGAAACCAGGCTATCCGGAAGATAGTTTTCATGAACACTGGTCATCATTTTGCGTTCGGAATCAAAAGGTATCTCGGCAATCCTGGGGTGAGATTGATTCAGCTGACCTTTCGTCAGGCCAGCCTTGGCCGCCAGGGTCAACAGGGCAGCTTCTGTTGGATCACCAATGATTGTGTACAGGCCATCAACTGTTTTTAGACTGGCATCATTGGCGAGGGCAGCGGCGGCAAGCAGGTCCAAAAGACCAGGCTGATCAGCTAGTTCAGCCTGGTTTTCGGCCAGCATTATTTTCCCTTCCGGGGCATAGCCATTGCCTGTAACTGTGAACAGGCGTCCACCAGCAAAGACTTTGCTGACAGTCATCTCATTTTGCGTCAAAGTGCCAGTTTTATCAGAACAGATCACCGTTGTACAGCCCAGGGTCTCTACTGCCAGCAATCGTTTGACAATCGCATTACGCCTGACCATCCGGTTCATACCCAGAGCCAGGACTATGGTGA
>CAYXIM010000105.1:0-2288 GCA_964465385.1 uncultured Oscillospiraceae bacterium
AACAAGTGGGCACATCGGTCACAAAAAGCAGCGAATAAATCATACTCTTTACGACATAACAGTGAGTGTTATGTAACTTTGTTACTGTTATTGTTACCAATTCATTATATACTGTGGCTGTATGAACCGTTATCCACCCCACCACCGGCCAAAAGGAGGCACATTCAATGGAAGAAAACACAACCAGACTCCCACTTATCGGCGATCCGGCACCAGCCTTTAAGGCGGTCACCACACAAGGCGACATCAGTTTTCCCGAGGATTACAAAGGCAAATGGGTAATCTTATTCAGCCACCCTGCTGACTTCACCCCTGTTTGCACAACCGAATTCATGACCTTTGCCACCATGGAGCAAGACTTCCGTGACCTCAACACCGAGTTGATCGGCCTTTCTATCGACAGCCTTTACGCACACATTGCCTGGCTGCGGACCATCAAGGAAAAAATTGTCATCGGCGACATGAAAAATGTCGAAGTCAACTTTCCCTTGATCGAAGACCTGAAGATGGATGTCTCCAGGCTCTATGGCATGGTTCAGCCTGGTGCCTCATCGACGCAGGCTGTGCGCGCCGTCTTCATCATTGACCCCAAGGGCATTGTCCGCACCATCATGTACTACCCGGCTTCCACCGGTCGCAACATGGAAGAAATCAAACGGGTCATCATTGCGTTGCAAAAGGCAGATCGGGAAGCCATCGCCACGCCGGCCAACTGGCAGCCGGGAGATGACGTCATCGTCCCGCCGCCCGGATCTTGTGGCAGCGCCCAGGAGCGTGTGGAGCAAACCGCAGACAACGAGTATTGCCTGGATTGGTTCCTTTGCTTCAGAAAAGAAAAAGCATAAGCGTGTTCTGCACACAAAGAAACCGGCTCCGGCCGGTTTTTTTGTGTCTGTGACTGTTTTGAGATCAGGACACGCAGACAAAGGTTTGTCCGCTCCGCTGAGGCTGGTATAATGAAAGTGTCACAGCCGATCCGCCAGTGAAGGGAGGACGAACCATGAACCGACCGACCCAACAGGCCTTAACCGATCTGCTGAACCGGCAGTCCGATCCATCTATCAGCTTCTACCTGCCTGTCGAAAAAGTCGGAGCCGACACCCGGCAAGGGGCGATCCGACTTAAAAACATGTTGCGGGCCACCGAACAGGCCCTCAGGAAACGGTCTTTGAAGCCCCAGCAAACGGCGCACTTGCTGCAAGTGGCAGATGCCCTGGTTGATGATGTGCTCTTTTGGGAGCACCAAGACCGGGGCTTGGCCCTGCTTGTGGCAGAAGATGCCTTTTTTCGGTTTTCCCTGCGCCACCCCTGCCGGGAAGCCGTCACCATCGACTCACAGTGGTGTTTGCTGCCCTTGATTCACGATCTGGCCCTTGACGACAGCTTTTTCCTCTTAAACCTGAGTGTGGATGACGCACGTCTTTACCGCGCCAACCCCTATGAACGCACGGAGCTGGTGCTGGACCAACCCTGGTCACTCAAGGATGAGCTGGATCAGTCTGCCGCCAAAAGGCAATTGCAGCAACATGGCTCTGGCGGCTCAGCCGCAGGCACCATTTTCCATGGGTCTGGCTCACTCAGCCGCCAGGAAAGACAACGAACCGCCAATTTTTTCCGCCGCCTGGGTAAAGCCATCACACCGTTTCTGGAAGAAGACAAACCCCTGGTGGTCAACAGTGTCGACCACCTCTTTGCTGCGTTCCGTGCCGTGTTCAAAGACCCGCGCCTGGCCCAGGACAACGTCTCCGGATCACCGGAAACCCTCAACAGCCAGGATCTGTTGACACGTGCTTGGCAGATCGCCCGCCCCCTTCTGGCCAGCAGCCGGGAACAGGCCCTGGCCAGATACCGCCAAGCAGCTGGCTCCGGCCGGACCATCCGTTCCATCGGCCAGGTTCTGCCTGTCGCCCGGGCCGGTCGTGTGGAGACCCTTTTTGTTCAAAAAGACCGGCCTGTCTTCGGCGACTGGGACCCGGAACAAGGGCACGTGCTGGCCCTGCGATCGCGCCCGGACCGCTTTGGTGAACCTGACCTGGCTGGCTTGGCCGCCCGTTTGACCCTGCAACAGGGCGGTCAGGTGTTCCTGCTGGAAGAAACAGACCTGCCCGACCACCAGGGCTGCGCAGCCGTCCTGCGCTTTTAACAGCACGAAGGAGATGACACGATGCCTCACGCAGACCCTCCCGACACCGGGAAAAAACGAGCACCCGCACGGTCTTTTGGCATGTGGCTGGCCGGTTTACCTGCCCAGGAGGAAGGCCTGCCCACCGACTGGCTCACCCGCCTGA
>CAYXIM010000105.1:2317-4261 GCA_964465385.1 uncultured Oscillospiraceae bacterium
TTTCTGACGCTCCTGCTGGGAGTCACCAGCCTGGTCCTGCTTGTGATGCAGGGAAGGCTTTCAGGGTATTTTCCCCTCTTACTTCTGCTCCTGCCTGGCTTGACCTTGTTTTTTCTGGCTGCCTGGGTCCTCAACCGCAAGCGCCAACCCCGCTTAGCCGGTCTCTTATCCGTTTTCGCCAGCCTGGCCGTTGTCTGGCTGGTCCTTTTCGTGGATGAGGGGGTTCGATCGGGAACGGCTGTTGGCCCCTATTATTTTGTCGCCCTGCCCATGCTGCTGGCCGCAGCTTTGCTGGGCCGGACCTTGGCCACGACCGTGATTCTCGCCCAGCCGCTGGGCCTGCTCCTGTTGCTTTCTTCAGATCCCCGTCGGCTGAGCGCCGGATGGGTTGCCCCTTTGCTGTTCTTGCTCTTTATCCTCTTTGCCAGCATTGGTATCAACCAGATCATCCAGACCTTTCTGGAGCTGATCAGCCAACAGACCCGGCAATTTATCGATCAGCAAGCCAAAATAAAAGAGTTTAGCATCCGTGACTCCTTGACAGGCCTGTATAACCGCGGCTACCTGGATGAGACCATCCGCCGGGAAATCAGCCGTGTGACCCGCCGAGGCAGCGGCCTGGGGGTTATCTTGATCGATCTGGATCATTTCAAAACTGTGCAGGACACCTATGGCCACACAGCTGCAGATGAGGTGCTTAAAGAAGTCGGCCAAAGGCTGGCTGCGCGGATTCGTGACGCCGACATCGCCTGCCGCTATGGCGGTGATGCCTTTGTCCTGGTCATGCCGGACACCTCCTTCCGGGCGACACACCAACGTGCAGACAGCCTGCGGCTATTGGCTAAAACCTGGACGTTTACAGTGAACGGCCGGACCCTTGCCGCTCCCACCCTGTCTTGTGGCCTGGCCTGCTTTCCACAAGATGGCAAAACGGGCCAAGCTGTTTTGCAAGCTGCAGAAGAAGCCCTGATCCGGGCCAAGCAAAAGGGCCGTGACCGGGTTGAAAGCGCGTCCGTCCCGTCAGCTGACTGACGGCTGGAAGGTGCGACGTTGGGGATCGTAATCGTACCAGTGCCCCTGCTGAGCCTGTAAAACGGTACAACCGGGCACCTGCTCATTCAGGCAGGCCTGCAGGTGCTCAATCCGCGGCCGGTAAACCGCTGGCTCCTGGTAAAGGTCCATGTGATGGGGGATGATGGTCGAGCAGCCGATGGCCCTGGCCAGGTCCACCAGTTCTTGGGCGCTTTGCCGGGAATACTGCAAAATGGCCACATCTGGCTGCAGGCCCTTGAGCAAGTGAACCTGTTCTGTGCTCACGTTACCACCCCAGAACAAAATCTTGAGCCCCGACTGGCTTGTGATCAAGTAGTTGGTGAAATCGATCAGACCCCAGCCCTGCATGGCCTGAAGTGCCGGATTGTGCCGAACCCGGTGATCTTGTTCCGTTTTTCGGGTGGCATCCAGAAAGGGCTGGCCGATGTCGGTGTGTCGGCCGTAGAGGGCCCGAAGGCTGAAGGCGCCAAAATCCAAAGTCAGGTCAGGGGTCATGGGGATCAGCCGGTTGGCCCGGGGGTTGAGCCACTGGGCCAGGGGCATGGCACTGGGTGCACCCACACAAATTTTTGGATCGAAGCGCCTGACCAAATCCGGCAGATCCAGGACGTGATCCCAATGGATGTGGGTCAGAAAAACCAGATCGGCTGCTTGAAAACAAGATGCCGTCAGGTCGGTGCCGGGGGAGTCGGTCACACAAGGGTCCGACAGAACCGTTTGATCTCCCAGGCGGAATTCAAAGCTGGCAATGGTCAACCACCGGATCGAAAAAGACGTGTTGGTTTTCATGGTTATCCCTCCTCAACCGTCTGTATGATACACCATTCAAGCCAGGTGTGGCAGCCCGATTGACGCCTGTTCCTTGCCGCATTAGACTGTGGTCAGGAGATC
>CAYXIM010000106.1:0-4236 GCA_964465385.1 uncultured Oscillospiraceae bacterium
CTAGATAGATGGTTGTCCAAGACAGGACCCGGCTTACAGGTTATCCCGGAAAACAACTGAACATAAGAAAGGACCATCATGACTGAATCTTTTTACCTGTCCAGAGGTGTTTCTGCGACCAAGGACGATGTGCATGTGGCCATCGCTGACCAAGATCCGGGCTTAAAGCCCGGCTTGTTTTGCAAGGTGGTGCCCGATCCGGCTGGTGACCCAGCCTGGTGTGCCGCCCTGCATGCAGATGGTTCCGGCAGCAAATCGTCTGTGGCCTACCTGATGGCCCAGGAAAGTGGTGACCCGGCCTGGTATGCCGGCCTGGCCCAGGATGCGGCTGTCATGAACACCGACGACCTGGCCTGTGTCGGCGCAACCGACGGCTTTTACTTGTCTAACACCATCGGCCGCCATGCCGGCCGGGTGGATGCGGCGGCCCTGACTGCCCTCATTGGCGGTTACGACCGCCTGGCCCGCCGCCTGAAAGAACAGGGCATCAGCTTGCTGGTGACCGGCGGGGAGACCGCCGACGTGGGCGACCTGGTCCAGACGCTCGTTTGTGACGCCACTGTTTTTGTCCGTTTTCCCCGGGCAGACCTGATCGATCCGTCCCGCATCAAGCCGGGTCAGGTTGTGTTGGGCCTGGCGTCCTTTGGACAGATGGACGGGGAAGAAGAGGAGAATTCCGGCATTGGTTCAAACGGCCTGACGGCAGCACGTCATATCCTCCTTCACAGCCGCTACCGGTCCCGCTACCCCGAATCGTTTGCCAGCGATTTGGACCCCGGCCTGGCTTACTGTGGGCCCTGGCGCTTGCACGACCGCCTGCCTGGATCCAGCCTGACCGTGGGTGCGGCCTTGCTGTCACCCACGCGAACCTACCTGCCTTTTTTGCGTCAAGCCTACCGCCTTCACCGGGCGTCGATTGCCGCTGCCATCCATTGCACCGGTGGTGGCCTGACCAAGTCCGGTCGCTTTGGCCACAAGATCCGCTACGTCAAAGACCAGCTTTTTGAAACACCGCCCCTGTTTGAAGCCATCCGTGAAACCGGCCTGATGCCCGAACAAGAACTCTACCAGGTCTTCAACATGGGCCATCGCATGGAACTGGTTTGCGACCCCCAGGCGGTTGATGCCCTTGTGGGCCTGGGTGCTGATCTGGGCCTGGCCGTCCGGCCGGTCGGCTACACCGAGGCACTGGACACGGCGCAGGAGCCAGCCAATGAGGTGGTTATCCAGGATCGGGGCCAGACGTTTAGCTACCGCCAGACCCTGTAAAACCATCCTTTACAGCGACACAGTGATGTGATACATTATGAGTTAGTTTGCCATGCTCAAGGTTTTCGGACAGTCCGACCGATTACGTTGACACAGGCAGTTACCGAGGAGGAACCATGGACAAAGCACGTAAAAAAGAAATCATTGAGACCTACGGCCTGCACGAAGGGGACACCGGATCACCGGAAGTCCAAATCGCCTTGCTGACCGAACGGATCAACTACCTGACCGAGCACCTGAAGGTGCACAAGAACGACCACCATTCCCGCCGGGGACTGCTGATGCTGGTCGGACAACGCCGCGGCATGCTCAACTACCTGACGCGGATGGACATCGAACGATACCGTACCATCATCAGCAAATTGAATCTGAGAAAGTAACGCATGCTGCTGGTGAGCGACCTTCGCTCACCAGTTTCATCGTTCAGAAGAAACCTGCGGGCTGTAGCAGGTAGCTTGCGCGTCCGGCATGACCGGGAATGCACGCTACAGACTACCGCTCCGCAGGTTTGCACAAAAACCTTAAGGAGGCTTTTATGAAAAAAGTATTTCAAACACAATTGGCCGGCCGGCCGCTGGTCATTGAGACTGGCCAACTGGCCCAGTTTGCCAACGGGTCCTGCCTGGTCCGTTACGGGGATACGGTCATCATGTCGACGGTGACCGCTTCCGCTGAACCCAGGCCTGACATTGATTATTTCCCACTCAGCGTCGACTACGAAGAAAAGATGTACAGTGTCGGAAAAATTCCCGGCGGTTTCATCAAGCGGGAAGGCCGCCCAACGGAAAAGGCCGTTTTAACGGCCCGGGTTATTGACCGGCCCATGCGGCCCCTGTTCCCGGACGACCTGCGCCACGCTGTCGCCATCAACAACCTGGTCTTGTCGGTTGATCAGGACTGCGCACCAGAAATCGCCGCCATGATCGGTTCGGCCATTGCCACCAGCATTTCTGACATCCCGTTTAACGGGCCCATCGCCGGTGTCCACGTCGGCCTGGTTGACGGCACCGTTGTCATCAACCCCGACGAAGCCCAGCGCCAGGTCTCTGACATGCTGATCACCCTGGCTGGTACCCACGACAAGATCTGCATGATCGAGGCCAACGCCAACGAAGTGCCGGATGAGCAGGTTTATCAGGGTATTCTGGCAGGTCACAAGGCCATCCAGGAGCTGTGCCGCTTTACCGACGACATCGTTGCTGAAATTGGCAAAGCAAAATTCGACTATGAATCCATTCAGCTGCCTGAGGCCGTTCGGGAGGCAACCCGGGCACAAGCCTATGACAAGATGCGTCAGGCTGTGTTGGCAGAAGACAAAAGCGTTCGGGATCTGGCCGTTCGTGCCATTTCGGCTGAGCTTTCAGCTTCTTTCGCCGAAGAAAACCCCGACTGGAGCCCCTGGGTAGCTGATGCGGTCGACGGCCTGCAAAAGGACGTGGTCCGCGAATACCTGCTGACCGAACAAAGGCGGGTTGATGGCCGTGGCCTCAACGAGATCCGTGCCCTTTCCGGTGAAGTGGGCCTTTTGCCCCGCGTGCATGGCAGTGGCCTTTTCCAGCGCGGTCAGACCCAGGTGTTGACATCCTGCACCCTGGCACCCTTGTCCAAAGTGCAGCACCTGGATGGCTTGGATAACGAAGACGAAAAACGTTACATGCACCATTACAACATGCCCGGTTATTCAACCGGTGAAGCCAAGTTTGCCCGCTCACCCGGCCGGCGTGAAATCGGCCACGGGGCGTTGGCAGAACGCTCTCTGGTGCCGGTCCTGCCCTCCGAGGATGCCTTTCCCTATGCCATCCGCTGCGTCTCTGAGATCATGATGTCCAACGGATCCACTTCGCAAGGTGCCGTCTGTGCCAGCACCCTGGCCCTGATGGATGCAGGTGTGCCCATTACGCGGCCTGTGGCCGGCATATCTGCGGGTCTGATCGTCAAAGATGCCGCGGCTGACGATTACCTGATGTTTATGGACATTCAGGGTATTGAAGACTTTTTTGGAGACATGGACTTTAAGGTGGCCGGCACGACCCAGGGTATCACCTCCATCCAGGTGGATATCAAGGTGGATGGCTTGACCCACAAGATGATCCACGATGCGCTGGCCCTGACCCAAAAAGGCCGCAAGCAGATTATCGAGGAAGCCATCTTGCCCTGCCTTGACAAGCCGCGTGCTGACCTGTCGCCTTATGCCCCCAAGATCATCCAGACCACCATCCCGGTCGACAAGATCCGTGACGTCATCGGCTCCGGCGGTAAAGTGATCAACCGCATCATTGAGGAGACCGGCGTTGAAATTGACATCGAGGACGATGGCCGGGTCTTTGTGGCATCGCCCAACTCTGAAGCGGCTGATCGTGCCCTGAAAATCATCCAGGGGATCGCCAATGATCCCGAGGTGGGTGAGGTGTTTGAAGGGGTTGTGACCCGCCTGATGAACTTTGGCGCCTTTGTTGAATTCCTGCCCGGCAAAGAAGGGCTGGTGCATATTTCAAAACTGGCCTGGAAGCGTGTTGAGCACGTGGAAGACGTCGTTAAAGAAGGCGACATCGTTCAGGTCAAGGTGGTTGAAATTGACAGCCAGGGCCGTATCAACCTGTCCATTCGCGACACCCAGGAAAAACCGGCTGATTACCAGGCCTTTGAGCCCAGTTCTCAGGACCGTCCTCCCCGGGTTGACCGCAGGCGTGGCGGCGGCCGTGACGGCAGAGACCGCCCATCCGGTGGCCGTGACAGCAGAGACCGCTCAGGCGGTGGCCGTGGCCGCCCCGTGCAGCGTGACGCATCAGACGACAACAAGCCGCGCAGAGAACGACACTTCTAAGCAAGATCAACCGGTAACCGGCTTGGCCGGTTACCGGTTCCTGATCGCTTGACAGAAAGAAGACTGCCCACTACAATGAATATCGCGCGTCGGGGTGTAGCTCAGGTGGCTAGAGTGCTTGCTTGGGGTGCAAGAGGTCGCAA
>CAYXIM010000107.1:0-2251 GCA_964465385.1 uncultured Oscillospiraceae bacterium
TTTCATACAATCACTCCACCAGAACATTAATCTGCCGGACAGCCAAATCTTCTGTACCGGTCAGGGAACAGCCTTTGTCCTTAGCATACAGGATGGTTCGGATGATTTCATCTGTTATCCGTTCCCCAGGGGCGATCAGTGGGATCCCCGGTGGATAACTCATGACAAATTCACTGCAGATGCGGTCGGCCGACGCTTCGATGGGAACCTGTGTTTTGGGGGCATAAAACGCTTCCTGCGGCGTCCGGATGACGTGCGGGGAAATGTACTCATAGGACATCAGGCCGCTTTGTTCTTTTTTGTAGCGGCGGCGAATCTCGGACAGGGCGCTGACCAGGCGTTCCAGGTCCTGGATGCGGTCCCCCATGGACAGGTAAGCCAGGATGTTGCTCAGGTCACCAAATTCAATCTGGATGTCGTATTCATCCCGAAGCAAGTTATAGACCTCGATGCCAGCCAGCCCGGTCTGTAAGGTGTTGACAGCCAGTTTGGTTGCGTCGAAGTCAAAAACACTGTCTCCGTTGATGCACTCACGCCCGTAGGCATAATAGTCCCCGATCTCATTGATCTCATCGCGGGCATAGTCTGCCATGTCAACAACTTTTGCAAAGATATCCCGGCCGTTCAAAGCCAGGCTTTTGCGAGACAGGTCCAAGCTGGCTATCAGAAGGTAGGAACCACTTGTGGTCTGCGTCAGGTTGATGATTTGACGGACATAGCTGGCGTTGACCCCAGGGCCGCATAAAAGCAAAGAACTTTGTGTCAGCGAACCACCTGATTTGTGCATGCTGACCGCGGCCATATCGGCATCGGCTGCCATGGCTGAGATTGGAAGGCCCGCTCCAAAACTCAGGTGGGTGCCGTGGGCTTCATCAACCAGGACCAAGAGGCCACGGCGATGGGCGCTTTCAACGATACGAGGCAGGTTGGAACAAATGCCGTAATAGGTGGGGTTGTTAACCAGGACCGCTTTGGCATCCGGGTTTGAAGCCATGGCCTCTTCCAGGTCTTCCAGCGCCATGCCCAGGGCAATGCCCAGGCGGTCGTCAATTTGCGGGTTGACATAGACTGGAACGGCACCATTGAGCACCAGGGCGTTGATCACACTGCGGTGGACGTTGCGGGGCAAGATGATTTTCTCATTTTTTTTGCAGGCTGTCAGGATCATGGCCTGGACCGAGGAGGTTGTCCCGTTGACCATGAAAAAGGCAGCTGCCGCACCGAACGCATCGGCTGCCAGAGCTTCAGCATCCCGGATGACAGAAATGGGATGACAGAGGTTGTCCAAGGGTTTCATGGAATTGACGTCCATGCGAAGACAGCGTTCGCCCAGCAGCTCGGTCAAGGCCCGGTTGCCCTTGCCGTGTTTGTGGCCGGGTACATCAAAAGGCACCAGCCGCTGGTGCATGACGTGTTCCAGCGCTGTGACAATGGGGGTCTTGTTTTGATCCAGGTGCTTCATAGGCAGCCCTCCTCATTGGTTGTCCCATTATACCTGATCGGACCACCGTCCAACCAGCCATGACCAGCATCTGTTTGACAAAAGATCCATCTCTTTTGATAATGGTCGAAAGGTGGTGCACCATGGCATACAAACCGCGTGTGACAAACAAGAAAAAGAAAGCCGGCAAGCTCATGATTTGGGTGCTGGTGATCGGCGTGGCCAGTGGCGGGGGCGGTCTTTTTTGGATTGACCAGGTGGTCGAGAAAACAGGCCGGAGCCTGATGCAGACCGAAAAACCCCAAGATAAGCTCGATTGCATCATTGTTCCCGGTGCCCTGGTGATCGGTGACCAGCCCAGCCTCATGCTGCGTGATCGCCTGGATCAGGCCCTGACCCTTTATCAGGACGGCTGGTCTGACCGCTTCCTGCTGTCTGGAGACCACGGCCAGAAAGACTACGATGAGGTCGGGGTCATGTGCCGCTACCTGGTGGAACAGGGTGTGCCGCTCGAGCATATCTTTCTGGACCACGCCGGCTTTGACACCTACGCCACCCTGTATCGGGCGCGCGATGTCTTTGAGGTGCAGCGCGCTGTCGTGGTGACTCAGACTTTTCACCTCAACCGGGCCCTTTACATCGCCAAGCACCTGGACCTGCATGTGACCGGTGTGTCCAGCGACCTGCGCCCCTACCAAAAGGCTGTATACTACCGCATCAGAGAGCTTGCCGCCCGGGTCAAGGCCTTCCTGGAATGTCGAATCATCAAGCCCGAACCCAAGTATCTGGGCGATCCCTTTCCTATCTGGG
>CAYXIM010000107.1:2261-4224 GCA_964465385.1 uncultured Oscillospiraceae bacterium
ATGGTCGTCTGACGCAAGATGGGTATACAGACAGCTGAAGATCAACCAGCTGAAAATGCCTGCCTTTTTGACAAATCATCATCAAGCTTATATAATAATGATTATTAATTAAGAGCAGTTCTTGAGTTAGGTGATGGCATGAAACACGCAGATTTTGCAGCCCTGTTGAAAGAAAAAAAGATGCGCCCTTCTTATCAGCGCATCCGTATTTTGCAGCATTTAACCACCCACCAAAACCATCCTTCAGCTGATGAGATCTATCAGGCGCTCAAAGACGACATTCCGGCGCTGTCCAAATCAACCGTCTACAAAACCCTTTTAGCTTTTGAGGAAGCCGGATTGGTCAAGGCTATCTCCTATGACGGCACAAGCGACCGTTTTGATCTGAAAGAACACAACCACAGCCATTTTCAATGCAAGGTCTGCAACCGCCTCTACGATTTTGACATTGACCTTCAGCACGCCCAGACCCAGGGTCTGCAGGCCCACCATGTAACCGAACGAACCGCCCTTTTCAAGGGCATTTGTCAGACATGCCTGGCAAAAAACAACCCAGAGGAGGCTTCAAGATGAGTACAGAAAAAAAACATCCCCTGACAACCGCTGCCGGCGCACCCGTCGTCGACAACCAAAACGTTGTAACCGCTGGCCCCAGGGGCCCCATGCTCCTGCAAGATGTCTGGTACCTGGAAAAACTGGCACACTTTGACCGTGAGGTCATACCCGAGCGTAGGATGCACGCCAAGGGTTCCGGCGCGTTTGGGACGTTCACCGTCACCCACGACATCACTGCCTACACCAAAGCGGATCTTTTTTCGCATGTGGGTAAGAAAACGGATGTGTTTGCCCGCTTTTCAACCGTCGCTGGTGAACGGGGTGCCGCCGATGCTGAACGGGACATCCGTGGCTTTGCCATCAAGTTCTACACCAATGAAGGCAACTGGGACCTGGCTGGCAACAACACACCCGTCTTTTTCCTGCGCGACCCGCTGAAATTCCCTGATTTAAACCACGCCATCAAACGCGATCCCAAAACAAATATGCGCAGCGCCAAAAACAACTGGGATTTTTGGTCCTCCTTGCCGGAAGCCCTCCACCAAGTGACCATCACCATGAGTGACCGGGGCATTCCTTACTCCTATCGGCACATGAACGGCTACGGCAGCCATGCCTTCAGTATGATCAACCAGGCGGGCGAGCGGGTCTGGGTCAAGTTTCATTTCCAAACCCAGCAGGGTATCAAAAACCTGACTGATCAGGAAGCTGAACAGATCGTAGCCAAAGACAGAGAGAGTCACCAGCGAGACCTTTTCGAGAGTATCGAAAAAGGAGATTTCCCACGCTGGACCTTGTCCATCCAGGTCATGACTGACGAAGAAGCCAACAAAATGCCTTACAACCCCTTCGATGTGACCAAAGTCTGGTATAAGCGCGATTTCCCGCTCATCGAAGTCGGCGTTTTAGAACTCAACCGAAACCCGGAAAACTACTTTGCCGAGGTCGAACAAGCCGCCTTTAACCCGGCGCATGTGGTGCCGGGCATCAGCTTCTCACCAGATAAAATGCTGCAGGGCCGGCTCTTTTCCTATGGAGACGCCCAGCGTTACCGGTTGGGTGTCAACCACATGCTGATCCCGGTCAATGCCCCCCGGGCTAAGGTTGTCAACAGCTACCACCGAGACGGACTCATGCGCGTTGATGCCAACGCCGGCAGTGTTGTAGGCTATGAGCCCAACAGTGAAGAAGCCTGGCAGGAGCAGCCAGCTTATGACGATCCGCCGCTGCCCCTCGAAGGTGATGCCTACCACTGGAATTTCCGGGAGGATGATGACGATTATTACACACAGCCGCGAAAGCTCTTTGCCTTAATGGATGCTGTTCAAAAGCAGGTCTTGTTTGACAACACAGCCCGCGCCATGGGTGACGCGCCGAAAGCCATCAAGCAGCGCCACATCAGGAACTG
>CAYXIM010000108.1:0-4215 GCA_964465385.1 uncultured Oscillospiraceae bacterium
CTCCGATGGACTGGGCAGCCATGATGCCGACTGCCTCACCGATGACCGCCGGCTCACCGGTTGCCAGGTTGATGCCATAGCATTTGGCGCAGACCCCGTGGGGCGCACGGCAGGTCAGAACCGAGCGGATGGGCACATGTGTCAAGCCGGAAACAGCAATGGTTTGGGCGATAGCCGCTGTGATCAGCTGGTCGCGGTCGACCAGCAGGACCCCGGTTTCCGGGTGTTCGATGGCTTCGGCTGCAAAACGGCCAGAAACACGGTCTTCAAGCGATTCAATGACCCGCCGGGCTTTGGTGGAGCCAACATAGGCCACTTCTGACATCATCACATGGCTTTGTGTCCCGCAATCTTCTTCGCGGATAATGACGTCCTGGGCCACGTCGACCAGCCGTCGGGTCAGGTAGCCTGAGTCAGCCGTCTTCAAGGCTGTATCCGACAGGGATTTTCGCGCACCGTGGCTGGAGATGAAGAATTCCAGCACGTTCATGCCTTCACGCAAATTGGATTTGATCGGGATCTCGATGATCTTGCCCGACGTGTCACTCATGTTTCCACGCATGCCGGCCAGCTGTTTGATCTGGTTGATGTTACCCCGGGCGCCTGACTGCGACATCATGTTGACCGGGTTGTAAGCACCCAGGTTATCCTTGAGCGCATCCGTGATCTGATCCGTGGCTTCACGCCAGGCTTCAACAACAGCCTGGTAGCGGCCCTCTTCGTTCAAGAGGCCACGCTGGAACTGCTGGTTGACTTTGTCCACCTTGTCTTCCGCTTCATCAAGGAACTGTTTCTTGACGTCCGGGATGATCATGTCAAAAATACCGATGGAGATGCCACCCACGGTCGAATAGTGAAAACCCAGGGTTTTGATATGATCCAAAATCAGTGCGGTCTCTGCCAGGCCACGTTGCTGGATGCATTGCTCGATGATTCGCCCCAGCTCTCGTTTGCCAATCCGGAAATCACATTCGAGTGTGAACGCATTTTCCGGCAGGCTGCGGTCGACAAAGCCAAGCGTTTGCGGGATCATTTCATTGAAGATGAAGCGGCCCAGGGTGCTTTCAACCAGGGCGCTTTCTTTCTGGCCACCAAGGCTGCGTTCCAAACGCACTTTGATGCGGGCATGCAGGCCCAACTCGCGTGCATCGTAGGCCATGATGGCTTCTTCAACCGATGAGAACACTTTGCCCTGTCCCGGCTCGTCTTCCTTTTCCATGGTCAAGTAGTAGATGCCTAAAACCATATCCTGGGTGGGCACTGTGACAGGCTTGCCATCTTGCGGTTTGAGGAGGTTGTTGGCCGACAGCATGAGGAAGCGCGCTTCCGCTTGTGCTTCAGCTGATAGCGGCACGTGAACAGCCATCTGGTCTCCATCAAAGTCCGCGTTGTAAGCGGTGCAAACCAGGGGATGGAGCTTAATGGCCCGGCCTTCAACCAGGACCGGCTCGAAGGCCTGAATGCCCAGGCGGTGCAAGGTTGGGGCACGGTTGAGCAAGACCGGGTGGTCTTTGATGACTTCTTCCAGGGTGTCCCAGACCAGGTCATTGGCACGGTCCACCAGGCGGCGGGCCGCCTTGATGTTATGGGCGAAACCTGCAGCCACAATTTTTTTCATGACAAAGGGTTTGAACAGCTCCAGGGCCATTTCCTTGGGCAGGCCGCACTGGTGGAGCTTGAGTTCTGGACCGACCACGATAACTGAACGGCCGGAATAGTCCACCCGTTTGCCCAGAAGGTTTTGCCTGAAACGGCCCTGCTTGCCTTTCAACATGTCTGACAAGGATTTGAGGGCCCGGTTGCCGGCACCGGTGACCGGGCGGCCACGCCGGCCGTTGTCGATCAGGGCGTCAACAGCTTCCTGCAGCATTCTTTTTTCGTTACGCACAATGATGTTGGGCGCCCCCAGCTGCAAGAGTTTGTTGAGCCGGTTGTTGCGGTTGATGACACGGCGGTACAAGTCGTTGAGGTCAGAGGTGGCAAAGCGTCCACCGTCCAACTGGACCATGGGTCGCAGTTCTGGCGGCAGCACAGGCAGCACATCCAGGATCATCCATTCGGGGCGGTTGCCTGATTTCTTAAAGGCTTCCACCACTTCCAGCCGCTTGATGATGCGTACTTTTTTCTGGCCGGTTGCCGTGCGAAAGTCTTCGCGCAGCTCTTCCGCCATTTCAGCGGGATCAATGTTGGCCAAAATTTCCTTGATGGCTTCAGCACCCATCTTGGCTTTAAAGCTGTTGCGCCCGTAAAGTTCGACGGCATCCCGGTATTCTTTTTCCGAGATCACCTGATTGGGGGTGAAGCTGCTCATGCCCGGATCGATCACCACATAAGCCGCAAAGTACAGGACTTTTTCCAGGTTACGCGGTGACATGTCCAAAATCAGGCCCATGCGGCTGGGGATACCCCTGAAATACCAGATATGGGAGGTGGGGGCGGCCAGCTTGATGTGGCCAATCCGTTCACGCCTGACCTTTGATTTGGTGACTTCAACACCGCAACGGTCACAGACAATACCCTTGTAACGAATCTTCTTATATTTGCCGCAATGGCATTCCCAGTCCTTGGTCGGACCGAAAATTTTCTCGCAAAAGAGGCCGTCGCGTTCCGGTTTTAAGGTCCGGTAGTTGATGGTTTCCGGTTTTTTAACTTCGCCCCTGGACCATTCCAGGATTTTTTCAGGCGAAGCCAAACCAATGCCGATGGCTTCAAAATGGCTCATTTCAAACATGACACACTGTCTCCTTTTGCCCGTGAATCGTCTGCATGCCGTTCAAACCGGCTGTCATGCTTCGGTGTCGTCAGTCGCTTCGGTCTTGTCATCGGTCACCTGACCGTCTTCGGCCAGCGTGCCCTCTGTAAAACCGGCTTGGGCAAGGCTTTCATCGATGATGTTGATACCGATCAGCTCATCGAGTTTGCTCCGGTCAATTTCAGGCAGATCCGCTTCCTCTTCAACCGTTTCCTTGATGTCAAGCATCTCATTCTTCTCGGAGAAGATCCGGACATCCAGGGCCAGGCTTTGAAGCTCTTTAACCAGTACTTTAAAGGATTCGGGCACGCCGGCTTCTGGCACGCTTTCACCTTTGACAATCGACTCATAGGTTTTGGTCCTGCCGGAGATATCGTCAGATTTAACGGTCAGGATTTCCTGCAGGGTGTGGCTGGCACCATAAGCCTCCAGGGCCCACACTTCCATTTCACCAAAACGCTGGCCGCCAAACTGTGCTTTTCCGCCCAACGGCTGCTGGGTGACCAGGGAATAGGGGCCAATGGAGCGGGCGTGAATCTTATCATCAACCAGATGCAGCAACTTCATGTAATACATCATGCCGACCGTGACTTTGCTTTCGAAAGGCTCGCCGGTCCGGCCGTCGTACAAGAGTGTCTTGCCGTCCGGATCGATGTCGGCCTCCTTGAAGGCCTTGATGACATCGTCTTCGGTCGCACCGTCGAAAACCGGTGTGGCCACTTTGATGCCAAGCTTTTTGGCTGCCTGGCCCAAATGGACCTCCAGCAACTGGCCAATGTTCATCCGGGACGGAACGCCCAGGGGGTTGAGCACCACATCCAGAGGGGTTCCATCAGGCAGGAAGGGCATGTCCTCTTCCGGCAGGATCCGGGAGATAACCCCTTTGTTGCCGTGCCGGCCGGCCATTTTATCCCCGACTGATATTTTCCGCTTTTGAGCGATATAAACCCGGACCAGCATGTTGACACCATGCTTGAGGTCATCGTCATTGTCTCGCGTGAATACCTTCACACCAACCACAATCCCGCTTTCACCGTGCGGGATGCGGACAGACGTATCTCGGACCTCACGGACCTTCTCACCGAAGATGGCACGGTAAAGGCGCTCTTCCGCTGTCAGCTCGGTCTCTCCTTTGGGGGTGACTTTACCAACAATGATGTCGCCGGCGTGCACTTCAGCGCCGATCCGGATGATCCCATGTTCGTCCAGGTCACGCAAGGCGTCGTCGCCCACGTTTGGAATCTCCCGTGTGATTTCCTCCGGCCCCAGCTTGGTGTCTCGGGCCTCACACTCGTATTCTTCAATATGGATGGATGTGTACACATCATCCTGAACCAGCCGCTCGCTGATTAGCACGGCGTCTTCGTAGTTGTAGCCTTCCCAGGTCATAAAGCCGATCAGGACGTTGCGGCCCAGGGCAATCTCGCCCAGCTCGGTCGCGGGGCCGTCGGCCAGCAGGTCGC
>CAYXIM010000109.1:0-4208 GCA_964465385.1 uncultured Oscillospiraceae bacterium
GGCATGTACTGATTACCAGCAACCGATTCGCGTATCAAGGGGTGCCCCAGGGCACCCCTTGTCTTATTTGAAAGCCCGGCTGGAAGGATCGGCTGCTTTCGGTTAGAATGAGAAGCAACGACCCGTGGGAGGAAGATGCGCATGGATGATGTGTTTGTTGAAAAAATTGTGAAGCGCCATAAGACCGGCAAAGAGGTGCTGGTGATTGTCGGCCTCTTTGTGGCTGCGTTCGTCCTGATCCTGGCCCTCTTGTTTTTTCTCGAATACGTCAGCGTGTTGTTTCCCATTTTGCTGGCGGCCATCCTCTACGGCCTGTGGCATTTCTTGACCGCACAAAACCGTGAATTTGAGTACATCGTGACCAACGGGGAGCTGGATATCGATGTGATTATCGCCCGAAGAAAGCGCAAACGAGTTTTTTCAGCCAAGGCCCGGGATTTTGATGTGCTGGACAGCTGTGACAGCCCGGCGTATCAGCAGGCCCTCAGGGGCCGGCAGGTCACCTTGGATTGCTCCACCCACCCCAAATCAGACCGCAACTGGTTTTTGGTGGCTGACCACAAGGGCCAGCGCACCTTGCTCTTGTTCACACCAGATGACCGCATCCTTAAAAACCTCAAACGCTACAACCCATCCAAAATTAACTACCAGCTGACCGGCCCGGCCCGATAAGCGCCAGGTGCCACATGACATCCGGCCAGACCAGGAAAAGCTACACCTTTGATATCCGGGGCACGGACACCGACCACCTGGACCGCTTGCAGCCTGCCGCTCTGTTTTCACTGATGCAGGATGCCTCTATCGCCCACTTTCACGATATGACCGGCGGGATGGACCTCTTTGAATACGGCCTGTGCTGGGTTTTAGTCCGCCTTTCGGTAACCATGGAGGCCTGGCCGCTTTGGCCGGGCCAACTGACGGTGCAGACCTGGCAAAGTGGTCGGCGCCGCCTGACTTTCTTGCGCCACTATCGTTTTTATGACAGCACAGGTCACCAGCTGGGTCAGGGCCTTTCAGAGTGGCTGGTTGTTGACCGCAAAAAACACCGGCCGGCGCGCCTGCCCCGCGACTGGGCCGATCAGGTGCCTGAGACCGACGAAGCTGGCTGCCCCAGGCTGGCACCTGTCCGTGACCTGCCCTCCGAACCGCGTTTGGTCAAGCAGGCCGACTACAGCGATATTGACCGCAACGAACACGTCAACAACACCCGTTATGTGGCCTGGGCTGTGGACGCCCTGCAGGCAGCCCGGCAGCCGCAAGGCAGCCCGCAGCTTCTGCCTCTGGATCTGCGGGCCTTTGACATCCACTACCGGCGGGAGGCTGCCTTGGGGACACGGCTGGCCCTTTACACCGTGCCGGGAGCCGATGCGCAGACCTTTGACATTGAAGCCCACGACCACGATGGGCAGGTGCCGGTGTTCAGGGCCCGGGCCCGTCTGGCCAAGCCATGAGCCCTGTCATAAATCTGAACAATTGTGAACTCCGCTCATCCGGGCGGCTTTTTTTGATATAATCAGTCAGCGACAGACCACACCCGGAGCTACCGGCAGAAAGGGAAAAGCAATGATTGAAATTCGAAACCTGGTCAAGTACTTCGGAGACATTAAAGCCGTCGACGATGTCACCTTCACCGTCAAGCAGGGAGAAATCCTGGGCTTTCTGGGCCCCAACGGTGCGGGCAAGACCACAACCATGAACATCCTGACCGGCTATTTGTCTGCCACATCCGGAACGGTGACCATCAACGGGCACGATGTTTTAGAAGAGCCGCAGCTGGCCAAAAAAAGCATCGGCTACTTGCCGGAAAACCCACCCTTGTATCTGGATATGACCGTGATCGAATACCTCAAGTTCGTTGCCGAACTCAAAGGTGTGTCTGCTGATTTGCGCATCCGCCAGCTGGCTGAGATCCTCAAGCGCGTCCGCATCACCGATGTGTCCGGTCGCCTGATCAAGAACTTGTCCAAAGGCTACCGCCAGCGCGTTGGCCTGGCCCAGGCGCTGATTGGCAACCCTGAAGTGCTGGTGTTGGACGAACCCACCGTCGGGCTGGACCCCAAGCAGATCATAGACATCCGCAACCTCATCAAAGACCTGGGCCAAAAACACACCATCATCCTCAGCTCCCACATCCTGTCTGAAGTCCAGGCTGTTTGTGAACGGGTGGTTATCATCAACCGGGGTGCCATTGCGGCCGAAGACACACCGGAAGGCTTGTCACAGACCATGGCCCAGACCTCCCGCATCCAGATTGCGGTTGAAGGGCCGGCAAAAGAGGTCACCCAGCGGCTTCGCCTGATCCCTGGCGTCCAGCGCGTTGAGCCGATGCTTGAAAAAAGAGACCAGATCACCCTTTATGAAGTGGAAAGTGAAACGGGCCAGGATGTCCGCAAACAGGTCTTTTTTGAACTGGCCCGCAACAGCTGGCCGCTGATCGAGATGAAATCACTGGATCCGAGCCTGGAGGATATTTTCCTGCAGGTCACCGGTGTGCAGCAGACAGGGAAGAGGGGTTAAAGGTTATGACACGCGTACTGGCAATTTTTAAACGGGAGCTGGCGGCCTACTTTCGCTCTCCCATCGGCTACGTGCTCTTTGCCATTTTCATGGCCATCAGCGGCTTGTATTTTGCGTCAGGCATTTTGTTCAGCCAAATCGATCTGGTTGGAGAAATCAACTTCATCCAGTCTTTTTTGTTCATCATCGTTCCCATCCTGACCATGCGCACCTTTTCCGAGGACCGCAAGAACGGGACGGAGGTCTTGCTGTTCACCTCACCGGCCAGTAGCCTGGACATCGTCCTGGGCAAATACCTGGCCGCTCTGGCCCTCTACCTGATCATGACAGCCGGCACCCTGCTTCATGTGCTCCTGACCGCCCTCTATGGTGGGATCATCGACAGCAGTGTCCTGGGCGCCTACCTGGGCTTTGTCTTCCTGGGTGTGGCTTACGTGTCCATTGGCTGCTTCGCATCCGCCCTGACTGAAAACCAGATCATCGCGGCCGTGATCTCCTTTGTGATCATGCTGGTCCTGATGCTCCTGGGCTTTGTTTCCAGCATGCTGGGCACAGTGACCTCGACCTTGGTCAACAAGGTCAACCTCTTTGGCCTGAGTGACCTGCAAATCGATGCGGCAGGCCAGGCGGTGACCAAAGCCTTGCAATGGCTCAACCCCACCACACGGATTCAAAACTTCATCAATGGCATCTTTGAAGTTTCACCGATTGTCTTCTTTATCAGCATGGCGGCCGTCTTTATCTACTTGACAAACCGCATCTTGGAAAAACGGCGCTGGAGCCAGAGGTGAATTGAGATGAACACAGCAGCAAAAAAACACGATCAAAAACAAACAAGCCCCAAGCGGGTGACTGACAAGCGCAACCGCAACCTCAAGCGGATCTCCATCACTGCAACAGTTCTTTTCATTGCCGTGGTGCTGGCTTTTAACGTGGTGTTTGACCACTTCCTGGGCGATGTCCTCAAATGGGACTGGACCACCGGTGACCAGTTTTCCATCGGCGCGGTTTCACGTGACATCTTGTCTTCCCTGGAGGATCCGGTGGAGGTGGTGGGCCTGTTCGATGAACAGACCACTCAAAAATACCAGCGGATCATCCCCATGCTGGAAGATTACGCGGCCCAGGCCAAGGGACAGCTGTCTGTCCGTTATGTGGATCCCGACCGCTTTCCCAACATTCTGGCTGAGCTGGACCCGACCGGCAACCTGAAGCCCACCACCGATGAGTTTGTCATCCGCTCTGAAAAAACCGGCAAGGCCAAGCGGGTTGGCTATTATGATGTCTTCGACATCGGTTACGATCAGAACTACAACACCGTGCTCAACGGCGTGACAGCCGAGCAAAGCTTCACTGGTGCCATCAATTACGTCACCTCAGAAACCACCCCCGTGGTCTATTTCACCCGGGGCCAGGACGAGGCGGACCACCTGGCTGATTACCAGATCATCACCGGTTTTCTTCAAAACAACAACGTCGAGGTCGAAACGGTCGACCTGTTTGGCCTGGACGCCATCCCCGAGGACTGCTCGGTCCTGATCATGCTGGCCCCCAAAAAAGACCTGACTGAAGACAGCCGCCGGGTGGTGGCCAAGTACCTGCAGACCGGTGGCAGCCTCATGTTTGTGGCCGATTACAGCACGGTTTCCTTCCCGGAACTCAACCAGCTCTTGATCGAGTACAACCTTGAA
>CAYXIM010000110.1:0-4101 GCA_964465385.1 uncultured Oscillospiraceae bacterium
TTCAGGTGCTTGAATCTATGGTCTACATCAGCGATGAAGTCGCGGCGCCCTTTGAATTCTGGCCCAAGGTTGGCTACTGACCTGAACCACACGAGAACGCACCCTGTACAAAACACGAACAAGCGGGTGGGAATGTCCCGCCCTCTTGCATGTCACTTTTTGACAAAACAGACAGCCAGCCTGTTGTCTCACGAGGATTGTTCCACATCATCCAATGCCTTGTCTTTTACTGTAAAAGGAATGACCTCTTCCCGGTAGCGCACAGGCTTTTTTCGGTCTTCCAGCAAAGCTAATACATTGTCTTTGCCCAGACTGGAAAGGGTCCGTCCCTCAGCCCGTAAATCACGGCCCAGAGCAGCGCAGGCCAAATGGATGATGCCTGTACAGACCGGTGTCTGAACGCCCAGCAGGCGGCCCAGGCTTTCCAACAAAACCAGGCCCTGTGGGACATCTTCAGACAGGTATCTGGAATCCACCACGCTTGGCCCTTTGGCGCGCGTTGGCATCCCGGCGTACCAGAAAAAGACCTCTTTGGCATCCCGGCTCTCATCCAGGGTGTTTCGGAGTTTGCAGGCTTCCACATAGGGCAGGCGCGCTGCTCCCATCTGTTCCATCACATCCATTTTTTCGCGGTCCAACGCTTCCAGGATGCGCCAAACGCTTGGGGTGAAGACCTCGTGGTACATGCAATAGGCGGCCCCTTTTCGCTCAATGCGTGGGATGCTCATCAGGGCGCCAACCGTATGGACGATGAGATTGGGGTTATGTAAGCCCGCTTCGACAACGGAAGGCAGGTACGTGAAGGGAAACCCCAGCTGGTCCAGTTGGTTTTGCGCGTTCAGCATGTGTCGGGCAGGGAAAATCCCCAGCGGGTTGCGGACATTTCGAAAACCAACCCGGATGATTCCAGGCTCGATGATGCGGCAATCGAGAAATGAGCTTTGTGCTTCTGCAACGGTCAGATCCAGATGGGCCAGGTGCTTGAGCACATAAGCGGTGGACAAATAACCGGGGTTAATCAACAAGAGCTGACCCTTTTTCAGATGCTGTTTGAGGCGTCGGATCAGGGGTTCATGGTAGCGGCTTTGAATATAAAGGATGACCACCTGGCTGTTTCGCAGCAAGGACAGATCCCGGCTGACCCGTTTGATCGGGGCCGTGACATGCCGGCCGTCTTCGACCAAGGTGATTGCTTGGCTTTTTTGCACGGCTTGAAAATGCCGGTCGTGCATCCCCTGAGAGGTTTTGATTAAGGACACATCATGGCCGTTGAGGCTCAGCTGCGCAGCGACTGCGCTGCCCCCATTTCCGGCGCCCAGAACAGATATATTCATACAGTCATCCTTTCTTGATCAATGGATCAGTTGTGCGTCTTGCTCAGCATGTGACAAGACAGGTCTGGCTTTTGATGCTACATTTTGCTCAGGCCGTCTCAAGAATAAAAAAGCCAAAACGTCAGGGGTTAAATCACCAAAGAGGGGGCCACAGGAGATCTGGTTGAGGCTGGGTGCCCCGTTGTATTCGATGAAAACCGGGTCGCCGGCTTGATCGATGGCAAAATCCCAGCCGATCAGGCGAAAATGCGGTAAGGTCCGGTGGGCCTGGTCCACGGCCGACAGGACCTGTTCATAAGCGGGGACCGTGACCTGCTCAAAAACCGTCCCCCCGGGGTGTTGTGTCTTTCGTTGCGATCGTCTGTTGACCGCTGTTTTTGCCAGCCGGCCGTCGGGGCCGATCGGGCAGGCCAGGCCCCCAGAAGAAATGTTGTCCAGTCTGGAGCCGCCAACACCCATGCGCAAGATAGCTGACGTCATATGGACCGACCCCTGAAACAGGAAGGAGATCAGGCGGATGGTGTTGAGGGAAGGTGGATGGATATCAGCCAGCACAGGGTGTTGCTGGACAACTTCCTGGATCACAAACCCTTGGCCGTACGTGTTAAACAAGGTCTCTGGATCCAAAGGGGTCTCCAGGGTCCGGTCGTGGAAGAGCACATCCGTTCCTTCACCGCTGTAGATGGCTGGCTTGACCACAAAACGTGACTCCGCAGCCAGCAGCTGTTTGGCTTTTTGCCGGCTGATAAGCTGATCTCGTGCATCGTAAAAGAGGCCGTTGCTGTTTTTGACGATGGTTCTGGGGTGCTTGAAGTGGGAAAAAAGTCGCTGGTAAAAGCACTTATCGGTATACGCACGGCGAAAGCTGACCTGGTTGAGAGCCGGGTAAACAGCCTGCCAATAAAGGTCTTCCGGGATATAATAGGGGTTATAGTGGCCGTCGTGGTGGCCGTAGCAGTCGTACCACATTTTCCGGGGCCGCAGGCCATAAGGTCGCCAGAAAGGCAAGACCGTCTGCTGGAAAGCCTTTCGGCTGCCTCCCAGGCCGCCCCCGGTCCGGGTCAGGTAGCGCCGGCAGTTCTGGCGCGCCCGGCGGCCTTCCAGGTATAAGTCCACATGTTGGTAAACAGATAAACACGAGCGTTCCCAGCCGGCTGGCCGGTTGATGGTGTCCCTCAATACAACCACTCCTTTCATGAAGGTGCCCTGAACCTGGCAAGGTCCGGGATGGCAAAAGCAAAAACAACGTTGACGGTTCAAACAAATAGGGTGAACGAAACAAGCCGATTGGCTGCGGGTTTTAAAAAACCGGGCCTTCGGTCAAAAGAGGGTGCATTGAGCGGGAACATGAGCGGTTGGAAGCGGCCTGACGGCCAGCGATGCCGCGCATACTGCCCCTTTATTATACAAAAAGACCTGCGCGCGATCAAACAGGCCGACTGCTGCTGGGAAAAGGCCGGCTGTTTTCAGCTTTCAGGCAGGGAAAAGTGTAATTTGCTACAATAGAGTGTGCAGGCTACAGACATATGAGGAGGGAGAGCCATGCTGTTGTTAACCGGTCGCTACAATCAGGCCAAGGTCTTTTCTGACACCATTGAGGCATCAGCGCTGGATCAGGTGCGTCACCTGTTGGACCAACCGTTTGTGGCTGGCAGTAAGATCCGTATCATGCCGGATGCCCATGCGGGCGCAGGCTGCACCATCGGGACCACCATGACCATCACGGACAAGGTGGTGCCAAACTTGGTGGGTGTTGATATCGGCTGCGGCATGCAAACCGTCCGTTTGGGCCCCAGCCGCCTGGACTTCAAAGCATTGGATATATTCATCCGCCGTCACATTCCCAGTGGCTTTAACATCCGAAAACAGCCCCATGCCCTGGCAGACAGGGTCCGCCTGGATGCGCTGCGAAGCAAGAGCCAGGTCAATCAGGAACGCGCCCTCTTGAGTATCGGCACCCTGGGCGGAGGCAACCACTTCATTGAAGTGGCCGTAGATGAACAAGAACGCTTGTATGTGGTGGTTCACAGCGGCAGCCGCCACCTGGGGAAGCAGGTGGCTGAGCTTTATCAAAAAAAAGCAGCCCGCCGTTTGCGCGGCCAGGTGGAAGCAGCCCTGGCCTATTGCGAGGGAGAGCTCTTTGATGACTACCTCAACGACATGGCCGTGGTTCAGGCCTATGCTGACGTCAACCGGACGGCCATGATGGATAAGCTGATCAACCACCTTGATCTGCCGGTTGAAGCACGCTGGACCACCGTCCACAACTACATCGATTTAAACACCATGATTTTAAGGAAGGGCGCCATTTCCGCCCAGCAAGGTGAGCGGGTCCTGATACCACTCAACATGCGCGACGGCAGCCTGATTTGCACCGGCAAGGGCAACCCTGATTGGAACTTCTCCGCCCCACACGGGGCCGGCCGCCTGATGAGCCGGCGGGAAGCCAGGCGCAAAATCAAGCTGTCAGATTTTCAAAAGGCCATGACAGGTGTTTATTCCACCACCATCGATCGCACCACCGTCGATGAAGCCCCTTTTGCCTATAAACCCATGGAAGAGATCGTGCAAAACATTCGGGACACGGTCACCATTGACCACCACATCCGGCCGCTTTATAATTTCAAGGCGGCAGACTAAGCTTGATAGGGTTGTGTCAAGCACGCCGTTTGCTGGAAGCTGTTTCACATGACCCTTAACCGTTATTTTGGCAAGGAGAAACCGATGACACAACGCACCAACCGACCAGCAGCCGGGCACGCTGGCA
>CAYXIM010000111.1:0-4081 GCA_964465385.1 uncultured Oscillospiraceae bacterium
GGTGCCTAGCCGATACGGTAACGCAGCAACGATTTGGATCAACCAGACGATTGGAACGGGTCATTAAAAACGAGACCATGCTTTTTCCGACGTGAAAATCAAAGAACCTGTCATTGCATGGGGGTTCGGCAACAAGGTCGTGCAGGCATCACCAGCAACCATACCGCCCGCTTGAATGGTCCTGCAGCTGAGGTGTTTGCTCGCCAAGCGCAAGCTTCTTGTCTTTCAAGCTGTTGTTAAAAGGGGTTGAACGCAGCCCGCTGAGGCTTCAAAACCTTGCTGTTTGAGGTGCGTGTTAAACGTGAAAAAAAGCAGCAATACGCTACAGGCTCCAAAGACCGGCGGCCTCCAGAAGAAAGGCTTCAGGCAGGTGTTTTCTGCTATAATTAAAGGCAGTATGAAAGACCTGCCGCACCTGGAGGGACCGCTTATGAAAAAGGCCATGTGTATTCTGCTTGCATTGTTTCTTCTGACAGGCTGTGCCGCCGCCTTCGAAAAAGAGCCGCCTGATGCGTCCTTGGAAGCACTGGAAGAAGCCCACGCTCTGCTTCAGGTGAAATACGATGGCCTACGCAAACGGGTCGGCGAGCAAGATGCGCAGCTGGACGAAGACCAGGAAACCATCCAACGCCTGACACAGGAGCTGGAAGACCTGCAAGAAACCCTTGCTGCCTCCACACAGGAAAACGAGGAGATGGCTCAGGCGCTTCTTCAGCTTCAAGCAGAACTGGATGCGTGTATCCAAAGCATGCCGGTTGGTGATCCCGCTGTTTTGACCGAAGAAGACATCGATACCCTGCTGTATCTGAAAAGAGCCGATGTGCTGGATTATCTGGGGCCTGCTTACGATGAAGCCCTGCTTGCAGACGGGGTGGAAGGGTACGATTACGGCCATTTTGCCTTGGTTTTTGGTTATGATGACGGCCTTGAACTGATCATCAGCGACAGCCTCAGCCTCAGCCGAGGAGACTTGAACGTGGGCATGACCGTTTCTGCCGTGTTGAACCTGATGGGAGAAACAGATATTCGTGAGGTCGAGCAGGTGGTTCCCGATGACCCTGTTTATGTCCTGCTTTATGACTGGGGGACCTACAGGATCTGGTTGGGTGCCGACCACAACATGCGGATTACGATGATTCAAGTACGCTTTTTCTAACACAGGAGGTCAGCCATGCATCCATCTTGGCCTGCGGCCATTGACAGCCATGTCCACATCAACAGCCTGCCCTGCCTGGCTTATATGAAAGACTATGCCGACCATTTCGGTTTTCAGGCGGTGAACGTGGCTTGCCTGGGACAGGAAAAACCTTGGGATGTCACCCAGAACATGCTGGCCCTTTTGCTCAAGCACCAGGACCCCCGTTTTTACGCCCACGGCGCCTTGCTTTACCCGTCCGTGCCAGTTCAAAAAGCGGGTTTGGACAGCAGCTTTTTTGCTGGTCAGGCCCGGGAATTGGAAGTGTTGGGCTTTGATGGCATTAAGCTGCTGGAAGGCAAGCCCACCACCCGTAAAAATTTGGCCCTGGCGCAAAACGACCCGCTTTATGACGCCTTCTATGCCCAACTGGAAGAGGCCGGCACCCATGTCATCTGGCATGTTGCCGATCCGGAAACCTTCTGGCATCGTGAAACGGCACCGGCTTTTTCACTGGAAGCTGGTTGGTTTTATGGCGACGGGAGCTTTCTCACACAGGAGCAGCTCTATGATGAGGTGTTGTCTGTCCTGGACCGTTTTCCCAAGCTCAAGGTCACCTTTGCTCACTTCTTTTTCCTGTCAAACTTTCCCGACCGGGCAAAGGCCCTGCTGGATACCTACCCCCATGTGACGCTGGACATCACGCCGGGCCGGGAGATGTATGAAAATTTTTCCAAAAGGCCAGCAGCCTGGCGATCTTTTTTCCAGGCTTACGCCCAGCGTATCGTCTTTGGCACCGACATGGCGCGGTCTGAATTTCAGGGAGCACCGACAGATCTCATCGGTGCCATGACGCGCTTTTTGGCCAGTCAGGATCGTTTCGACTATTGGGGGTTCACCCTTGGGGGTCTGGGTTTGTCTCGACAGGCTTACCAGCTGATCGTACAAAAAAACTTCCAAAGGCTGGTGGGGGATCGCCCCCGGCCGGTTGACCCCAAAGCTGCTCAAGCTTATGTTGAGCGACACGCTGATGCGATCGACGATCCCAACCTGCTTGAGGCCTTGCGCAAGGCCTTTGGCTGAAGGCGCCGGTTTGTTTACATTGGGCTTGGTGCCCGATCGACCCAAGGAGGCGAGCGCATGTTTTGTTACGCTTGTGGGCAGACCCTTTCAGACAAAGCCTGTTTTTGCGCGCATTGTGGCCAGCAACAGACCAGTCCGCCGCAGCAGGAGTGCGTGGTCTGGCTCTTGGGGGTCCATCGCAAAACCTCTTTTCTCAAGCGCATACCCTGCACGCTGGTCTTCACCGACCAGAGGCTGCTTTTGGCCCATCTTTCCCGTCAGCGTCAAAACCAGGAAGCCCGGCAGATGGCGGCAACGGCTCGGGCCCGAGGAGAAGGGTTTTTCAAGGGCAGCGTTTCTTTGATGAAACAATGGGCCCACTATCAGGACAAATACCTGACCATGGCCCCGCAGCAGATTCTGGCGGAAGAAGCGGACAACCTGGCACTTGCCTACCCCGCCATTGAACGATTTGTGTTTCGCGCCTATTCTCATGATACAGACAGCGATGGGAGCACCCAGACCCGTGGTGGGACCATCAAGATCAAAGCAAGCGGTGTACCGACCCTTCGTTTCAGCCACAGCTTTTCCCACAGCAAGTCCCTGCAGGCTTCTCTGGCCCGTTTTTTGGGGCATCGGTTGACCTACAGGCGCTAGGGGTAAGCTGGCCTCAAGGCAATGAAGCCAACAAAAGCCATCGCCATCCATTTGACAACAATTAAAACACTTGCTAAACTCTCGTGGACAACAACATAGTGCAGTCTCGAAGTGGCGGCGCTCGCCGGAGCGTGCACTTCAAAACAGAGAAAACCGATCACATTGCAGCGTTAGGCCTGAGGTTGCATCAGGAAACGCTGCTTTTTATTAGTCAGAAGGAAACCCAATGCGAAAACAAGCCCTGTCACCTAAAAAAATCTATCAAACCCTGCTGTCTTATATGGTTCCTGGCATTGCAGGCCTGCTGTTTAATTCCTTGTATATCGTGGTTGACGGGTTATTTGTCGCAAGAATGCTGGGACGAGAACCCTTGGCTGCGGTTACCGTGGGGGTGCCGGTAATCGAAATACTGCTGGCACTGAGCATGCTTATTTCCGTGGGAGCTGGTGTTTTAATCTCACAGAACAAAGGAAGGGGGGCGCTTGGGCAAGCAAGGCGTGTTTTCAACCTATCTGTTTATCTGCTGGCCTTTGTCAGTCTGGTAACTGGCGTAAGCGCCTTGTTGTTCATCAAGCCGCTTGCAAAGTGGCTTGGCGCCAGCCCGGATATCCTGGGTTTGGTCACAACATACTTGAGTTGGTTTTTTATGTTTAGCCCGGCTTTCATGTTCAGCTATGCCATGTGCACCTGGTTGAGAAATGACTCAAGCCCCAGGCGTGCCATGGTGGCTCAAATCGTTGGGGCCTTATCCAATGTCTTTCTTGACTGGCTTTTCATGGGCCCTTTAAACATGGGAATCGCTGGAGCAGCCATAGCAACGGGCTTGGGGCCTCTTTTCAGCATCGTTATCATGTTGCCGCATTTTACAGGCAGAAAGGGAACCCTTTACTTTGAAAAAACCAAGATGGATGCCAAAACGGTTGTTGATTTGTTGCTGAAGGGGCTACCCGCTTTCACCATGGAGTTTTCTTTGGGCATGACAACCTTGTGCGTCAACCTGGCCATTGGCATCCACCTGGGGGCTCTTGGCTTTGCCACCTTTGGCATTCTGGGCTATATCGCCTTGTTGGTCCTGTCTGTTTTTTTGGGGATGGCAGAAGGATCCCAGCCGCTCATCAGTTATTACCACGGGGCGGGTGATCGAACGACGATCCGCAGGTTGTTGGCTATCAACCTATGCATGACCTGCTTGATCGGCTTGGCAACCTATCTTTTTCTGTTTAAATT
>CAYXIM010000112.1:0-3868 GCA_964465385.1 uncultured Oscillospiraceae bacterium
TTTTTTTAGCAAAAGAAGTGGTTGAAAAAACTCTTACTTCACCCTTTAAGCCAACTTGTTTTACAATCGTTCCAATTTTTAAATACATATCTTATTTTAGTAAAAAATAAAGGAGTAGTCACTACTCCTTTTGTTTTTCTTTTTGTCCTTGATCAAGGAAAAAACAGTTAAAACAATCGCAACGACCCAAAAAGCAAGGGTAAAACCATCCATAAGCCTCTCCTTTTGTTGAACTATCTGTGATTTTAATGCTATCATCCACCATAAGGAGTGACCGATGTCACACTTGGAGGATCTTATGCCAGAATTGCCTGAAGCACTTTTTCAAAACGAATGGCTCTACACCTTTCCACGAGGCCAAATCGAACAATTTTTACACGACGGCTCTTTCCGAATCGCGCGTTATGGCCAGCAGGCCATCATCCATCTGGTGGGAGAACAGTGCCAAAAGCTTGAGCTTATTTGTTCGGGCACCGTTGGTGTGGAACGCATCGATGAAAAGGGCCACCTTATGTCAATTGCTGAATTTTTTGCTGGCGATCTGTTGGGCGGCAACTTGATGTTTTCGAAACATCCTTTTTTCCCTATGACGGTTTCGGCCAAAGAGCCGGTTATGATCCTGGAAATTGAAAAAGAGACCCTTTTTCAATTGTTACAAGAAAACACGTCTTTTTTACGCCGTTACCTGGCTGAAGTCGCGGATCACACGCTTGTGCTTGGAGAAAAAATCCGATGCCATGTCAACCGGAGTATTCGTGACGGGCTGGTGGCATATTTCCTACATGAATCAAAGCGGCAAAACAGTCGAACCATCCATTTAGCTGTAAGCAAAAAAGCATTGGCTGAAAAATTGGGGGTTGAGCGGACCTCGTTGTCGCGGGCTATGGCCAAGATGAGAGGCGACAAGCTGATCACGTTCGATGCCCGGTCGGTCACCCTCCTGTCCCAGTTTTTCGACTGATGGATCAGGTTGCCTGCCCTACTGCTCCTGAAAGGCTGCCCGGGGATAAAGAGCGGCTGGGTTCCAACAGATCCATTCGCGATAACCGGCGTCATAAATGGCATCGATCTGTGCCTTAATCTGCGCGGCCCCGTAGGTTAGGAAATAACCCTCAGGCAGGTAGCCTGCTGTAAAGGCTTGGATGTATGGCCGGTTGGCCGCATAGCCTTGCTGCTGGGTGGCGGCCTGACCTGTCAACAGAGCCTGGTGCATGACGCCATAAGGCTCCAAATCTGGTTTGGTGAAAAGCTGGCCGTTGATGTAGGAGCCCACCCCGTTACCTGTGTAGTGACCGGTTGAACTGTTGGCGTAATGTGAGGGATAGATCATCGGGCACAGGTTATCCACTCCGGTCAAGCCCACTGTTTCCCAGTCCTGGCCGATGTTGTTGCCATCAAGTTTACTGCCTAAGACAATGCCAAAGATATCTGCGCCAAGCGGGATACCCTGCTCGTGTTGGATCACAATAGCAGCAACCTGCAGGAAACGGTTGATGGCCTGCACCCTGCTGGGAACTGTTTCTTCTGAACCAAAATAGGGTTTGGCCCCAGATCGGCTGCCCCCTGTCGGAAAGCGCACGTAATCGAACTGAATTTCATCTATGCCCCGCTCGATGGCCTCCAGGGCCACATCGATGTTGTACTGCCAGGCTTCTTGGTTGTAAGGATCCAGGAAAGGGTTGTTGCCTTCAAGCGAGAACAAAAGCTGTTGGCCCGCCTGATCTTGAATGGACAGGTCTGGCCTGGCATGTGCCAAGATCGGGTCTTTAAAACAAACGATACGCCCAATGACAATGAGGCCGTTGTCGTGCAGTTTTTGAATCACCGGCTCCAGCTCATAAAGAGCCTTGATCGCACCGATGTCAAGAGCCAGAGGTAGGTTGGAGTCATAGAGAATACCGTTGCCTTCTTTCAGGTCAATAACCACGGCATTGACCTCGGTTGCTTGTGCCAAGGCGATGCTTTCATCAATGTTTGCAGCAGCTCCCAGATAGACCGCACGCGCCTCATGGTGTTGCATTGGCGTGTACTGGGTCGCTTCAGGCAGTGGTCCGAAATAGGCTTCAACCAGGTCATCATGGGGCAACAGGGCTTGAGGTTGTGGAATCGGACTGGGTTCGGGTTCCATTGTGGTTTCTTGTGTGGTCTCTTCAACCGGCTTTGGCGTGGTCTGCTGCTGTGCGGATGTTTCTTGAGGCGTCTTGGTTTGACTGCTGGTGGTTTCCGGCGGGTTTGTCTGCTGACCCGTCTGGGCGACGGCCTGACAGCCGGTTGCAGACAAGGCCAGTGCCAGCAACAGCATGCATAGCAACAACATGGCAGGGTTTGACGTCGTGTGTGTGTTGGGTTTTCGATGACTCATGGCACTGTTTTAATCCTTTTTAGAAGGCCCGAAGGGCCCTGGCCCGTTTAGAAAAATCGTACTTCAATAAAATAGGCCAGCGCACCCACAAGAGCGGCTGGTATGGTATTGAGAACCGTTGCCCAGAAAGCAGCTTTTCGGTCCATGGCAATTAACGGAAAAAGGGCATCGCCGTCTTGAGAAATCGCGTTGGCCAGCAAGGCTGAGAAAGGGAACATACCTTTCAGGTACAAGGAAACAAAGATGACCTGAGGCCCACAACCCGGGATGGCCCCAACCAGCACGCCAATCATGACAGCTGTCAGGCCTGCTGATGCCATGGCCGCAGCGATGATATGTGGTCCGCCCAGCAAATAAACACTGATTTCATAAATCAGGTAGGCGGCAAAGACCCAGGTGCCAACAAAGGCTGTTTCCTGAGCATTGTGGGCAAAGGTCTCTTTAATGGAGGCCAGTTTGTGCTCTTCATCTTCATGGCTTTGTGCTTGAATTAATTTTTTCGAGAAAATCATGTAAGAAATGACAGCAATGGTGCCGACCACACCCATGATTTTGCCGATATTAGGCACCAGCGGCAGGGCATTGATGTCCATTTGAGTCAGTTCAATAATTCCTAGAACAAAGCCAACCGAAATCACCAGCCAGAAAACGATGTAGTAATTATGGATCATTTTATAACCCAGACTGCTTGTATCAAGTGGTTTTTGATGATGGAGGGCCAGATCAATTTCGTCACCCTCATCGTGGCCGATGTGTTTGAGTTGGCAGGAGCGGCAAACAACATCTTCTCCAGCATAGAGCTCATCCAGTTCTTCTTCAGCGTGCTGGTGTGCCAGTTCAAGATCAGCCGGTTTTTTTCTGGACGAACGCTTTTGGACCCAGTCACCGATCTTGAAATAATCCACAATATAGCCGGTAATGATCCCGACAAAAAAGCAGATGATCGTCACCAAAACGAAAGCCCTGGGTGCCTGGGTCAAAGTGACAAAAGCTGAGTCCCCGGCAGTCGCAATCAGGGTTGCAATGATGGTGCCGAAAGTCACCGTCCCTTTTAGATAAAGAGGCATGAGAAAAATGGACCCGCCGCAACCCGGTAAAATGCCCAAAAGAGCTCCGATCACAGGCTGCCATTTTTTCAACCGTTCGATAGATTCAACAAACCGTCCTTGTTGAAGAAAGTCAACATAGCCGAAAATCAGCAAGACAGCCCCGACGAAAACTGTCACTTGGACAAAAGATCCTTCAGCGCTCACCAGAAAGATATTCCACAAGTCTTCCAACATGTTCCACCTCAAAGAAGTTATGGTTGCTGTGAACTGACGCCACTTTTTACAAATCTTGTTTGATTATAGCATAGTGACTTGAGGGTGAGTGTTGTTAGAAAAGATTGGATGAGCCCTTAGATTTTAATGAACGCCCCGCATTTTTAACACATCCGTTTTAAACGGTTTCACGCAATCAGATTAACGCAGGCTTCAATCCTGGTGGAAAAACCTTGTTCATAGA
>CAYXIM010000113.1:0-549 GCA_964465385.1 uncultured Oscillospiraceae bacterium
CCATGTCTTCGATGAAGGCCTCAATTTTTTCCTTGGAATAGACCGCCAGGCCTAAACCAAAACGAAAGGACTTGTCAACAAAATCTTTGACATCCATGCGTGTTCGCCTCCTTCTGGGGTGTTTTTTTTGTGATCGGGTCGCCTGTATTATAACACAGGCGATTGTTTGTCCAGGATGCGCTGCAAAAAATCATGGGCGTAGAGGCTGTTAACCTCGCCCAGCGGCAGCTTGACAATGTTGCTGTCACGCTGGTCTAACACCGCTTCTCGGGCCGTGATAACCGGTTGCTGGGGCTGGTGCAGGGGCAGGCGGTCAAAGGGGGATTGACCCAGGTGGGCGATGGTGCGGGGGTCATAATACCAGACCAGGCCGGCCTGGTCCTGGTGGTTGGCCAGAAAAAAGGCCCCCAGGTCGACCAGCAGGGTTTTTTCGTCCCAGTGGTGGGCGGCAACCAGCTTGTCACCGTAACGCTCGATGAAACGCAGCTTGTGCAGGTCATCCACGCACGCCTGGCGCCACTGGTCGATGAGGGCCCACTGGCGGAAGCG
>CAYXIM010000113.1:559-3686 GCA_964465385.1 uncultured Oscillospiraceae bacterium
GCAGCAGCTCCTGCAGGCACCTGTTGCCAAATGGATCCCTGGCTTTCTTCTTTCCCATTGCCGGCCAGCTGGTCACGGACGGTCTGGAGTAGGTCGGCCAGGGGCTGGTCCAAAGATGGGTCGGAAGCCTTCGCACGGGTGAGGGGCCTTTTTTGTTTCCGTTTGGCCCGGTCGCCTTTTTCTGCTGTCGGTTGCGGGCCTGCCTGGGCCTGCTCCTCAGCGGCCGGCTCCAAGGTGTCCTCGGCTGATGGCACACCAAAGAGGTCACGTATGGCGCCGTTGATGGCCGACCAGGGGGCGGATAGGCGGCTGCGGCCCAGGTAGTGCTGCAGGAGGGCCACCTGGCTGGAGGGCCGGCTGATGCGCAGGGCCTGGATGAAAAGGTCTGCGTTGGTGGCCAGCTCGGTGTCATCGGCGTGGAGGAAATAAGCCGTCATGAAGGCTGCTGCAAAAGGCGTTTCAGGCATCAGGGCCAGGCGGATCATGTAGCCACATAAGCCCGTGTCAAACGGCAAGGCCGCCCCCTCGCCCAGAGACAACGACGTCAAATCGGTGTAAGCTGTCACAAGCGGAAATGTCTCGCGTAATTGTCCAATGGGGATGCGGTTGTCCGGCTGGAACAGGCGGGCCCCTTCCAAGGTCTTGGGGTCCTGGGCCAGACGCCGGGCCAATTGGCGGGGCAGGTCATTGCTTACAGCAAGCGTTTTGATTTCAGAGACAAAATCAAGCCTGTTTTGTTCTGGCAGGTGGGCCATCAGGGTTTTAAGCGCGCTGGCCAGGCGGTCGTTGGGGTAATGGTGCTGGTAGTAAGCCCAGGCGGTCTCGGTTAAGGAAGCAGACGTCCGCAGTTCGAAAACCGTCAGGAGCTGGCCGAAGGCAGGCTGCTCTGAGGCGGCGGACAGGACCAAAACGGCGCTGAAAAGGTCGTTGAGGCGTTTTCTGCTGAGGCTGTAGATCCATGCAACAAGGGCTTGGTGGGTCTTGCAACCGGCCAGCTCGTTCAGGAGCTGGTGGCCCTTGTCCTCATCGACCTGGCTGGCCAACTCCTCAGGAAAAGAGATCTTTCGGCTGATTTCCTGTCGGACATGTTGTAACTGGTAGGCATCGGACCGGGCTGTCATCTCCGCTACACACCTCCTGCTGGCTTATTCTAACGCCTGATTCCTAGTCAGGCAACCATGGCCTGTTTTAAGCGCCTTCTGTTGTCTGGGCAGCTTCCAGTCCCTGGCTGGTCCGGATCACATCAGGCAAAACGGCAACGGCATCGCCCAGCTCGGAAGCGGAGATGGACAGGCGGCGCAAGATGTCTGCCGTCTCATGGTCCAGCCGGATCAGGGTTTCGTTCAGCTGGAGGGACAGGTTGCTTGAGAAATCGGTAACCGAGGAGCCCAGGGTCTGGCCCAGCTGTTCGATATCCATGTTGATCTGCTGGGCGTAAAGGCTCATGCTGCGGGCTTCATCGGCCATGACGTCGGTCAGGACCTTGAGGCTGCCGCCCAGGGCGTCATTCTGGTTATCGATGGTGGACTGGACGTTTTGAATGAGCTCTTCGGTCAGGCTGGTGAAGCCGATCATGAGCTGGTCGATGCGGGTGCCCAGGTCCCCGCTGAGGAAGTCGATTTGGCTGCGGACGGCATCCAGGTGTTTCTGGTTGATTTCATAGCTTTCCTGGGCCTGGCCCTGAAGCAGCCGGGTTTGTTCGGAGGCGTCTTTCAGGACGGTCTTCAGGGACTTGGACAGGGCGGCCATGTCTGAGGACATGCGGTCGATGGAATCACTGAGGCCCGTCTGGCTGCCCGTATAGACCGCGCTCATGGCTGAGGAGGCGTCGCTCATGACGGTGGCTGACCGGGCCAGGGCATCCAGATCACTTGTCATGGCCTCGTGGGTTTGTGTAAACTGGCTGACCGCCGCCTGAATATGGCCCAGCATGGCTTCGGTTTCTTCCCGTTGTCGGGTTAAGGTTTCAATAACGCTTGCGGCATAACTCTCAGAGGCGATCAAGGTTTCAGAAGCCGCCTGCATGCGCTGGGACAGTGGTTCCAGGGACTCGGACAGGAAACCAATAACCGAGGCAGAGAAATGGTCCAGCAGGGTCTGGACCCCGTCCTGCTGCTGGCGGTCGATGGCCGCAAGGGCGCTCTCCTGCGTCTGGGTGAAGGAAGCCAGGGCTTCGCGCTGGGTGGATTCGATGGCCTGCAACATGCTTTCCTGACGGCCCTGCAGGGTCTCCAGTTGTGTTTGCAAGCTGCTTTGGCCCTTCTGGTAGGATTCGATCTGCAAGGTCTGCAGCGATTCTGACAGGGCTTTTTGCTGGTCCAGCAAGGAAGCCAGCAGTTGGGTCTGGGTTTCGCGCTGTTCGCCCAGCAGGGCTGTGGTGTCCTGGTGGATGGCCGCCACCAGGGTTTGTCCAGCGTTGCGAACAGAGGCCAAGGCTTCCTTTTGGTCGATCTGCAGGTCGCTGTGCAGCTGTTTTTGGCCGGTTTCAAGAGTGGCCAGCAATTTTTGGACCTGCTCACCCAGTTCCTGCCAGTGGGTCTTGCTGTCTGCCTCCAAGGTATTCAACCGATCCAACTGCCGGTTGCCCAGGTCATCGTGGAGCTTGAGCAAGCGTTCTTCTGCAGCGATCAGCTTGTCCGACAGGGCCACGGTCAATTGGTCCAGGTTCTGGCTGCTTTGTGTGAGGGGTGGCACCACGGACTCGGTCATAACGGTTTCCACAGCTTCTGACACAGAGCGCGTCAGCTCACCAGAAGCCAACGCATCGACCCGTTCGGTCAACTGGCTGACCGCCTCGGTCATGTTGCCGTCGTAGCTGACGTAGCGTTTGAGTAAGGTGGCGGTTTCAGCTGCCTGGTCGTAAACAGGCAGTTTTCGTTTCAGGCGAACCAGAAAGTAGTCCCAAGCGATCTGGACCTGGTCCAGCCACTGGGTGCGTACCATCTGCAGGATGGGAAGGGACAAAAGACCGAGAAAAAGTGGCAGGGCTGCAAAGAGGCGCACCCAGAAGTTTTGCAGGACCTGGGTACTGATCGTCCAGGCTGCCAAAAGCCCGATGGCAGTGCTGGCTGCGCCAAACAAGACCGGTAAGAGGGCGGTAAAGGGGCGAAAAAGCCAGGCGTGCCGG
>CAYXIM010000114.1:0-3470 GCA_964465385.1 uncultured Oscillospiraceae bacterium
CACGGTCCACCTGGTCAAAGCGGCCTTCCGCATACTGGTGTTTGATGCCCAGCTGGTAGCCGTAGGCCTTGCCAATGGTGCCAGCGGCGTCAGCCCAGCTGTCCCAGATGCGGCTGTTGAGATCGGCAATCCGGTTGGATTTTTTCTGCCAGATCCACAACAGCTCATCCACCGCCGCCTTGAAGTTGATGGGGCGGATGGTTAAAACAGGAAACTCCTGAGACAGGTCGTAGCGGTTGACCAGCCCGAAGGCCTTGATGGTGTAGGCCGGCGTCCCGTCCGGCCAGCGGGGGCGGACGGTCTCCCCCGTCTGCTTGTATCCCTGGCGCAAAATGGTGCGGCAGTTTTCTTTAAACAGGTCATCGGCATGGCTCATTGGGTGATCCTCCCGCACAAAGCAGTCTGTCTCCCCTGCAGGGGTTGACTGTTTCAGTATAAAGGATAAACAGAAATCGGTCGAGTCAGCAGGCCGCCACAGCCTTGCGGCAACGAAAAAAGGCCGTTGTTTGTGCAACAGCCTTTGTGGTCGGAGTGAGAGGACTTGAACCTCCGGCCTCTTGGTCCCGAACCAAGCGCTCTACCACCTGAGCCACACCCCGGCAGCCTTGCTTATTTTACTGATTACACCCGTCGGTGTCAAGTCAACACGCAAGGCCCCCACGCTAACGGGTTCGTTTGGACTGGACCTCCGCCTGCATGCGATGGATCAGCTCATCCACTGCAACAGGCCCCAGTTCACCGTCCAGGCGGGAACGAACTGACAAGGTGTCTTCGTCTGCTTCGCGGTCGCCCAGGATCAGCAGGTACTGGAGTTTATCCATCTGCCCTTCACGGATTTTTTTACCGAATTTTTCGTTTCGGTCATCGACATCCACCCGCAGGCCAGCCTGGCGCATGCGGTCGGCGACCGCCCGGGCGGCCTGGGTGTGGCGCTCGGCGATGGGTAAAATCCGGGCCTGCACGGCCGCCATCCACAGGGGCAGGGCACCGTTGTATTTTTCGATTAAGAGGGCCAGGGTGCGTTCATAGCAACCGATGGACGTCCGGTGCAAGATGATGGGGAACTGTTTGTTGCCTTCGGGGTCGACGTAGGTCATCTGGAAGCGTTCAGCCAACTGGAAATCCAGCTGGACTGTGATCAGCGTGTCTTCTTTGCCGTAGACATTCTTGATCTGGATGTCCAGCTTGGGCCCATAAAAGGCCGCTTCCCCATGGCCTATCTCATAAGCGATGTCCAGGTCTTTTAAAATAACCGCCATGTCCGCCTGGGCCTGGTCCCACTGTTGCGGGTCACCGATGTACTTGTCACGCTTGTCCGGGTCCCAGGTGGAAAAGCGATAGCTGACATCTTCATCCAGGCCAATGGCCTTCAACATGTAGGCGGCCAGGTCCAGTGACGCTTTGAACTCCGACGGCACCTGCTCAGGGGTGCAGATGATGTGTCCTTCGGAGATGGTGAACTGCCGCAGCCGGATCAGGCCGTGCATTTCACCGGAGGCTTCATTGCGGAAAAGGGTTGAGGTTTCAGCATAGCGGATGGGCAACTCACGGTAACTGCGCGTCCGTGTTAAAAAAGCCTGGAACTGGAAGGGGCAGGTCATGGGGCGCAGGGCCAGCACATCACTTGTGTGGGCCTCTTGCGGGTCGCCCATGATGAACATGCCCTCCCGGTAATGCTGCCAGTGGCCGGAAATCTCATAGAGGTCAGATTTAGCCAGAAGCGGTGTCCGGGTGATCTGGTAGCCGCGCTTTTCTTCTTCATCTTCCACAAAACGCTGCAGCTGCTGGAAAACTTTGGCCCCCCGCGGCAGGAGGATGGGCAGCCCCTGGCCGATGTAATCGGTTGTTGTGAAAAAACCCAGTTCCCGGCCCAGCTTGTTGTGGTCCCGTTTGCGGGCTTCTTCCAGGCGCGCCAGGTGTGCGTTGAGGGCCTGGTCATCCGGGAAGCTGGTGCCGTAGATGCGCTGGAGCATTTTGTTGCGCTCGTCTCCCCGCCAGTAGGCACCGGCCGTGTGCGTCAGCTTGAAGGCCTTGACCGGCCCGGTCGAAGGCAGGTGGGGCCCTGAGCACAAGTCCACAAAATCACCCTGACGGTAAAAGGAGATGGCCTCCCCGTCCGGCAGCTCATCGATCAGGGCCAGCTTGTAGGTTTCGCCGGCCGCCGCCATCAGGTCACGGGCCTCCTGGCGGCTGAGCTCAAAGCGCTCCACGGGCAAATCTTGCGCAACGATCTGCGCCATCTTGGCTTCAATGCGTTCCAGCACCTCCGGTGTGAAGGGCGTGTCAAGATCAAAGTCATAATAAAAGCCGTCCTCTATGGCTGGGCCTATGGCCAGCTTCGCCTCTGGAAAGAGGCTTTTTACGGCATGGGCCAGAATATGTGACGACGTGTGGTGAAAGGTCTTGCGGTCATATTCATCCGAAAACTGTGTCATCTTGCTTCCTCCGTTCGAACAGGTCTTGCTTGTTCTGATTATATCGGAAGTCACCGCTAAAGCAAACAAACACCGCCTCTTAGAGGGTGAATCTCAGGGATTGTATATCCCGGAAAAGATTTGAATCGTTTGAAGTCTGTGTTAAAGTTTCAGACAGTGTGGCAAGATACGGACACGGATACGGATAAAAAAGACCAGCTTGCCAGGAAACAAATCGGTTTGATAGACTGAATTGAATATATTTTTGAGGAGATTTTATGAAACAGGCAGTTAGCATTAGCTTGGGATCATCAAAAAGAAATGGGACGGCCCAGGTAGAGTTAGCAGGCAAGCTGGTTAGAATTGAAAGAATCGGCACTGATGGCGATATGAAAGCTGCAGCCATGCTTTTTAAAGAAATGGATGGTAAAGTGGATGCGTTTGGTGTAGGTGGAACGGACCTGGATTTCATAATAGATGGGAAGGCCTATCCTTTTTATTCCATCAGACCCATGGTCCGTTATGTGGAAAAAACCCCCTTGGTAGATGGAGGAGGGGTTAAAAATACCCTGGAAAACAAAATAGGCACGTTCTTAGATGCCAAACTTGGGGATTACTTAAAAGAAGAAGGCAGGCGGGTATTGATTCCCGTAGGAATTGACAGATGGGGTCTGGCAAGCTCCTTTGCCGACTCAGGCTATGATGTGATTTATGGAGATTTGATGTTTGCGCTGGGCTTACCTATCCCTATCAGAAAACTTTCTACCCTGAAAAAGGTTGGAAGGCTCATAATGCCGATTGTCGGCCGGGCGCCCTTCAAGCTTTTTTATCCTCTGGGACAAGAGCAGGAAAAACATGTGCCGAAAAACGAAAAACATTTCCGTTGGGCAACAATAATTGCAGGTGATTGTCACTACATTAAAAGACATATGCCCTTAGATGGGATGGAAAAAAAGATAATTGTGACTAACACCACGACAGGCCGGGATGTGGAGTTTTTTAAGCAGGCAGGCATAAAATATTTAATTACAACCACACCTATTATGGGGGGACGGA
>CAYXIM010000115.1:0-3278 GCA_964465385.1 uncultured Oscillospiraceae bacterium
GTCCTCACCCAGGGGCTCATAGCCGGCAGGTGCGGTGGTTTCCCGGATGTAGTAGGTGCCTGGTGCCAGGTCGTCAAAACGTGCCAGGCCCGATGCGTCTGTGATCTGTTCACTTTGTCCAGGAACAGGGATCAGCTCGCCAGTGGCTTCCTTGAAAAGGCTAAAGCCCACACCAGCAAGACCTGCTCCGGAGGTCGCATCGATCTTTTGAATTTGAATCGGGTAGGGTGTACGGTCGTTATCCAGGGTAATGGACATCAGGCCCGTTTCTTGGTTAACAGACAGCTCAACCAGCTGCGGTGTTTCATCAAGCTCGTAACCGTCAGGTGCCTGCGTCTCAACCAGGAAGTAGTGACCAGGGGCATAGAAATTGTTGGATTGCACCTGGCCCTGGCTGTCGCTTGTCAGGTTTTCAAGGAGTTGTCCGGGCTGCCAGCCGCCGCCGTTTGCATCAGCCGCTCTCAGTTCAAAACTTGCTCCTTCAAGGCGCGTCTGCTTGTCAAAGCCATCCCGTTTAATCAACTGGATCTTGAACTTGTCGAGCGTGTTGGTGATGACAAAGTGGTGCCCGTCCTCTGATTGAGGCTCGCTTGCTGCATAGTGGGTTGGTGCTTCAATTTCCTGGATGCTGTAGGCAATCTCACGCGTGCCGTCGTAACGGATTTGTGGGGCCCAGGTGTGGCTCCAGTTGTTGCTGTTATCCAGTTTAACGGGATCGCCTTCTGCATGCCCATCTTTGAGCAGTTGAACCATAATATACGCCGGCCGGGTGTCAAAGCGGTTGCCGAAATCCTCCCAGCGTTTTTCCGCTGAAATCTCGACCGTCCCTGCCTGATGGATGTTTCGAATGGTCAGGGAGATCTGTCCGTCGATTTGCTGCGGGTCAGGGTAGCTGACGTCATAGCCGTCTGGCACCTCAACTTCTTGAGCCGTATAGGTAATGGCCGATCCATTGCTGTTCTTGGGTTTGTTGGACCAGGTGTGGCTCCAGCTGTTTCCCGCGTGCAGCTTGACCGAGTCGCCAAGGGGGGTTCCATTGCTTTTCAACTGAACCCAGATTTCATCAGGCCTTAAGCCGTCCTCATCAGATGCGTCTTCCCAGTTTTTGATTACGGTGATGTTGACTTTGGGCATCCTGACCTTGGCTGTGTCGGAATCCGTGATGGGGGTTTCATCGCCAGCAGGGATGCCACTTGCGGTCGCCGTATTGGTCAGTTCAGTTGTGTCCGATTCGTCAAAAGCAATCTCCTGGGTATAGGTCAAGACAACCGACTGGTTGGGTGCCAGTGGATTGGCCAGTAGAAGCTGACCGTGCCCTGATCCGTCGTTTGAAAAGGTTGCGGGCCCACCCGGTTCCACGGTGACGGGCGTTCCTGATGGAATCAGGTTGTCCGAAACCTTGAGGCTGTTAAGGGTGAGGTTACCCGTGTTGCTAACAGTCACCTGGAACGTTACAAGTGTGGTCTGGTCGATGCTGATGGCGTCCGCGAAGGCATCCGAGGAGCCGGTCTTCTTGACCTTCTTCTCCACCGACAGGCCAGGGTCTCGTTCTGCATCGACACGGGCATCATCCGTGATGTCGTCTGTTTCGTTGGAGCTGGCGGTCGCTGTGTTCAGAACATACCCGCGGTCCAAGTCCGCCTGTGTGATGGTGTAAGAACCTGTTGCTGTGATGCTTTCTCCCGGATCCAACGTTGAAACATTGGGGGTCAAGGTGAGGCTGCTGATCAGCGAATCTGAAAGCGAAACACCGGTCAGGGTGATATTGCCTGTGTTGGTCAGCGTGATCTCGTAGGGAATCACGTCACCGACTGCGTTAAAAGAATCTTCCTGGGCCTCTTTGTTGATGGCCAGGCTTGGGGTGGTATCGTAGATAATGGTCACCCAGGCGGTATCGGTCAGGACTTCCGTCACACCGTTAATCACCGATGTGGTGGTGATCTCATATTGGAAGGTGTCCGTACCACTGTAGTTGGGTTTGGATTTGTAGCTGAAGGACCCATCATTGTTGACAATCAGGTCTCCAGCTGGGATTTGGGTCGGCGGTGTGATAACCGCGATCGATGTCCCGGTCACGCTGCCACCGATTTGGGTCGCTGTGCCGCCTTCCTGGCGCCAATCATTGGCCGGATCGTTGGCTAAAATACCATTGGCCGCAATCACAAGTGTCTCTCCGGCTTGGACATGGTACGCGTCATCTGCTGCGATAGGCAGTACCGGAACTGCCGGCTGCGGGAAGGCCAGGGTCTCACCGGACGCATTGTAGAGCGTGTTGCCTGCGGCCGGTTTAAAGAATACGGTTGCCGCATCTCCTCCACCTGATTTCTTGTTGGTGTAGGCAGAGCCGTAGATGGGATCATCGGCCTTGACCCGGAAGGTGATGGTTTTTTCAGTGTCGGTGATGTTGCCAACGTTCCAGGTGATGACGCCTGCGCTGTGGGAAGCTGCGCTGCCTGGGTTGTTGATGAAGCGATCGAAAGTAAAACCTGGGGCGATGTGATCGGTCACCACGGCGTTGGTCGCAATGGCTGTGATGGTTTGTGACAGCTGACTGAAAATAGCGTCCATGTCTTCTTTGGTTTGCACCAATGTATAAGATTCATGGTAGTTATCTGGGGCGGGTGGATTAAGAACCTGTGCCATGTACCCTTGGGTGCTGGAGTTCTGGTTGACCCCAATGGTGTGGATCTTGGTGTCAGGATAAGCACTCTTGAGGGCCTTGGCTTGCGTAATGGCTGCGGTGATGGATGGCGGATTTACACCATTACCTGGACCCGTTGATCCACCCGTTGAATTGTAGTGCTTATTAGGCTCGCCATCGGTCATGAATATAATGTAGCTGTTGGCATCGCTTCGCTTGTTATCCAGCTCATTTTGCGCTTCATAAAAACCCGCCTGGGTGTTGGTTCCACCAGAGGGGGAGATGCTGCCATAGGCATCTTTAACAGTTGAAGCAGTTGATGTGTAGCCTTGTCTTAAACGGCTGTCGCCGTAGTTTCCACTGACAAGACCAGATGAATAGGTCACCACCGCAATCCGGTTGGTGCCTGGGTGGCTTGCATTGGCTGCCATGACGTTGTCTACAAAATGATCGGCAGCATTTTTCAAAATGTACCATCTGCTCTGATTCGTTGGTGCAACGGTTGAATTATGCATATACCAACGCATGCTACCCGACTGGTCCAAGACCAGGATGATGTCATTTTTTTGAGGGACTGTCATGGGTACGCCTTCAAGAGACAAGGTCACCTCGTATTCGCGTGTTCCCCGGTCCCATT
>CAYXIM010000116.1:0-3200 GCA_964465385.1 uncultured Oscillospiraceae bacterium
TCTCCGTCCAGTACTACATCAGCCAAGAAGCTGTCATGCTGGTCGGCAGCAAAGGCCAAGGCTAAGCTAAACAGGCCATCTGACTCTGAAGAGGACCTCGATACAGCATCGGGGTCCTTTTTCAGGCGCCAAAGCAGTTGGTGCCCGGCCTCGCAAGGCGGACAAGTGTCCACATATCATAGACTAATCCTAAAATATCAAGAGATTGCATGACGCTATGAAAGGTGATAATGGCATGCTTTTCAAAAGATCTTGCAGCAAAACGGATCCTTTGTCATACTAGACTTGTACACCAGTGATGGAAAATCAAGTGGAAAGGTGGCCTGGACACATGACACACATGCTGGCTCTGGTCAAAGAGAAAGCCCAGCCTGGCCTTTGGCTCAAACAGGTCCCGGTTCCAGAGGTTGGTCCTGATGAGGTCCGGATCAAAATCCTGAAAACAGCGATTTGTGGCACAGACGTTCAGATTGTCGACTGGAACGACTGGGCACGGCGAACCGTTCCCCAGGGGTTGACCATCGGCCATGAGTTTGTTGGGGTGGTCGATGCGGTTGGTGTGCAAGTCCATGATTGCGAGGTCGGGGAGCGGGTCTCGGGGGAAGGGCACCTGGTTTGTGGTGTCTGTCGCAACTGCCTGGCAGGGCGAAAACACCTGTGCAAAGACACAAAAGGCATCGGCGTGAACCAGGATGGCGCCTTTGCCCAGTACCTGCTGCTTCCCAGAAGCAACATCTGGCGGTGCAGTCCGTCGATCCCAGATGACGTGGTGGCTTGTTTCGATCCGCTAGGTAACGCAACCCACACGGCCCTGACCTATGATATCGTTGGAGAAGATGTGTTGATCACCGGAGCTGGCCCCATCGGGCTGATGGCGACGGCCATCTGCCGACACATCGGGGCCAGGCACATTGTTGTGACTGATTTGAACGACGACCGGCTGGCCCTGGCCGCCCGGCTGGGGGCCAGTAAAACAATCAACAGCCGCAGGCAACCCATCAGTGCCGCCATTCAGGCCTTGGGCATGAAGGAAGGGTTTGACGTGGGGCTTGAGATGTCCGGAAGCGGCCAGGCCCTGGCTGAAATGGTGGACAACCTCTACCACGGCGGCAAGGTGGCCTTGCTGGGGATACCAGACGAACAAGCCAACGTCAACTGGGAAAAGGTTGTGTTCAACGGTTTAACCATCAAGGGAATTTACGGGCGGGAGATGTTTGAAACCTGGTATAAAATGAGCACCATGCTGGAAAGCGGGCTTTCCATTGCTCCGATTATCACCCACCGTTTCCCCGTGGACCACTATAAAGAAGCCTTTGAGGTCATGCGAAGCGGCCGGTCCGGTAAAGTGATTTTGGATTGGGCAGCGACGTTTTGAAGGGAGCAGGCATGAAAGAAGCATACGGCGTTTTTGAAGCAGCGGTGCGCGAGCTGGACCAACAGGGTCTTCGCAAGGAAGAGCGTGTGTTGACGGGTGCACAGGGTGCGTTGATCGCAACCGACAAGCACCCGGAACTGGTCAACTTATGCGCCAACAACTACCTGGGTCTGGCAAGTGACCCCCGTGTGGTCCAGGCAGCCATTGACAGTTACGCACGTTGGGGCTACGGCCTTTCATCGGTTCGTTTCATTTGTGGCACCCAGGCCCCGCATAAGGCGCTGGAGCAGGCGGTCAGTGCTTTTCTGAGAACGGAAGACACCCTGCTATACGCCTCTTGCTACGATGCCAACACAGGACTTTTTGAAACCCTGCTGGACGATCGAGATGCGGTCATCAGTGACGCGCTCAACCACGCCAGCATCATTGACGGCATCCGCCTGTGTAAGGCTAAGCGCTACCGCTACCGCAACAACGACATGGATGATTTGGAAAAACAGCTTAAACAGGCGCGTGACGACCAGGCCAGGGTGATCCTGATTGCAACCGATGGCGTCTTTTCAATGGATGGCACCTTGGCCAACCTGCCTGATCTGTGCGATCTGGCGGACCGCTACGGGGCGCTGGTTATGGTTGACGACAGCCATGCGGTTGGGGTGGTTGGCCCTGAAGGGCGGGGGACGCCTGCTCATTATGGGTTGAGCGAGCGGGTGGATATCTTGACTGGGACCTTCGGCAAGGCCCTGGGGGGTGCCAGCGGCGGTTACACCAGCGCCCGGAAACCTGTTGTGGATCTCTTGAGGCAAAAAAGCAGGCCTTACCTGTTTTCCAACACCCTGGCCCCGGCCATTGTTGCGACGACCCTTGCCGTCTTGGAGCTGCTTGAAACAGATGACAGCATGCGCCGTAGACTGCTTGAAAACACGGCGACTTTCAGGCGCCTGATGCAGGAAACGGGGTTTGAACTCATTGCAGGCGACCACCCCATTGTGCCGGTCATGATTGGTGACGAACACGAAACCGTCCGCCTGGCGGAGGTCTTGCTTGACCTGGGTGTTTATGTGATCGGCTTCACCTACCCGGTGGTCCCCTTAGGCCGCGCCCGGATCAGGACCCAGGTGTCAGCGGCTCACACCAGCCAGCAGCTGCAGTTTGCGGCCTCCTGCTTCCACCAAGCCCGACAGCTCTGACAACATCTTTCTTCAACAATAGAAAAGGCCACACAACACGGTGCTGTGTGGCCTTTTGAATGGGTTAACGGTGTGTGACGCCTTAGAGGTTGCCGTCTTTCTTGGCCATGTATCGGATCATATCCACAATACGGTTGCTGTAGCCCCACTCGTTGTCATACCAGGAAACGATCTTGAAAAAGCGTTTCTCGCCCGGCAGGTTGTTTTCCAGGGTGGCAGAGCTGTCATAAACGGACGAACGGGGGTCATGGATGAAGTCGGTTGAAACGACCTGCTCATCGGTGTAGCCCAGGTAGCCCTTGAGGTAGGTTTCAGAAGCTGCTTTCATTTTGGCGTCGATTTCAGCAATGGAGGTATCGCGCTCAGTCGTGACAGTCAGGTCAACGACGGAAACGGTAGGCGTCGGAACCCGGAAGGACATCCCGGTCATTTTGCCTTTAACCTGAGGCAACACTTCACCAACAGCCTTGGCGGCTCCTGTTGAAGATGGAATGATGTTGATGGCTGCTGCACGGCCGCCGCGCCAGTCTTTTTTGGATGGGCCGTCAACGGTTTTTTGGGTGGCGGTGTAAGCATGAACGGTGGTCATCAGGCCTTTTTCAATGCCGATGCCTTCCTTGAGCAGGACGTGTACC
>CAYXIM010000117.1:0-3048 GCA_964465385.1 uncultured Oscillospiraceae bacterium
GCCCTTAGAGCACAGGCTTTTTCATTGATTTTGATGTTTCTGTATGATAATCTGAAGCCACCTTTAACAACAGACGCAAGGTTTGAAAAGCGTGATATCGTATACAACTTAGACTTGCGTCTGCGACCGCACGAATACTGGTAGTTTTCCGTCGGCTGTGGCAGCCGCAGGCTCTAAAAGCTTGTTGCTGGATGAGTCGACTAAAGAAGAGGAGGGAACCCCATGTTTTGTCCTAAATGTGGCCACAAAAACCCAGAGGGAGCCAAGTTTTGTGAAAATTGCGGCACCACCTTTGCGCCTCAAGCGGCACCGCCTGCCCAGGCTCAAGCGGCCTATACACCACCGCCCGCTCCGCCCGTAGCCCCACCGCCTCCGGCCCCGGCCCCCCAGCAGGCCTATGCTTACCAGCAACCGGTCACCCCGGCACCGTCCGTTCTGGACTCCCCCATGTCGGTCGGCCAATACATCGGGACCATCATCCTCTTTGGCATTCCCATCGTGGGTTTCATCCTTATGTTGGTTTGGGCTTTCTCAAGCGAAGTCAACAAAAACAAAAAGAACTTTGCCTTGGCCAACCTGATTCTCATCGTCATTGGCATCGTGCTGTCCATTGTTTTGACCGTTGTCTTCGGGGGTGCCCTCTGGGCTTTGCTAGCCTCCTTGGGAGAACTGTCCTGACTTTTTAACCGCCTAAACTTGCTGCAGACGGCCTCAGGGCCGTCTGTTTTCGTCAAAGCCCATCATAACTTTTCTATTAGAAAACGCAGCCCAAACCAGATCAGATCAATGAAAAGAAGGAGAACATGAAAGATGAGATTAGAATGTGTTTTAGAACTTGACCATCAGCAAACCTGTGTGAATGGCAGCATCGAGTTGCTGAACGATCGCATTCGAGCCGGGGCGGACATCCGCATCCGAACCGATTTCTTACACAACGAGCACATCGACCCCACATCCGATGACAACCAACTGGTTGTTGAAACCTCGACCTTTCCCCAGACCGTGCTCATTGATGACCGCTGGTCGGCCTACTTCATGACCTTGCGCCAGCCTGTGTCGCTTATCGAAGGTTTTGGCTACCCCAACAGCCTGTCACTGTTCTGCTACAACCAGAACGGCCAACAAGCCATGGCACGTATGGTTCTGGACGATACAGCCGAACAAACCGATATTTGGGATCCTGATGCTGATTTCCCCAAAATGAAAACCCTCAGCCTCAACGACACCGGCACCGGCGGCATCTCCAGAAATTTTATTTACGCCTTTGACCGCTTTCGTTTCTTTGCCCTCAACGCTTTTGCTGAGCGTTTTTCAAACGCAGCCGATGGCAGCCCCCTGTCTGGCGCCCTGGCTGACATTCAGGAAGCCTACCGGTCCGGCCATCCCATCAAGCTGGGCATCCGGGGCCTGTCCCGGGTCCTGTGGGGAGACAATGGTCACGATGATGAAACCTTCATCCACGCCAGCAGCTCCTACGACTACACCGGCACCCCCCTGATGGTGGCCAACTCCGCACCTTTTGTCTCTGTTCCGGCTGATATACCCCTGACCTATCGCCCGCAAGGTTTTCGTTACTGTTGGCTGGTTGCCCGCAGCGATGGATACGTGGCCATCCGTTCTTTCAACCCGTTTGACCGCTCCTGGACGACTCAAAATGCTCAGCTGCCCATCCGCTGGTTTGTCGGCAGCTGACCTTTTGCATTTGTCCCCAGACAGGCGTAAACTGAATCTGGTCAGAAACCCCGCCGATGCCTCAAACGACACCAGAACCTGAGTTGACATGGAGGCAGTTTATGATCAGACAGACGTATGTCGGACCTAAAATCACTGTGGCCTTGCTTTTGCTGTTCTTGTTGCTGTCGGTTTCTTCACCCCTTCAAGCTCAGGACACCGACCTGTCGGTCACACTGGGCCGCGCTGAGGACCCCATTCAGGTGGTCGTTTTTGCAAACGGCAACCTGGGTGTCTTCAGTCAGGATCCCTACAGTGGCTTCATCGCCCGAACCTACGATGATTTTGTGTCGGGCACGTTGCTTACGGTCACCCTGGATGGCCAACCACACCGGTTTGTAACCGATGTGTTGACCATCTGGGGCGGTTTAGATGCAGACACAGATGTCGGTATTGGCAGCCAGGACGAAACGGCGACCGCTGTCACCACCCGCTGGCCTTTGGGTGACAGCGGCCTGACCCTGGTCCAGACGGTTGCTTTGGAGCCGGGCTCAACCCGGCTTCAAAAGACGTTTTCGCTCAGTCAGACAGGCAACCAGCTGGCCACAGACCTGACCCTCAGTCATTTTGTGCGGCTGCGTGCTGAGCCGGTGACGATCTCCCGGCAAGCAGACGGATCGGTCCGTGTGATAAATGACAATCTCTTTGAGCCACGGGCCCTCTTGTTGGAAGCCCATGAGTCGTCACCTTGGACCCGCTGGCAGATGGGTGAAGCCACGACGGTGATGGCTGCCCTGGCCAACCAGGCCCTGGACCAGACCGTGGCTGATACCGACAGCCCGTTTTGTGTGGTGGCCTGGGAGCTCTCTCAGCTGCAAGCAGGGGAGACCTGGTCGGTCCAGACCTTTGAAGATTACGGCCTGCTGCCAGCAGCCGAGCAGCCCACGCCCACCCCGCACGTGACCGAAACGAGCGTCCAGCCAACCGGCACAACAGCAGACAAGGCCCCAACACCCAGCACAAGCACAAGCCAGGCGCCCCAACCGACGCAAGAGACAACAACCAGTAATCCTACACATGCCCCGACGGATCCGATACAAACGGAACAGGGGGTCGAAGAACTGCCTCAAACGGGTGAACGCCCGCTGTCGGCTGTCTTTTGGGCCCTGGTTCCTTTTTCCTTGATGGCGCTCCTGCTTGTGATACGGAAACGAAAAAACACCTGATGAGGCTTGATGGCAGCTGGCGGGGTTTCTGACCATGAAACCGAATTGTCGGCTGTTCGTCATCAAATGAAAGCTGGACGTCAGCAGGCTTTACCGTATAATGGTACCAGAGTTGCCCAGAGCAACCAAGGGATCAACACTTTAATCGAGG
>CAYXIM010000118.1:0-3022 GCA_964465385.1 uncultured Oscillospiraceae bacterium
ATTGATAACATTTTGATAACAAAATACTTTTTAACGCCGTAGAAGATGGATAATTGGTATCAAATTGAATAAAATTGAATCAAAATACCGAAACAAATTTGTTTAGAATAGCCCTATAGTTTGCGAGTGGGAATGATATCGAGTGGTTTAGAATAAGCGAAGAGTTATTAAAATATTTCTTTCAATATCCAAAAATGAATTTGTTTCAGTTAGAAAATGCTCAAACATGAAATGCACCCTGAATCTTTAATAAAGAAAAGGGGTGTATTTTTTCAAAATTAATGAAATATAATTGATATAGATACTAAGACAGGAATTTAAAACCTACATTCACAGGAAAATATAATCAATGCAGGCATAAAAAATTATCCAAAGCACATGACTTGAGGCATCTAGGTTAAAGCCTGTTTCTGGCAGAATAGGAACTGTCCACTTTTGTCTTATCAAGGGTATACACGTGTGCCATGCCGCCTCTCGTGGGAAAAACGCGCAAAAATGATACAAGCGTCACCTTAATATCTTTTCATCAGCACTATACTGAAGATGAAGCAAATGCTGGAGAAAAATCATGGAGGTGTCTGATATGGATATTAATAAAATTAAAAAAACGGGAAAAAGAAAAGGCCTTTGGCTGGGAAGTATCACGGGTGATCTGTTCTCATTGGGCGGTCACTGGATCTATGATCTAGATATATTGAACGCACAGTTTCCCCATTATGACAAACCGCAGGAACCCCTGGAGGATACGTTTCACAAAACTAAAATGTTAGGAGATCTGACTCATTATGGCGACCAGGCGCTTCATCTTTGGCAACATTTGGCAGACCATGCAGGTCACTATGATCCGGCTGCTTATCGAAAAGCATGGTTTAAGTACATGAAACAGTATAGTGGCTATCTGGATAAAGCCAGCAGAGATTCCTTGGTGGCTTTGGAAAAGAAACATCCGTTTGGCTCATCCTCACGCGAGCTGGGCGCAACGGCTCGGATTGCTGCCATTTATTATTGGATAGAAGAGCCGGCAGCTGCACTTGCCGCTGCCCTTGATCAAAGCAAAATGACACACAACAGTGAAGTTGCCACGGCAGTCAGCTACCTGACGGCACGGACGCTCCAAAACCTGCTGGACGTTCCTGATGGTACGGAGCCAAGTGTTTTTGCTGAACTGGAAAAAATCAAGGATCTTATGATCGCCGAAAAAACGTTGGACATGGCGTTGCTTGTTGATTCCTTTGCTGTCGTGAAGGAGCTAGAAGAGTTGTCTGCACCGTCAATCGCCAAAACACTCGGCCAAACCTGTGACGTGTCACATGGCTTACCAACTTTGTTGGCCGTTTTAAAAGCCACGGAAGACTATCGACAAGCCATGGAGCTGAACGTCATGATCGGGGGCGATTCCGCTGCCAGGGCGATGGTTTTAGGTGCCTTGATCGGAGCAAAATCCGGGGCCGAAGCGGTTCCCACTGACTGGTACCTGCTTTAACGCCCAGGTGATTCGCCAGCATGTTGCCAAGCGATCAAAAGGCCAGACACAGGCACCTGGTCCTTAAACCAGAAAAGACGAGCCTGCTAAGGCTTGTATGCCGTGTTGCGCCTAAACAGCATCTGTGAGAAAGATACCTTGTCGCAGGTTTCGATATGCCCTGTTTTAAGGTACACTGAGAAGGGAACATCAGGTTTCTTCGAAGGTGCCTAATAGGTCTAGCCTGGGGAGGTGTTAGGTCTTGAAAACAAAACGGGTCTGGATGGCCGTGGGCCTTGCCTTGTTTTTTGTGGCCTTAACAGCTATCATCTTAATCTTGTGGCAAAAAAACAGCGATCAAGGAGATGATCCGGCAGCTTCAGATCCCCTTGTGTTCGCAGGGTCCGAAGGGAGCAACCTGATGAAGCAGGAACTGACGTCAACGGATTGGGTGGGGCTGACGGTCGCAATGCCGGGTTTTGAAGGTCCGGCTAGAGACAAGCTGGGCGGCGATGTCACCCTACGCCTGAAGAAAAACAAAACAGGCATGCTTGAGATTGGAGAAGAAGCCACGCGTATCAGCTGGAAGGTTAAAAAGAACAAGCTGATTATTCGCGGTCGCGGGATTCAGGCAGAGGCTTCTTTGCGCCTGGATGAACGCACCATGAAACTGGATGCGTTTTCCTTGTACGAGATCAAAAGGTACCCGGTCACGTTCTACAGCAAGGCCTACCTGGACAGTTTGCCCGAACGAAGCGCCGCATGGGACGAAAAGCAAAAAAAGGAGTTGGCAGCCTGGATCGAAGCGCTTGACGTTGATGTTTCCACCTGTACGACAGCCTTTACAGAATTTTTAAAGCACCATCGCTTTGAAACGTTTGAGCCTGTCGGCATCACAGAAGACGAGCAGGCTGCCTTGCTTGAAACCTATTTTACGCCGATTCTGTCATTGGGCCTGCAACACACATCATGGACAAGCCACCGTTCTCTGGACCCCGACAAACTGCTTGACGGCTATGAACATTTTGTTTTAAGCCACCCTGTGGCTTCCCAGCAAACAGACCAGGATGCGGGTGCGGTCATCCAGGTGCCCTATCAAACGGTGGCGGACTACATCAGCCCACGGCTTCAAGTTTTTTCAGGCCCCTATGTTAACGAGCTGGAAGCCTTGCTTCAAAAAAGCCGCCGATATCGACAGAATGACCATGCCTTTGAGTTGAAATTGACCGAAGGGCCAAATGATTTTGAAGGGTCAATCCTTCTGGAAGCCTGGCAACGTGATCTTTTTAATGGCTTAACTGTGATCCACATGCGTTACGAAATAGAAAGTGAATTGGGCGGGCACGCCTGGTTTATCATGAAAAAGAACCCTTATGCCGATTGCCAGACGTACATGGGCGGCTCATTTGTGAGCTTTGATTCGTGAGGCGCCGACATCGGATACGTGGTCAGTCTTGAAATCACCCTTACGTTAAGCGACTGGCTGGAAGGCCAGGGCTGCCTTGTCTACTTGACCAGAACCACCTATGATGTCAATATTTTCAACCGTGAGCGGGCTGA
>CAYXIM010000119.1:0-3011 GCA_964465385.1 uncultured Oscillospiraceae bacterium
AGACAAAAATCAACAAAAGAACGGCTGGCCCGAATCCCTTCGTCGAAAAACAAGACAACAACCCCTTGTGTGCTACCCCGCTTGAGGGCATCTTCAACACGCCGGTGGGGCATGGGCAGGTCGCTGAGTTGGATCTGCCCAGCGTCTTCTGGCCCTTTAAGCAGTTGGCCCGGATCTGACCCGTCATAGTAGAGGGCAAAGAGGGGCTGGTTGCGGTCGTCCGCGATCAAAAAACCCGGGAAAGAGATAACCAGAATGTTGGGGCCCCAAGGTTCGATGGCCTGGATCAGCGGGGCATAGCGGTGATAAAAACGCACTTTTCGGTGGTTGTCCCGGCAGTGGGTGCCGATGACAGCCTCCAAAACCCAAAGCTCAAACCGCTTACGGTCAGCAGGGCGGATGGCCTGCCACACTGGATGCGCCTTTTGAGGCGTGCCAAAGCGGCGATAGATCTCTTGAAACCAAGCGTTTTGCTCGTCCGCGCTTAAGCCGGCCAGGCTGAAAAAGCGTTTGAGAAGCTTGGCCTGCTCGTGCTGGTTCAAGCGGTCCAGGGCAGCTGGCAAATAAGGATGGCTGCCCGGCCAGAGTTTTGTCGAGCCGGACACAAACAGCTGGTGGATGACCGCCTGTCCCAATGGCTGATCAGGGTCGATGCCGTAGCTGGCAAAGGTTTGAAGGGGAGGCAGGTTTTTGCGGTCCAGCACCTTGACCAGGGCCTGGGGCCAGTGCTTGCGATCTGGGGCCAGCAGGTCACTGATCAAAGGCTGTCGCGCCTTGGGGGCGACGGGGTCTTGACCCCATGTTTTGATCTGCAAGATGCCACACAAAATAGCCAGGCCCTGAGCCAGGCGCTCAGACGGGTAGCAGGCCTGAAACAAGGTCCAACCCGATCGATAAAGCGACCAGCAAGCCCGTTCGCGGATGATCAAAAAAACTTTTTCCACTTCTTCCTGTTCCAGCGTCTCCCCGTCGTCGCTGTCAACCAGGAGGGGGAAGACCAAACGCAAGGTGCGGGTACCCAGCTGGTTGGCCAGCTGGATCAAGGGCTGGCCGGTCGGGGTGGTCCGCAAGATGGCCCGCAGCGCCTGCATCTCCTCGCTGTCCAAAAGCCCGGCCCACTCTTCCGGCAAGACCAGTTGCCGGCGCACCCAGGCCAGCTGTGTTTTGAGGCGGTCTCCTGGCTGCAGGGCAGCCCCCTTGCTGCTGTCATCCGCTGCGATCATGACCCGAATTGTGCGCTGCGCTGGATGGCGGCCGGCAAGGCATCGACAGCGTCTTGTATTTCCTGAGCCGTTTGCGTCAGCCGGGTGACCACTTCAGCCAGGTGTTCATCAAACTGGTGTAGGGTCTGCTGGACATAAGCAGCTGAGGCGCCTTCGAAGCGGTCAACTGACTGGTCCAGCACACGGTTGAGCGCTTCAAACTGGCGGTCGATGACAGCAGCCCGCTCTGACACGGCGAGCACATCCTCACGCATATGTGAGAGCAAGTCCTGGACGGATTGCTTGAGCTGGTCTGAAAAGAGTGATGCATGTTGATCCAAGGCTGCCATCTGGTGCTCAACGATCTTACGCTGGTCAGCAACCAGTTCCTGGGCCTGGGCAACCGACGCCGTTGTCTGTTCACCCAGCTGCTGCACCTGCTGACTGCTGGCTTCAAAGGCCGTGGTCAAACGATCCAGCATGTGGCCCAGTGTGGCGTCGGCTTGCTGGTAAGCGCCAGTCAGCTCCAGGGCTGCGCCCGACAGGGCAGCGGTGGCCGTTCCGATAGCTGCCAGGTTTTCAGCCATGCTTTCCTGGGCGACCGTCAACTGGACGGTCGACGTGTTCAAGGTGTTTTGCACCGCTTCGGTCTGGCTGCGCGTGGTATCCATGGCCCGCAAGGCCACCTCAACATAATTTTTAACATCGGCCATGAGGGCACTCATTTGGCCCAGCTCACGGCCCATGGGGCCCAGTTGGTTGGCCAGCTGGCTGGACAAGGCCTGGGCGAACTGGTTGGCCAGGTCTTCCATGCCCTGGGCCTGGCGCTGGGTCAGCTCTTCAGCCAGTTGGCCCAGCGTTCCGCTTGCCTGCTGCAGGGACGGACCCACACTTTCCATGAGCAGGTGCTCCACGCTGCGCCGAACCCCATCGGCCATGTCACCGGCCACCAGGCGTTCGGTGACCTCGGTGAAAGCCTGCAGCTGTTCTTGCATGCTCACATCATAGGTCAAGTAGGCATCCACCAGGGCGGCCACCCCCGTCTGTTGCCCAAAGACGGGGAGCTTTCGACCCATGGCCTGGTAAAAAGCGTCCAGCACATCCGCATAGGTGTTTTTGGCATGTTGGACCACGGTCACAGTCAAAAGCGATAAAATCAGGGCACTGCCCAGTGGAAGCAAGAGCAAAAACCAGTGTAGCGAGGCCCCTTGCGGCGGTACCACCTGCAAAAGGACCAACTCGATCAAGGTGGCCAGCAGGCCCAGCGCCACCCATTGGGCGGGCGCCTTCATGGTCAGGCTGCTTTTGGTGGCTGATGACAGCCAGACCGGGTCGGGCAAGGCGACCTGTGGGTCTGCGACCCAGCGGCCCTGGTAGAGGGTATCCCGGTCTTCGGCCAGCCGTTCAAAGGCTTGGCAGGCTGTTTGTGGCGCATGGCGTTTCATCCAGCCGTGCAGTGGTTCCAGGTTTTCAATGGCGCGCCCTTCCAGGCGGTCCACCAGCCCGGTCAGCTTGCGAAGCGGTTCCAGTGTCTGCAGCCTGAAACGGCGCAAGAGCAGGCGATTGACAACAAAGAGCAAGAGAAGAAAGAAAGGAATCAAAAAAGCGACCAGCCAGTGCAACAGGTGCAACCCACCCAAGGTGGTGACAAGCAAGACCATACCGTGACCTCCTTCATCTGGAAGAAGCTTCCATAGAGGTATTATAACAGATCCCGGTCTTTTAGCGTGCTGGTCCTGACCCAAGCGTTTGGACCGCACGGGCCACCGAAGCCGCTTCTTGAAGCAGGCGGGTGTCAGCCTGGGGATG
>CAYXIM010000120.1:0-2967 GCA_964465385.1 uncultured Oscillospiraceae bacterium
GCGCGATTTTGACCGGTGATTTCGATGTGGTCACTTCCCGCGACATGTGGCTGCCGATGGGGTTCATGGCCAGGTCGATTCCCCACAGGAAAATGGACAGGCCAATCAAGAGCAGGAGGCTGCCGATCAAAAAGCGAATGATCAAGGTCCAGCCAACCGGGATCAAAGTCAAAGAGATGACCAGAACCAAGACCACCACCGGCAACAAGGTTCGGCTGACTTCTTTGCTTTTTTCAAACACCGGACTCATGACCCAACCCCCGCATTGAGCGGCTGGCGGTTTTCGAAAAGCCCCCGGGGTCGGTCGACCGGCAACGTGAACAAAATACCGGATCCCACCTGATCAAGCCCCAAATCAGTGAAAATCCGGTCTCGAATCAGCGTCAGCCGGTCTGTGGCTGCCAGAACCATGATGATGTCTTTCTGAGGTTCGATGACCAGGGGGAAGTAATAGTCGGCTGGCACCCCGGCCCCTCGACCATGGATCAGCAGGGCGTCACGGACCCCGGCAGCACGGGCTGCCCGGATACATGCCTTACCCCGGCCCTGGTCCACGATGGTGATGATACAGTGGTGTGTCACCTGATCCGATGAGAAAAAACGGTGTTCGTGCTGGCCATGATCCGACAAGGGCCAGGCTTTAAAGGGGATGGAAAAAACAAGTGGTTTTGCCTTTTTGGAAGCAGGGGCCTGTGCATCAAAAAGGCGGTGCAGGGCTTCACAATCCGGGTCAGACACCGAAAGCATCAAAAGTTCTTTGTGTAAATCAGCCAGCCCCAATTTTTCAGCCAAGGTATTGGGGATGACGTTTTGAGCCAGGAAAATGGTTGCGGCGGTGACCCCACACGCTTTGGCCTGGCGTAAGATGGGCATGGCTTTACCCCTGCTGACGACCGCAAAAAAAACCCTGTCGATAATCGGTTCACCTCAATTGCTGAAGGCGCACGCAACAGTTTGCCTGAAAGGATCGCGCTTCAGGCCTCTAATAAAAGACCCAGCCTTCTTGCTTTTTGTGTTTTTATTTTAGCATAAGAAGCTGCTTGATAAGCAGGAAAAACATAAAAAGAAACAAAACAAGCAACCGGATGCCAGCTTCTTTTCTTGTACGCATCAAATAAAAACCCGATCCCGGAGCCGCGCGGCAGGCGTCTTCGGTATCGGGTTACCTGATCATGTTTTCAGGGCGGGTTGGTTATTTCCAATAATTGTTGGCGGCAGCCACGGTTTGAAAATGAATAGCGACGACTTGAGAGGCCGCTGTCAGGCTGTCAGCGTTTTCAGCATAGTCCGCCCGCAGACGGTCTCGGACTTCTGCTGACGGCTGGGTGTAGGCGACGCCTTTACGTGCCAGTGTAATGGCCAGTTCAAAGCCTTCTTGCGGTGTTTTCGTCTGTAGCGATTGAAGCCAGGTAGCCATGATAAACCCTCCTCTTTGCCGGTAAGTCCCCTGCGATTAGGCAGTGGCGCTTATCCTCTTGGCTTAAAATTACGCCATTGTGTCCGGTCTTGCTGTTTCAACGGATACCGGTTCAAGGATCTTTTGGCCAAATTGCGCTGCAAACAGTGCGTTCAAGCCTGCCTGGATGGGTTGTGGCACCGGGGACACAAAGTCCCGGGTCAGGTCCTGAACCCGTTTTTGAGCCCGTTCCCACATGCGGTCGCGGCCTGTGGATTGAGGATCGATGGTTCCGGAGTAGTCGAAGAGCGGGCTGCTGAAAAAAGCCTGCGCTTTCAGCTGCTTGAAGGTCAGATCATCGATAAGAAAGTGGCCATCAAAACCGGCCTTGAGAATGTCATCAAACCCCTCTTCCAGATTCTTTACGGACAAGCCCTGATGGATGAAGCGGGCAGCTTCCAGAAAGGCGTGCTGGATGACGATGGTCTCAGAAGCCAGGCCGTTGGCGTTCAGGCAAGAACCCAGGCCGGTTAGCAGATCTGCTCCACTGCCCCAGGCACCATACATAAACAACTGGCTTTCCGCTGCGCCTTGCAGGTCATAGGCGTCTTCCATGGCGCCGCCGCATTCTGCGCCGACGGGCAGCCGGTAAGCGCGGGCCAGTTCAACCGACGCCAGCTTCCACAGCTGTTTTTCCAAGGTGTAATACTGGTCAGCACCGCTTCTCATGTTGCTGACCGAGGGACCGATCATGTACATGAAGGGGTTGCCTGGCCGCAACAGCTGGGTCAATGCCGCCAGAAAGATACATTCAGCATTGGCCTGCAAGAGTGTTGAAGCCACATCATAGGGGGCTGTCGTTCCTGCCATGGGGCATACGGTTGGCAAGACTGGCAGGCCCAGACCGGTGGCTTCCAGCAAGATACGTGCATTTAACGACGACAACATCATGGGCGAACGGATGGCCACAGCAAAGGATAGCAGGCCACTGTCTTCCAGTGGCTTCTCCTGGGAGAGCACCTGACCTATCTGCAGCCACAGGTCCAGGTCCTGGTCGGAACTGACATAGGCCATGTGGTGCTTGGTGTGGTTGAGGGCATGCACCAGCAGGGCCCGATGGCTGGACAAAGGCCCGTCATCATCCGTAACCGGGAAGTCCATGCGGCTGACACAGGCAACATCGTCCAACACCTGGGCCAGGCAGGTGTTGCGGTAGACATCTGCCAGAGCGGGCCGGCGGGGCCGGCGCGTCTGGCTGTCCAAGATCCACGGGTCGGTGACGATGGCAGACACAAAGGGCCGGTCTCCACCCAAAAGATATGTGGTGCCATCACAACCACTGACTTCATAACGTTCCGGTGCCTGGGCCAGCAAGGCCCGAAGCTGCAGCGGGGAAAAACGGATGGTTTTCTCTTGGTGATCCACCAGAGCCCCGGCTTGATCGGCCCGATCCAGCACAAGGCTTGAGTCCACCCGAAAACCCAGTTTTTCGATCAGGTCCTCGGTCAAGGCCATGATGCGCGAACGGTCTGATTCAGAAAGCACACGTCCTATCAAGGTATTGTCCTCCT
>CAYXIM010000121.1:0-2914 GCA_964465385.1 uncultured Oscillospiraceae bacterium
GCTGATCTCTGAGCAGGCAAGCCAGGCCACCAGGCGGATGTAAAGTGCCTCCAGGCCAACAAAGACCAGGAAAGCGGCCGCCAGGGCCAGGCCTGCCAAATGGGCTGACGCCCCTTTGGGAAGACGCGTCAGCTGGGTGAACAAAGAAACAACAGCAGCCAAACCACTGGCAAGGGACACAGACAGCAAGGCCAAAAAGAAGGCCCTGATCTGTTGGCGGATGGAACGGCATAAACTGGCCTCTGGAGCTCCCAGCATCAGCAGCGTGCGGTAACGCCGCTTTGCCTGCCGCTGCATGATCAGGTATTTGAGGCCGATGACCGTGTTGGCGATCAAAAAAAACAAGGTGCCCAAATAAAGGGTCAAGTAAGCAGCCGAGACCGTATAAAAGAGGTTTCTGCCCATGCTGCCCAGATAGCTGTGGTAGCTTAACCCCAGCCGGTCAAGGTGCTTGCCTGTCTGTTCCATGGCCGAGATCAATCCCAGTTCTTCAATCACAGCTGGCCTCAGGTGTCCATTATAACAAAAAGGTGCCGGGTTCTTGACCCATGTAAAATAAACGCTGTCCGGAACAATCAGGGCGGCGTACAAGGTAATGGACCGGTCAGCCACCACATCCTGGGTGTAAAGGGCAGGTAGGGTTTTATAGCCTTTCTCGCCAACCACAAGCTCAGGGCTTTCTTTGAGGCTCTCTTCTAAGATGTGATCAAAACGCCCCCCGGCTGGCATGGATGAGAAAACAGCAACCGATTCTTGGCCGAGCACAAGGGGCGTTTGACCGTTGGCCAAGCGCATGGCATTGTAGCTGGACAGGGCAATCAGATAATTCACACTATCAGGAAGGTGACGCAGGATCTGGTCTCGGGTTTCATCTTGGCCTTGTTTTTCAAGTGCATCAAGCCAGTCCGACAGATTCATGGGTGCCCTTGTCTGGCCCAGATAAACCGGGTAGATCGTCTGCATGGCCGCCTTTAGCTGTGAGTCACTTAAGGCTTCATCAAGGGCATCCGGGCCTATAAAGATGGAAAAATCCACCTGTCGAGGTTCACCGCCCCATTGGCCTGCAACAAGGCCGATGCCATAGGAAACAAAGGAGATGGCCAAGACCAGCAGCAAGGAAGAAACGGCCAAAGATTGGTGCTGGCGACAGGTGTTTTCCTGGATTTGTCGGCTGGTAAAGGTGTGTAAGCCGACCCTCTTGGGCTGCTTGGAAAAGCGGTGATGGCCCATAAGGGCACCTGCTCCTTGGTAGAAGAGAAAGGTTCCGGTGATGCCGCAAGCCATGACCATCACAACAGCCAGGCCAAAAGTCTGTAGGGTTAAAAGGCCCAGCGCATAGGCAAGCAAAAGCAAGGCAAGCCCCATTAGGGCCAGGCGCCGGCCCTTCTTGACCGGCAGCAGGGCCTGTTGGTCCGCCTTTGTTTCTTTCATCAGCAAAGCCGGCTCTGTCCGGTTCATCTTGCGGCTGATCAGCCAGACGGAAAGGACCTGCACCAAGATAAAGCCAGCCACCGTCCACAACAAGGCTGTCACCGACCATGAAAAGCGATGGCGCAAAAGACCCGGACCGATCAGGCGGGAGCTGGTCAGGCTGGCTGCTTCGGTCACAAACAAGGCCACTGGCAAGCCGATGGCCAACGCTATCAGGCTGCTCCAGAGCGTTTCAGACAAGAGCAGCATCAAGACCCTGACGGGCGTCATGCCCAGGATGCGATAAAGACCTATTTCTTTTCGGCGGCGGTTCATCTGGTACTGGTAGGCAAAATAAACCAAAAAAAAGACAACAAAAAGGGAAAAGGCGTAGACAAGGGGAATCAGTCTCATCAGCTTGCCCACGGCATCGCTTTCAATGTCTGCTAGAAAATGCATGACCGGTTGCTCCTGGATGGACAGCAAGCTGTAAAAGGCCACCAGGGCCACCACCAAGGACCCATAAAAAAGGCTGTTGTCTTTTCTGTTCTGCGAAGCCCGGTAACGGATGTGTCTAAAGGACATGGGCGCTGCCTCCTCCCAGTTGTGCCTGCACCTTGATGACCCGATCATAAAGCGAAGGCCGATCCTGCTGGTTGGGATCTGTGCGCAATTCATGAAAAATGCGCCCATCCTGGATGAAAAGGATGCGGCCGGCATAGCTGGCCACGCTGGCATCGTGGGTGACCATGAGGATTGTTGTGTGCTCGGCCTGGTGAATGGCTGACAGTTGATCCATCAACCGTTTGGCATTCTTGCTGTCCAGTGAACCGGTCGGCTCATCGGCCAGCAGCAGATCGGGATCACCAATCAAGGCCCGTGCAGCCGCAACCCGTTGTTTTTCACCACTGGACAAACGCGATGGGAACTGGTCTAAAAGGGCGGCGATATCCAGTTGGCTGGCCAGCTGCGTCAGTTTTTCAGATCCCTTTTTGTCCAGGCCATGCAAGGCAAGGGGCAGCAGTATGTTCTCCCGGGCGGTCAGGTTGTCCAGCAATCCAAATTCTTGAAAGATGTAGCCCATTTGTTTGCCTCGGTAGGCCGATAGCTTTCGCCCACGCAGCTGGGTCAGGTCTGTGTCCCGGAGCAAAATGGACCCGGACGTGGGACGGATCATGGTTGCGATGCAGTTGAGCAAGGTTGTTTTCCCCGATCCGCTGGGTCCCATGATAGCTAAAAACTCACCTGCCTGGACGTGAAACGTCATCTTATCCAAGGCCAGGATGCCTTCCGTTCCACCTTCATAGTGTTTACTGACATGGTCAACCGTTAAAAGGGCTGTCTGATCGATCATCCTCACTCACTCCTTTGTGTCTTCTTTTTAAAGCGTACAAAAAGAAAACGCCCCTGACCACTTACAGTCTTTGTAAGAAAGGAAAATAAACAGGCCGTCTTTGTACCCTGCGTTCTTTTTTGCAGCCAAAAAGGATGATACCCTGTAAAC
>CAYXIM010000122.1:0-867 GCA_964465385.1 uncultured Oscillospiraceae bacterium
CAAAGTTAAAAACCAGCCATCCACCCTGGAACCGGATCGGATCAAGCACCTGAATGCTTGTTTGCTTCATTACAAGCAGGATGAGGCTTTTGGGATTGGCCTGGTTAATGTCAACGAACGGATCCGCTTGTCCTACGGCACCCGTTACGGGCTGGCGTTTTCCTTGGAAGCGGGTTGGACGGTTGTCACCGTTCGGATCCCTTTAAGCGACACAGGGGGTGAACAACAGCCTTGATCACAGTGCTTGTAGTTGAAGATGAGTATCAAATCCGGATTCACACTGCCGCTTACATCCGGCAACACCTTGAGTCAATCCAGGTTTTAGAGGCATCGAACGGCAGACAGGCTTTGGACCTTTTGCGTGAGCAGCCAGTGGACGCCATGCTGCTGGACATCAAGATGAGTCAAATGGACGGCTTGGCTTTACTGGAACAGCTCAAGCAGGATGGCTCTTTTATCCCCACCGCCATCATTAGCGGTTACAGTGATTTCCTGTTTGCCCAGGAAGCCATCCGTTATGGTGTTCAACATTACCTGGTTAAGCCGTTTGCGCCAAAAGACTTGCTTCATGTTGTCCATCAGCTTCTTGATCACGTTCGAAAAAGCAGACAAGTGGCCGCCGCCTTCAAGCAACTTGCCACTGATGCATCAGAAAGCCAGCAAAGGCTTCGGGATGAATGCTTTTCATCCTGGGTTTTTGGCCGGATCAAAGAAGAGCAGTTCCTCAAGCAGAGCAGCGACCTGGGCTGTACCTTCCAAAAGCCTTATTACGCGGTTCTGATGTTGCTGCTCGGACAAGAGGTGGAGGCAGCTGCTTTGCGGCAGAAAACCATCCGCTACTTGGACCAGCGCCACCCAGGCCAGGCT
>CAYXIM010000122.1:877-2662 GCA_964465385.1 uncultured Oscillospiraceae bacterium
ATGCCTTTGTCACCCATGACGGTGTGGCCCTGGTTTTCGGACTGGACCATTGGGCAGAAGACAGGCACCTGGAGGTGGTTAAAGCGCTGGTCGAAAGCAACCGCTTCATCCCAGCCGGCCTGGGCTTGGTCCAGTCTGGCCTGTACGGGGTTGTGAAATCCTACCACCAGGCGTTGCTGGCAGCAAAAGCAACTGTGGCCGAAAAAGAATTCGGCTTGTCCGTCTGGTCTGCCAAGATGACTGAGCAAGGTGGTCCCATTTTTGATTCATCGCTGATGATCCTGGGCCTGATGAGATCAGATGAAGCCTTTGTTTTAGGCCATTGGCAGGCCTATTTTGAGCCCAATGATTGGGGTGGAACACCTACCCTGGAGGAGGCTGAGAGCCTTTGTCTGATCATGCTGGCCTGCTGCCGCCTGTCACTGCGCCAGTCCGTGACCCAGTTTGACTGGCTGCCAACCCCGGGACATTTCATTGCCTCCTTATCAAAGTGCCAACGCATTGAACAAATGCGTGATCTGACCAGCCAAATCATTCGCAATTGCATGGCCGTTCCAGCTGAAAACCACCAGGCCACCAGCTACTTGTTGGAACGGGTCCGCTACTGGATTGAGAAAAACTATGCGTCAGATCTGACGGTGCCATGCTTGGCTGAACAGTTTGGTGTCAACCCGGACTATCTGGGCAAGCTCTTTAAGCGAGAACTGGGGGAAAGCATCTCCACCTTCATTAACCGGACACGGGTTCAAAAGGCTGTTTCCCTGTTTCAGAAAACCAGGCTGAATATCAGTGAGGTTGCTGAACGGGTTGGTTTCCATGACCCTTCCTATTTCAGTCTTGTCTTTAAGCGTATACTGGGTCAACCCCCGTCTGCTTTCCGAGATTTTTGATTGCTCCATTTACAAAAAAAAGGGAACGTTTCACGTCACGTCCCCTTTTTTGTTTGCTTGATGGCTTCAGACGCCTTAGCCGTAAATAAAATCGTGAAGTGTCTGGATGGTTTTGTCAAAGTCAAAGCGGTACATTTCCATCTTGCGCACGTAGATCATCTCGCGGTGTTCTTTAAGTGGCAACATGAGCTGCTTGACCGGGTAGTTTCTGGCCCCCATGGATTTGGTGACCAGAGACAGCAGCTGGGCGTTGGACAGGTTGGTTGAAACCAGCGGTAAAAGGGTTTCTGCCAGCTGGGTCAACTGCGTGGGGTTGAGCGAGCGGGATTCTGTAAGCAGGGCTTCGATGACCTTGCGCTGCCTGCCTGTGCGTTCAAAGTCTGTGTCGATTTTGCGGATGCGGGCGTAGTTGAGGGCAGCTGTTCCGTTGAGGCGGTTGGTTCCAGCAGAGCGGCCCAGGACACGGGCTTCAGCAGCCGTCAGGTCAATGGTGACCCCGCCGACCGTGTCAATGGCCTTGGTGAAGCCGTCAAAGCGGATGACCATGAAATCGTCGATCTTGACGCGGAGGTTGTCTTCGATGGTTTGCAGCAAGAGCTCTGGGCCTCCCCAGGCAAAGGAGTGGTTGAGCATGGACCAGTCCCGACCCGGTATGGCCACATACATGGCCCGCATCAAAGAGGTCAGGTGGATGGTCCCGGTCCGGTCATTGATGGACATGATGATCATGGCATCAGAGCGGCCTCGACCCTCGCCTGGCCGGGCATCTGTCCCGATCAGGAGGATGTTATAGACGTCCTTGTCCTTGGGAACCTTGATGCGGCTGACGCGTTGAAATTCAAGCTGGGCCTGCTCGATACCACCCGAGCTGTCGGGTGCATCGACCGTGTCAGCC
>CAYXIM010000122.1:2672-2905 GCA_964465385.1 uncultured Oscillospiraceae bacterium
CAGGTCGGATTCATCCAGGTCTGGATCCCCGGTGATGGGGTTTCGGTCCACCAGATTCAGCAGGTCGCGGATGTAGGTGCCGCCGGCCACGCCGACCACACCCAGCAACAAGACAATAACCAGAACAATGGCCCAGGTTTTCTTTTTTTTGCGGGCTTTGGCCCCTTGAGGCGCTTGGGCCTGTGGGTTTCGGACATTTTTTTTCACGTGCTTCTACCTCGATTAAAGTGTTG
>CAYXIM010000123.1:0-2839 GCA_964465385.1 uncultured Oscillospiraceae bacterium
CACAGCCTGATCTTGCTCAACCTGTCAGACCAGACGCAGACCTGCCAGCTGGTTACAGAATTGCCGTTTAAAGGTGCCAGCATGGCAAAGTACGATGAAGACGGCATCTTGCTCAGCCGCCAAACCCTCAATCGGCCGGGTGGCCGCATCACCTTGTTACCTGGTGGTGCCATCGTGATCCACAAGACCCAGGACCCCTGACCAAGCGCTGGACTGGAAGTTGGTCTGTCTTCCCTCTATAATAGAAGCAACAGGTATCTTAAAACGCCTGTTTGTCATCAGCGGGCCGGGTTTATGGCCTGGCCTGTAGCCGCATGAATCATGAAGAGGAGGGTTTGGTCATGGAAACACGTTTTCGTGAAATTAAAGCACACAGTGACAGCTCGATTATTATGCGCGTGACCCCGGGCCATTTTGCAACGCGCAACTCTCACATCAACTACTATGTCGAAGTGACCCGCATCAAAAGCTTGCACAAGACGGCCCGTTTGGCTGGCCGCCTGCTGGCAGAGCCCTACGCCCAGACCACCCCGATTGACACCATCGTTTGCCTGGAGGGGGTGGAGGCGGTTGCCGCCTTCACAGCACTGACCTTGAGTGAAAGCACCAGCCGGTCCATGAACGCCGGACAAAACATTGCCGTGGTGACACCGGAACTCAATGCGACCGGGCAGCTGATTTTCCGAGACAACGTGCAACCCATGATCTGGAACCAGGGTGTGCTGCTGATGGTGGCTTCGGCAACGACAGGCATCACCATCAACCAGGCTATCGAATGTATTGAATACTACAACGGCCGGATCAGCGGCATCAGCGCTATCTTCAGCGTGGTCCAGCGCAGCGAAGGGCACAAGATCAACAGCATTTTCACCCTGGAAGACCTGCCGGACTACCGGACCTACTCACCGGCTGACTGTCCCAGATGCCAGGCGCGTCAGAAAATTGATGCGTTGGTGAACAGCTATGGCTATTCCAGGCTTTAAGGACCAAGCCTTTAACCCCTTTGGGAGAGATCCGGCTCAGCCGGGTCTCTTTCAGCTTAAGCACCAAAGCCCTGTAATAAAAGGATGAAAACCATGGATCAAAAAACGTTTCGCCAATCACTGGACGCACACATCCGTTCCATAGCGGGCAAACCACCCGCCAAAGCCACCCGCATGGAGGTTTGGACAGCCCTGGCAGCTGTTGTGGTCCAGGCCTTGGCCGATGACTGGTACCAAACGGCACGGCTATATGAAAACGGCCGGATGCAGGCTTATTTTTCCATGGAGTACCTGCAGGGCCGCTCCCTGCTTAACAACCTGATCAACCTGGATTTACTGGATGCAGCCAAGGAAGCCATGGCGGCGTATGGCCTGCCCTTGGTGGATGTGCTGGAAGAAGAGCCGGACGCCGCCCTGGGAAATGGCGGGCTGGGTCGCCTGGCCGCCTGCTTCCTGGATGCCAGTGCCACGCGGAAGCTGCCGGTTAAAGGCTATGGTCTCCTGTACCGCTACGGCCTTTTTCGTCAAGAACTGGAAGAAGGTTTTCAAAAAGAACGGCCGGATGTCTGGATGGAGGAAGGCTACCCCTTTGTTATCCGCCACGAAGAAGAAGCTGTCCGGGTTTCTTTTCATGATTTTGATGTCATGGCCTATCCTTACGACATGCCCATCACCGGCTACCGGGTCCAGGCGGTCAACTTGCTGCGTTTTTGGCGGGCCCAGCCAGTCCGTGAGTTTGATTTTGAACTCTTCAACCGACAAAAATTTGTGGAGGCAGTGGCTGAACGAAACCTGGCAGATGATATTTCACGGGTCCTGTACCCCAACGACACGACCGACGATGGCAAGCGACTCAGAATTCGACAACAGTATTTCCTGGTTTCAGCATCTTTGCAAGACCTGATCCGGGTCTTCATCCGCCACCACGGCACCGATTTCTCAAGCTTTGCCCGCTACAACAGCATCCAGCTCAACGACACCCACCCTGTCTTTGCCATCCCAGAACTGATGCGCCTCTTGCTGGATGTCTACCAGCTGTCCTGGGAAAACAGCTGGTCCATCGTGCAAGAAACCTTTGCTTTCACCAACCACACGACCATGCCGGAAGCGCTGGAATCTTGGGAAATCCGCCTGGTGGAACCAATTTTACCGCGTATTGTTGAAATCATCCGGGAGATTGACCGGCGCTTTCGCCTGGAACATCAAAACCAGGGCCTGTCGCCAGAAACGCTGGACCAGATTGCCCCAGTTGGAGATGGGCGGCTGCGCATGGCATCTTTGGCCTGCCTGGCCTCCCGGTCCATCAACGGGGTGGCCGCCCTGCACACGCAGATTCTCAAGCGAAAAACCCTGGCTCCCTGGCACACCCTCTACCCGGAGCGCTTCAACAACAAGACAAACGGGGTGACCCCGCGCCGCTGGCTGAAACTGTGTAACCCGCTCTTGTCCACTTTTTTAACTGAACTTCACGGTTCGGATGCCTGGGTGACCGATTTGGCTCAGCTGTCGCAACACCTGGGCCAGGCTGAGGATGTGGCTGCCATGCAAACCTGGCGACAGATCAAACAGCAAAACAAGAAAAACCTGGCCGATGTCTTGTGGGAACACCATGGCCTTGTGCTTAACCCGGAGGCCATCTTTGACGTCCAGATCAAGCGCTTCCACGAATACAAACGACAGATCCTGCTGGCCCTGGCCGCCCTGGACATGTATTTTGACTTAAAGGACAACCCGGCCCAGACCGGCCCGGACCTGGTGATTCTGTTTGGTGGTAAAGCAGCGCCCGGCTACCGCTTGGCCAAGGGCACCATCAAGCTGATCAATGAGATTGCCGCCTTGATCGATCGGGATCCGAA
>CAYXIM010000124.1:0-2815 GCA_964465385.1 uncultured Oscillospiraceae bacterium
AAAAAACGCACGGCCTTGATCAAATGCGTTTTGCCGACCTCAAGATTGCTTTGGATCCAAAGACCGACCCAGACGTCAATTTAGATGAGGCCCAGGCCCTCATGGCCAAGGCGCTGTTGCCCATGGGGAAAGATTACCAGGAAACAGCCCTTAAAGCTTTTTCTGAGCGCTGGGTGGACTTTGCCCAGAACATTGGTAAATCAACCGGTGGCTTTTGTGCCTCTCCCTATGAAACCCATAGTTATATTCTCTTGTCCTGGACCAACCGCTTAAGCGAAGTGTTTACCCTGGCTCATGAATTGGGCCATGCCATGCATTTTCACCTGGCCCATCAAAACCAGCCTTATCTGGCCTGCAAAACATCTTTGTATTACACCGAAGCCCCTTCGACCATCAACGAGCTTCTTTTGGCTGATGCCCTTTTGGACAATCAGGCTGATGCCAAGCTGGAGCGCTGGGTACGTGCCTCTTTGATCCAAAACACCTACTACCACAACTTCGTCACCCATCTCTTGGAAGCAGCTTTTCAACGAGAGGTCTATGAACGTGTGGACCAGGGAGAACAGCTACAGGCTGCTGACTTTAACCAGATCAAGCGATCTGTATTGGAAACTTTCTGGGGTGATGCCGTTACCATTGAAGAAGGGGCTGAACTGACTTGGATGCGCCAGCCGCATTATTACATGGGCCTTTATCCTTATACCTACAGTGCAGGCTTGACCTTGTCAACGGTGGCGCATCAGGCTATGAAAAAAGAAGGGGATCATGCTGTTTCTTCTTGGCTTCAAGCCCTGAAAGCGGGAGGTACTGTTGATCCGGTTGGCTTTGCTGCCTTGGCGGGTGTTGACCTCAACCAGGAAGCGCCACTTCGTGACACCATTGCCTTTATTGGAACCTTAATAGACGCCCTTCATTGATCAGCATTGTCCGCTTCTTCAGCTGCCAACCGGGCATCCAGCCTAAAGGTGTCTTGTTCCAAGTTTCGAACGGCGATGATGTACCAGACACCAGTTACAACAAAAGAAACCAGATCCGCAATAGGCTTGACACTTAAAAGGCCATCCATGCCATAAAAGAGAGGCAGGATGAAAATGAGTGGGATGAAGAAAATAACCTGGCGCGTCAATGATAAAAAGATAGCCGTTTTAGGGCGGCCGATGGATTGGAAAAAATTTGAAGCTACGATTTGAAAGCCGACGACAGGTAGTGCCCGAAACCAAAAACGGATGGCCATCTGGCCAAATTCAAGCAGCTCGGGATCCGGGCTGAAAAGGCCGATAAGCTGCCGGGGAAAGAGGCGGGTCAAGGTAAAACCGATCAACATGATGCCCACACCAATGAGACTGGCAAGGTTGGCAGCGTCTTTAACCCGGCGAAGCTTTCTTGCACCGAAATTAAAGCTGACGATGGGCTGAACCCCTTGGCGAAGGCCGGTCACTGGTGTCACCATAACTGTGTTTAAACTGTGTAAGACCCCCATGCCTGAGACCGCCACGTCGCCGCCATAGTAAAGCAGGCTACGGTTCATGGAGGCGTTGATCAAGCTGTTGGCAACCTGCAGAAAAAAACCGGGTAACCCCAGTGTTGCGATGCGTAATGCCAAACGGGCACGCGGCCATAAATAACGCCATTGCAAACGCGTTCGGCACCAGCTGCCACGGAAATAAAAGAGCACCCAGACGGCAGAAAAAAGCTGGGCCAAAATGGTAGCCAGTGCTGCACCTGTCATTCCCATTCTCAACTTAAAAATAAAAAAAGCATCCAGGACAATGTTAATGCCTGCGCTGATGAACATGGTGAACATGGCCACGCGGGGGCTTCCGTCTGCCCGGATAAAGTGGTTCATGCCCAAACTGACGATCTGAAAGCTGGATCCGAAAAAAATCACCCGTGTGTATTCTACGGCATACGGCAGGACCTCTTCGCTAGCACCAAACAAACGTAAAAGGGGATAGATGAAAAGCTGTCCTAAAACCATAAAGATAATGCCACACACAATCAGCATACCAAAAGAAGTGCCCAAAGCCCGCTCGGCTTCCTTTTGATCTCCTTCGCCCTGCTTGATAGAGAAGTAGGTGGCACCACCGATACCAAACATAACCCCAAAGCCCATTAAAATAACTGTTAAGGGGAAACTCACAGTGATGCCCGCCAGCCCGTGCATGCTTAAGGAAGGCTCATTGCCAATAAAAATGCGGTCAACGATGTTGTAAAGCGCGTTGACCATCATGCCAACCATGGCGGGAAGAGAGAAGCGGACCAAGAGCGTTGTGATTTTGTCGACCCCGAGCGGGTTCACATAAGACATGAAACGACCTATTACCTTTCAAAAGCCCTGCCTTTAGAAAGCAGACGCATAGCCATATGGTAGACCTATTAAAAATCTTTGTCAAAAGTGATGTTGATCTCTAAAAACACTGCTGTCACAAAAAGATACGCTTGAAAGGGAGATAATTTGTGTAGGAGCATTGTAATCGGGCAGATGCGTCAAATATTGTGAAAAGTGAAACGCTGAAAGTAAGAAAGGGTTTTTCATTTATACACGCAATCCATCTTGCGAATGATTACAATGAACAAAAAAGTAAGAAGCATGAACAATAAAATGCCTTAAATTTGTAGTTAAATGACTGCTAACAACGAAATTGGCATGCGAGTGCTTGCTTTTATCCCAGCAAAAATCAAAACCTTTGGCCATATAAAAAGGCTTTTGAATCGCTTCCTACCGGATGTACGCGTTTGAATAAGAGGTTTTAAAAATGGCGACCCACAATAATTTACGATACCGAACAAGACGTACATTTATCGTACCTTGTGT
>CAYXIM010000125.1:0-2777 GCA_964465385.1 uncultured Oscillospiraceae bacterium
ATCGACGTCTCGAACGTGGGTGTTCATGATTTCACCCTGCATGACCTGCTGGAGGAAGGGCTTCAAACCCTTGCGTCGGACATCCACCTGACCGTGGGGCTGCCCCCCATGATGCGGGTCAACGGACAGTTGGAACCTATGCGAGAGGTGGCCCTCTCACCCAAGGACACGGAACGGCTTTGCCTGGGCATGCTGGATGAACGGCAAAAGACCGAACTTCGGGAAAACGGGGAGATCGATTTTTCCTACGGCATCCCCAATGTCAGCCGCTTCCGCGTCAACATCTACCGCCAGCGCAAGAGCCTGGCTGCTGCCATCCGAATCATCATGACCAACATCCCGACTATCGACAGCCTGGATTTGCCGCAGATCCTCAAGACGCTGTCCTTGAAGCCGCGCGGCCTGATCCTGGTGACCGGCCCAACCGGGTCCGGTAAATCAACCACCCTGGCTGCCATGATGGATTATATCAATGAAGAGCGCACCAGCCACATCCTGACCCTGGAAGAGCCCATTGAATACCTGCACAAGCACAAGAAAAGCATGATCAACCAGCGTGAGATCGGCGACGACAGCGAAACCTTTGCCTCAGGCCTGCGGGCCGCCTTGCGTGAAGACCCGGATGTCATTCTGGTTGGAGAGATGCGAGATCTGGAGACCATCGGGACGGCCATCACGGCTGCAGAGACGGGCCACCTGGTCATGTCCACCCTGCACACGACCAGTGCGGCACAAACCATCGACCGCATCATTGACGTGTTCCCACCCCACCAGCAAACGCAGATCCGGGTTCAGCTGGCCAGCGTCATCCAGGGCATCATCGCCCAGCAGCTGCTGCTCAAGCACACCGAGCAGGGCCGTGTCGCCGCTTTTGAAGTGCTTTTGGGTACAGATGCGGTCCGCAACACCATCCGTGAAGGCAAGGTTCACCAGATCCAAAGCTACATCCAGACCGGGCTCAAGCACGGCATGTTGTCCATGGACTATTCGCTGGCGCAGCTGGTCAGAAAGGCTGAGATTTCAACCGAGACCGCCTATGCCTACTGCCAGGATCCGGATATGCTGCAACGCTACCTGGTTTCTGAAGCCGCTTTCTTCTGAGTATCGGCTTCAGCTTAAAGGAGGAGTGAGATGCCGCACTATGTCTACACAGCTGTAAACCGCCAGGGCGTGCAGCAGACCGGCTCGCTTGAAGCCAGCAGCCTGGCTGACTTGCGTGCCAAGCTGCATGCCGATGACTTGTTCATCGTTCAGGCGCAGGACGCAGCGGAGGTCAAGCAAAGCAAAGAGATCAAGGGAAGCCAGAAAATCAAAGTCAAGCCTCTGGCTATCTTTTGCCGCCAGTTCGCAACCCTGATCAATGCCGGTATCACAGCTGTCAAAGCCCTGGATATCCTATACCAGCAGACCGAAGACAAGGTCTTGAGAAAGCACGTCGGCCAGATTTATGAATCCGTCCAGAAAGGCGACGCTATGTCCGATGCCTTCCGCCGCCAGGGCGATGCCTTTCCGGAACTGTTCATCAACATGGTGCTGGCCGGAGAAAACTCCGGCACCCTGGACAGCGTCCTCTTGCGCATGGCCGACCACTACGAGAAAGAAAACAGGCTTCAGAACAAAATCAAAGGGGCCATGGTCTATCCCATCATCCTCATGACCTTGACGGTGGCTGTGGTCATCCTGATGTTGGTTTTTGTGCTACCCTCCTTCACAGGCATCATCTTGTCCGGCGGCGGCGAGCTGCCGCTCCCCACACGCCTTTTGATCGGCTTAAGTGATTTTTTAGCCGGCAACTGGTACATCATCGGCGGTCTTATCATTTTACTGGTCATTGGCTGGCGAGCTTTTAAACGAAGTGACAAGGGGCGCTTGTGGTGGGATCAACGAAAGCTTAACCTGCCCATCATCAAAAAATCCCTGCGTATGATCTACTCGGCCCGTTTTGCCCGGACCTTGTCGACACTTTTATCCAGCGGCATCCAGATGCTGCAGGCGCTGGATATCACAGCGCGGGTGGTCAACAACCAGGTGATCCAGCTGTCGCTGCTGACGGTGATTGAAGACATCCGCAAGGGCATGCCCCTTTCCTTGTCCTTGCGCAAATCAACGGAATTTCCACCCATGATCCACAACATGATCCACGTTGGTGAAGAATCAGGCCTGCTTGATGATATTTTGATCAAGACCGCAGCCTTTTTCGATGAAGAAAGCGATGCCGCTATTCAGCGGCTGGTGGGGCTCTTGGAGCCCTTGATGATCGTTCTCATGGCCATCATCATCGGCTTTATTGTCATATCCATCGCCCTGCCCATGTTTACCATGTACAGTGCGATCGCTTGAGGAGGAGGGAACACGATGCCCATAGCCATTGATTTCGGAACACGGGCCTTTCACCTGGTTCAGGGAAAGGCAAGAAACAAGCAGGTGACGGTCAGCAAGGCCGTACTCGATGAAATCTCACCCGGCCTGATCCAGGACGGAATCATCCGTGAATTTGGCGGAACAGAGCTGGCCCTGAACAACATGCTGCGTAAGTTCGGCATCAAGGACCGGACAGCCCATATCACCATCAACGGCAACCATGTTTACAGCCGTGAGCTGACGGTGCCCAAGAGCAAGCCACGCATCATGGATGATGTGGTTAAGTTTGAACTGCTAGCCGCCATGAACACCGACAAGGACATGGCTGTTTCCTACATCCAGTCCATAGAAGCGGTGGAAGGGGAGGCGGGCATGGTTCGTGTCAAGGCAACGGCCATCCAGATGGAGACGGTGCG
>CAYXIM010000126.1:0-1998 GCA_964465385.1 uncultured Oscillospiraceae bacterium
AAAAGCCTCAGCTCCTTATAAAAATATTTTATTACCTTTTTTATTATATCAGATTTATAGAAAAGCATGGTGAAAACATCAAGACTTCTTTAGGGGGCAGAAGTCCTGTACAGTACAGGAAAGCAATGGGTGCCGCCTTCTAGGTCCAAGAAAATGTCCGCACACCCTTTGGTAAACATCCTTCTTGCCAAACACAAGAAGATTGAAGACACAAGAAACCTGATCCTTTTTCAGGTAGAATCTGATGATGAAAACAAACTTAACGGTAGATAACGCTCGGTGAGCAGATTTGCTAAAAAAGAATTAGAAGCAGCTGGTGCGGACTGCTGATGTCGTCATTAAGCTGGATGTAACAGAACAGTCGAAAATTCTACAGAACAGTTATGAATTAAATTTGTCAAGGAAGATGGATCTCCAGCAGGCTCCAGCAGGCGAGAAGACCGTCATTTGCGTGAGCAGTAGCTCCTAGCTTAATAACAACAAAACACATTGACGACCTTCATACACCAAAATTTGTTTCATGGCTTCTGATCCAGCAGACTTACAGCCTTTTTTCCATGCCATAGTCATCCATCACGAAACCGTTGCCAATTTCTTTTTGAAAAGAACTTACTTTGACAAAGCACATGTTCACATAAAAACCAATCGCCTGATGATTTTGTTTGTTGACCGTCAAGTAAAGGCTGCCCACGTTTAAAGCCTTGGCACGCTTTTCGATAAAGTGCAGGCTGGCCTTGGCCAGCCCAAGACCTCTGAAATCAGGATGGATATACAGCTTGCTTAAAAAGAGGTGATTTTCTTCATGCTTGGGCTCAATAGCAAAATAACCAGCATCTGTCTCATCTTGTTGAACCAAATAGTATTCACAACCTCTTTTGATTTCTTGGGTGATAGCAGCCTGGCTTTGAATAGTTTCTAACATATAGTCGACTTGTGCTTTGCCAATGATAGGGGTGTAATGTTCAGGCCAAATACGTTGGGCCAAACAAGTAACCCTGTCTATGCCTATTGGATCTTTTACGCGTATGAACGCCATTGCCTCTCATCCTTTTCACGTGTTGAAGGTCCCTGGTCATCCCTTTTCATCAGTACAGGTCTTCGTTATTGGCAAAAACAAGACCAAGTATCAGGTGATATGCAAAAGTTCTTTGGCCCGCTGGTAATCCTCTTGCAAACGGATGGAATAGAAAAACGTGTGCCCATCCATCCGGGTCAGGGAGAGGGCTTGTCTGGTGGGCAGGGCTTTTATGCTTTTGATTTCCTCCCAGCCCATGAGTCGTTTGCCCTGGCATTGCCGGATCAATTCGGTTAACGGCAGGCTCTTCGTCATATCTTGTAAGGTTTCAATGATGTCTTGGTAAGCTGAAAGCCATTGCCACTTGCCGATGTCCACCTCTGCCACCACTTGGTCCGTTCCGGGCAGCGGCACTGTCAACGCCCAGATGGCTTTGTTGGTCAAGAGGAGGGCGTTTTCTGGAACAATGACATCGCCCCTGCCGATAACAGACACACTTCGGATTGCGCCATAACGCATCACGGATGGAATAGTGGCCACCACCTGTTCGTTCGGCGCTAAAGCAGCTACCTCATCTGTCGTCTGACGACGGGCATCCAAGTCCACGGCTGCCACCCTTTTCAGGTAAATCAGCCAAAAGACAACCCCTGAAAGAGCCGAAAAAATCAGGCCAACCCCAATGTACCAGGGAGCTCCCAGATAAAAGAAGAGTGCCGCCAACCCGATCAGCAGGGCAGCCAGGCCAAGGGCTTTAATCAGGCGGAAGCGTCCACCAGCAAGGCCCAATTGCTGAATCCTGTCGGCCTGTCGTTTTGCGTTGTTCTTATACGGCTTGTGTGCTTGTTCGTTCATGGCGTTTTCCCCGGGAGGCTAGGCTTGTGAGGCCGCATGCCCTGTGTCTTTAACCCATGGCTGCCAAGCAAAACCATCTTATGTCTGTCTGGTTTCAGCATAAGGTGTTTCTTTTATTCTGTAAAGGCTCC
>CAYXIM010000127.1:0-1996 GCA_964465385.1 uncultured Oscillospiraceae bacterium
CTTTTGGGGGTCATGGTCCCGCCTCCTCTGGTGTCTGTCCGGTTAAAACCACCGTGGTCCGCAAACGCAGGCCTTGGGCCAGGGCCTGGACGTCTTCAGCTTTGAGGGCATCCAGCAGGGCCAGTGATTCCTGGCGGTTAAACCGCCTGCCGGTGGCCTGGGCCAAAATTTCTGCCGACAGCAAATCCGACAAGTTGTCGGACACGCCTTCGATGCTGGATCGCAACATCATGCGGCTGCGTTCCAGCAGGCCGGGGTCAAACCGCCCCTGCCGGATGCGGTCAACCTGTTCAACCATGGCCGCCAGGGCCTCATCAACCTGATCCAGTGAGACGCCAGCCAGCAGGACCAGTGCCGACAAAAAGCGTTGCCGCATGGAAAAAACCTGATAAGCCAGCCCCTTCTCCTCACGGACGGTGCGGAAAAGCAAGGAATGGACATCGCCCCCCAGCAGGCTGTTGAAAAGCGCAGCAAGCAGGGCCTGCCGCTGGCCGTAATAGGGGGGCAGGCCATCGTAGATCAAAACCAGCCGCGCCTGCTGGGTGTCTTTATGCACCGTCAGCTTTTCCTGGGGTTCAGGGCACAAGCTGGCCGGATGTCTGCCCGGATAAAGGCACACGCGCTCGCTTTCCGGCAGGTGCTCGAGTTTTTGCGTGCAGGCCTGGAACAAGTCGCGGTCAATCGCGCCGCCAATGTAAACCGTCAGCTCCATTTCTTCAAGCAGGGCCCGGTAGGCCGCCTGTAAATCAGCTGGGCTGACCTGCTGCATGGCATCCAGGGTGCCATCTGCTGCAAGCCCGGTCACTGACGTTCCGCAGTAGGCCTTGAGCGCGGCGGTGTAGGCCTGCCTCAAACGGTCGTTCTCACGGGCGGCCATGGCCAGCAAGAGGCTTTTGCGTTCAGATTCCACGAGGGCCGGCTGGAAAAAGCCGTCTTCATCCAGGTCCGGTGCCAGCAGGGCATCCAGCAGCAGCTCACAAGCCGCCTGCAAGGGTGAAGGCTGGTCTTCCCAGCGCACCAGGGCACTGGCAGACAAGACCAGAACCTGGACGTCTCCTTGCTTGTCAACGGAACCATGCAAGGAGGCCCCATAAAGGGCGTCCAGTGCACGCGCCATCTGGACCCGGTCCGGGTAGCGACGGCAACTGGCCGTTAAGAGGCGCACCAGCAGGGCGTTGCAAGCCAGCTGGCCTTCTGTTTCAACCTGCTGCCTGAAAACCAGGTGCATGGCACCGGCTGCAAACCGGTCGCTGTATAAAAAGCGGACCGGCACGCCCTTGATACGCAGCCGCTCATAGCCTTGTTCGGCTCGACGGTGCCAGTCACGCGCCCAGGTCAAATCTGCCTGGACCGCCTGTCCCAGTTCAAAGAGTGAATGGAAGGTCGCCTCAGGGCGCTTCCAGTCTAAAAGCTCCACGGTGATCTGCCGACCGTAAAGATCCAGATCAGCCTCAAACAAATAGGTTTCCACCGAGGGGATGTGTTCATCGGGGCTGACGGTCGGCCGCAGGCCGATGTTGGTGATGGCCGGCCAGGTCTCCTGACCCACCCGGGCCCGGGACACATAGACGCCGTAGGCGGGCACAACCTTGCCAGCAGGCAGGGCCACGTTGGCGGTCGGAAAGCCCATGCCGCGGCCCAGGCCCCGTCCGGATGCCACAGTGCCGGTCAGGCTGTAGGGCCTGCCCATGAGCGAGGCAGCCTGGCGGACCGCTCCTTTGCGGATCAGGCGCCGGATCCGTGAACTGGCGATTTTCGAGCCGTCCTGGCTCACTTCGGGGACCACCACAAGGTCTCGCTTGTGGCGGGCCGCCCAGTCCTGCAGCAAGGCTGCGTCGCCAGCCCCCTGGTTGCCGAAACGGTAATCGGGCCCGATCACAACCACCTGGGCCTGGAGGCGCTCAAACAGCAGTTCCAGAAAAGCCTCGGGCCGTTGCCGGGAAAAAGCCTGGTCAAAGGGAAAGACCAACAGTTCATCCACGCCCAGGGCGGCCAG
>CAYXIM010000128.1:0-1824 GCA_964465385.1 uncultured Oscillospiraceae bacterium
GTCTGAGCAGGCAGCGGCTGCTGGGCCACGGCCAAGGCGGGAGCCGGCGTGACCGGGTCGTCTACCTTGCGTGAGCGGACCGGGTAGCCATCTGTGCCAAGGGCCAAAGGCAGGCCACGCAAAATGGCATCAGTGGGGCACACCTCCACGCACTTGTGGCAATGGGTGCACAGCTCGGGATCGATCACTGCCAGCGGACCATCCATGGTGATGGCATCGGATGGGCAGACCCTGAAACACCGGCGGCAGCCAATGCAGCCAACGGTGCAATTTTTGCGGGTTTGACCGCCCGGCCACTTGTTTTTACAGGTCACGGTATAGGCATTGAAATGCCGCGGCATGATCTCAATGAGTGTCTTGGGGCAAGCCGCCACGCACAGGCTGCAGCCTGTGCACAACTGGCTGTTGATATGAGCGATGCCTTTGGACAGGTAAATGGCGTCATAGGGGCAGACCGCCGCGCAGTCTCCGTAGCCCATACAGCCATAAGAACAGGAGTTGGGGCCTGAGAAAACGCTGTGGGCGGCGGCACAGGTTTCAATGCCATAATAATCAAAACGCTTTTTGGTGTGGTCCGTTGTTCCCTGGCAATGGATGTAAGCAATTTTGGGGATAAAGGAGGGGAGGGCTTGTCCCAGCACCTGGGCCAGCAAGGCGGCTGTTTCGCTGCCACCCGGAGAACATTTGGTCACGTCGGTGTCTTCGCCGCTGCCCAGAGCTTCAGCGTAGCCATCGCAGCCTGAGTAGCCGCAGGCACCGCAGTTGACGCCCGGTAGCAAGTCCCTGATCTCTTCCAGTTTCGCATCAACCGGCACAGCAAAGAGTTTTGAGAAAAAAACGAGCACCACGCCCAAAAGCAAGGCAATCGCAGCTGCAATCCCAATCGGAACCAGAACCGAAGAAACAGACAGCACAAGCACGGTAAACGACATAGAGCATCCTCCTGCTGGCCGGCGCCTGTGGCCGGCCGGTTAAACGTCAAGCAAACAGATTCTCAATCAGGCCCTTAAAGCCAAAGAATGAGATTGCCACCAGTGAGGCGGAAATCAAGGTGATAGGCAAGCCTTTGAGGAACTTGGGGACATCAGCCTGATCCACTTTTCTGCGGACTCCAGCAAACAAGAATAAAGCCAGCAAGAAACCCAGACCAGCACCGAGGCTGTTGATCAGAGAGGCACCGAAGCCATATTGTTCATCGATGTTCAAAATGGTGACACCCAAAATGGCACAGTTGGTGGTGATCAGTGGTAAAAAGACGCCCAGGGCTTTGTAAAGTGGCGGGAGGGCCTTTTTCAGGAACAGTTCGATGAGCTGGACCAACGCGGCAATGACCAGAATAAAAATCATGGTCTGCAGGTAAGCCAGGTCATTGGGCCACAAGAGCAGGTGAAAAATCGGCCAGGTGATAGCTGAGGCCAGCACCATGACGAAAATGACACTGATGCTCATGCCCATGGCGGTTTTCAAGTTTTTGGAAACCCCCAGGAAAGGGCAGATGCCCAAAAACTTAGACAGGACAAAGTTGTCAACCAGAATGGCGCTGAACAAAATAATCAGGATCTCTTTCATGCCAGGTCACCCCCTGCGGCGTTTTGATCATCGGCCTGGGCTTTGTCCTTGGACAGCTGAGCCATGCGGCGCATGGCTTCCATTTCGTCCTTGGGATCTTGTGGCCCGTTCTGGCCAAAGCTGCACCCGCCGCACAAGAGGCAGGCCGTCCGTTCGGAGATGGCACCGGCACAAAGGGTGCTGTCTTCACCTTCGCTTTGCTCCAGTTTGCGCGACAGCTTTTGTGCCAACGCGATCAGGATACCAAAGGCGAAG
>CAYXIM010000129.1:0-1812 GCA_964465385.1 uncultured Oscillospiraceae bacterium
CTTGCTTTGGACGCCAACCTGGAGATCTTGCCAGTCATTAACAAGATCGACCTGCCTATGGCCCAGCCCGAAGTGATTCGCCAGGAAATTGAAGAAGTCATCGGCCTGGATGCGTCTCAGGCGCCGCTTGTGTCAGCCAAGAACGACCTGAACATTCAAACGGTTCTGGATCGGGTGATCGATTCTTTGCCGGCCCCGGATGGAGATGAGAAAGCCCCCTTGCGGGCCCTGGTTTTCGATTCCAAGTACGATCCTTACAAGGGCGTCATTGTTCACCTCAACGTCCGGGAAGGCTCTGTACGCCTGGGTGACCAGATCCGTATGATGAACACCGGAAAAGAATTCACGGTCACCGAGCTGGGTTATTTCCGACCGGGGGCCTTCCAGCCCTGTGAACAGCTTCTGGCTGGGGATGTCGGGTACCTGGCCGCCAGCATCAAGAATGTGCGCGATACAGCAGTCGGAGACACCGTGACACTGGTGGAACGGCCGGCACAGGAAGCATTGCCCGGCTACAAGCCGGTCCAGCAAATGGTCTTTTGTGGTTTTTATCCTTCTGACGGTGCCGATTACCCCAGTTTGCGCGATGCCTTGGAAAAGCTTCAGCTTAACGATGCAGCCTTGTCTTTTGAAGCTGAAACATCTGCTGCTCTAGGCTTTGGATTCAGGTGTGGCTTTTTGGGCCTTTTGCATTATGAGATCATTCAGGAGCGGCTGGAACGTGAATATGAGCTGAACTTGATTTCAACAGCCCCTTCTGTTGTCTACAAGGTGCAGACTGTGACGGGTGAAACCCTCATGTTGGATAACCCGACCAACATGCCTGATGCCATGGGCATTGAGTGGATGGAGGAGCCGGTTGTCAAAGCGGACATCATGGCACCTAAAGAATACGTGGGTAACATCATGGCCCTGTGCCAGGAACGGCGTGGAACCTTCCTGACCATGGATTACCTGGATGTCTCCCGGGTTATGCTGCATTATGAAATGCCGCTCAACGAAATTATTTATGATTTTTTTGATGCCTTGAAATCAAAAACCAGGGGCTATGCCTCTTTGGATTATTCTTTTCAAGAGTACAGACAGTCAGACCTGGTCAAGCTCGATATCCTGCTCAACGGAATTGTGGTGGATGCCCTTTCTTTTATTGTCCATGAGGAAAAAGCCTATGCCCGTGCCCGTCGTATCGTGGAAAAGTTAAAAGAAAACATCCCCAGGCAACAATTCGAAGTCCCAATCCAGGCCTGCATCGGTGGTAAAATCATCGCCCGTGAAACGGTCCGGGCCTACCGCAAAGACGTCTTGGCAAAATGCTACGGGGGAGACATCACCCGCAAAAAGAAACTGCTGGAAAAACAAAAAGAAGGCAAAAGACGCATGCGGCAGGTAGGCAGCGTTGAGGTACCTCAGGAAGCCTTCATGAGTGTCCTGAGGCTGGATGAGTGAGGAGGCAAAACCATGCGAGAAGCTATTACCCGTGTCCTTACCGTCCTGATTGGTGGCTTTTCCCTGATCGCTTTTGCCCTTTTTGTGTCGCGCTGGCTGGCGGCCTGGATTGATCGCAAAAAACAAGGTGATACAAGTGCAGGCTTAAAGCAATCCATAGATCCAAACCCCACGGATAACAAAGATTGACAGCTGATTGCAGCTGGGTTTGCGGGCCCCCAAAGCCCGTGCTATACTTCGTCGTGATATGAACATGCGGACGTGGTGGAATTGGCAGACACGCTGGATTTAGGTTCCAGTTCTGAGAAGAGTGCAGGTTCAAGTCCTGTCGTCCGCACCAAATCAAATACCATCTATTGATAAAAG
>CAYXIM010000130.1:0-1600 GCA_964465385.1 uncultured Oscillospiraceae bacterium
GCTCGTCACTGATGAGGTTGTCGATTTCCAGACCTTCCGAAAAAGCGTCATCGATGTAAGCACCTTGAATGCCCAGTTCACAAATTCGCCTGATCCGGTTGGCGGTTAAAGCGACACCGCGGCGTAAAATGTAGCGTTGCTTGTCCAAACGCAAATCTGTTGCCAGAACCTGGCCGACTTGCAGGTGGCTTGCTGGAACAAATCTCATCGATTAATCTCCTGCCGAATGCTGTGTTTGTTTTGTGAATCACGCGGTGACAACAGAACTTAGCCCAGGCTTTTGAGGGCGGACAGGATGACTTCTTCTTTAAAGGGCTTGACCACAAACCCTTTTGCGCCGCTTTGCACCGCCTCGCGGACCATGCTTTCCTGGCCCATGGCTGTGATCATGACAACTTTGGCGGCAGGGCTTACCGAGAGAATTTCTTTAAGCCCGGCCAAGCCATCCATTTCGGGCATGGTGATGTCCATGGTCACAATGTCGGGGAGAAGTTCCTTGAATTTCTGAACGGCTACCCTGCCATTTTCCGCTTCACCCACAATTTCATAGCCATTTTTAACCAGCATGTTCTTAATGGAAACCCGCATAAAAGCCGCGTCATCCACAATTAAAACACGTCTCATCTGAATCCTCCCAGCACAAGCTGTCGCTGTCTTTTGTCCGTTTTAACCGTGCCTGCTGGCACCTGGGTGCATGCGACTTTTAACCCGCTCATTCTATATATCGTATAACGGGCAAAAAAATTGAGTCTTTCTTTGTTCAGGCGCTGTTTTTGAAAGACGCTTGCTTCTTCACCGCGCTTGGTTAAAGCTACCGCTTGAAAAGATCGATAAGAACATGTGAGAAGACAGCTGATACGCCCCACGTATTAAAAAGGATCTGCCATGTACGTTGAAGCAACCCATCAAAACCACATAACAGGCCGGCCTTCTGTGACAAACCAGCTCGCGGATCAGGCCAAGAGCCGGTTTTCTGATCAGCTGGCCCATCTGCTGGAGGACCCTGTGATACAGGCCGCGGATCACAAGGCCGGAAAAAAAGAAACGCCAATGCTGTTGTTGGCCTGCTTTTTGCTCAGTGGGCAGGTGGGGTTTGAAAACAACCTGGCACCACTTTTGTTGTCTGTATCGGGTGCTGTGGCCCAAACAGGCGTGCAGCAGCTTGAGGTCCGAAAGTCCCTGGCCGTACACACAAACGCATCCCCCTCCTTTTCCCCTGAAAAGCAGGTGATACAAGCCAGCCCGATTACGAAGGCTCAAGGCCATATACCTGTCCAGCCACACCAGGCCGTGACACCTGCGGTGATCAGCCGTGCAGATCAGCGAGACCCCGCGCTTTATCGGGCTGTCATTGATCAGTTTTCGGTTGAAACGCACCCCCGTTATGCGGTCAATCAAAAAGGCATCAACGACACCTATTGCAACATTTTCATGTGGGACGTGACGCGAGCCATGCAGGCTGAGATTCCCCATTACGTTGACCCCAAAACGTTAGAGCCCAGGTACTACCCAGATGTCAAAGGGGCCCGTGAGCTTAACGCGAACGGCATTTATGACTGGCTGCAGCGATGGCCAGACCGTGCGGGTCGGTTATTATCCG
>CAYXIM010000131.1:0-1572 GCA_964465385.1 uncultured Oscillospiraceae bacterium
CGCGGCACCAAAGAAGCGTTTCGGGCCATAGAGGGCGCCGGGATCCAGCCCGCCAGACAGGGTCCGGCCAGTTGGGTTGATGGTCAGGTTGTAGGCCCTGGCCAGGCGGGTCATGCTGTCCAGTAAAATGACCACGTCTTCCTTGAGTTCAACCAGCCGCATGGCCCGTTCAAGAACCAGTTCCACAACCTTGGTGTGGTTTTCCGGTGTTTTGTCGAAGGTGGAATAGACGACTTCGCCCCGAATAGATCGCTGCATGTCCGTGACCTCTTCAGGCCGTTCATCGATCAAGAGGACGATCAGCTTGGTGTTGGGGCTGTTGACGCTAACCGCGTTGGCAATTTTTTGCAGCAGGATGGTTTTTCCTGCTTTGGGTGGAGACACGATCATGCCCCGCTGCCCTTTGCCGATGGGGGCGACCAGGTCGATGATCCGGGTGGACAGTTCGTTTCGGGCCGTTTCCAAAACAAATCGCTCATCCGGATAAATCGGGGTCAGGCGGCCAAAATGTGGCCTTCTGACCATTTTCTCCGGCGGCAGGCCGTTGACGTCTTTGATATAAACAAGGGCCTGGTAGCGGTCGCCTTCCCGTTGCAGGCGGACTGGACCGGTTACCAGGTCCCCAGGCCTGAGGCCAAAGCGACGAATATACTGGGGTGGGACGTAGATATCCTTGTTGCCCTGCAGGTAGTTGTCTTTTCTTAAAAAGCCATACCCATCCGGCATGATTTCAAGTACGCCGCTTTGCAGTTCAGTGGTGTCCAGAAAGCCTTTCTTGTCCGTGCCCTCTTTGGCGGCAGCCACTTGTTTGTCTTTTTCTCCAGCAGGCGTTTGTGCCTGGTCTTTGCTTTCAGCTGGGGCCTGTTCCTTGCCAGCTTGCTCGCTTCGGGTCCTGGTTGTGTCCTGTTTTTTTCGGCCACGCCGTGCCGGCGCTGCCTTGGGGGCCGTTGCCTTGGGGGACGCTGCCTTGGCCGGTGCCGGTCTGGCAGGTTCATCTGCTGCCTCATCAGCCACCTGGCTTGCTGGTGGGGGCGCTTCCTGCTCTTTGGGAGCAGCCTGGCTGTCCGGTTCCTTGTGAACACGTGTTTGCTCAGCTTCCAGGAATTCAATCAACTGCGCTTTGGTCATGCGCTTGGCTTTTTGCTCGGTCAGCAGGCCTGAAATTTTTGCAATTTCAACCAGATCAGCCTTTTTCTTTCCGGCAATCTTCGGAGAAGGCATACAGTCACCTCATCAACATTGGTTTTCCAGCCGTAAACATTGGAATGACAGACCATCCTTGAACACGTGCGTTGATCTATAATAGGGGGTATCGATCAGATTGAGAAACGTGTGTGTAGACAGAAGTTGTCGTATAGAATCAGTTTGATTATAAAACCTGAAAAAAGTCACGTCAAGCGCAAGCGGCTGAATCAGAACAAGTTTGAGCAAAGTACTACAGTTTCCACAAGGAAGGCAAAAGGCTTTAGGCAAATAAACAAGAGCCGCCGGAAAGCCGGCGGCTACAGGTTCTTTTCACTTGCAGGCTTTTTCAGCTGTCGCTGAGGGCTGCAAACTGATCCATCATGCCCA
>CAYXIM010000132.1:0-1539 GCA_964465385.1 uncultured Oscillospiraceae bacterium
CGATGGAAGCCCATCGCCTGTCAAGGTTGTGAGACAAGGTTATCACGTACCGACAATCTGGACGATCACTTCACGCTCACGTGGCCGTGTGTGATCAAAGTCGATGAAGTAAATGTGGCCGAAATCGCCCAGTTGCAGCTGCCCGTCAATGATGGGGATGGATTCGCTTCTGCCAACGATGGATGAACGCAAATGGGCATCCGTGTTTAAGGTTCCTGGCTTGTCTTCCCCGTGCTTGGCGGCAAAGACGGTCAGTTCCGGACCCGGGTGCATGTACTGGCCCTCTTTACGGCAGGTGGGGATGATCTTTTCAAAGACATCGGTCAGGTCCTGCTGCAGGTAAGTCAGGCCACTGTAGGCCCGGTCGAACGAATCTTCATCAATCAGGACAGCGCAGGTGGTGTGTCGGGAAAAGACCACACAGATGCCGGACTGGACGCCGGTTTCAGCCAGAATGTCCTTGACCTGATCGGTGACGGTGTGAAAGGTTGGCCGCATGCCGGTCGATTGAACGCGGAAAGAGTTTGAAACGCTTTTCATGGCTTGCTCCTCACTTCTTGTTAAGTTTGGCTAAATCATCTTTGGCTTTTCGGACATAGGAAACCATTTCATCGAGCAACGCAAAGGGATCGGGTGACTTCAAGATGCCTGAAGCGGAGCCGGCGCCATCGTTGCCGACCATGATGAAGTCGTAGATCTGGGAACCTTTGGTGATGCCTGCCGCCTGTTCGACCAGGATATCCGGACAAATCTCACGGATGACTTCCAGGGTTTGCTTGACATAAGCCATGTCACTGGCTTCGGTGGTTCCGATCAGTTCAGACGGTTCCGGGTTGATGATGTCAGGGTTAAACTGGGCGATCGCTTTGGCTTCGAGAATGGAGTCAGCACAGGCAAAGGTGAACAAGTCGAGCTCGTTGGCACGCTCAATGGTTTCGCGGATGGCCGGAAGCGACATGGGGCGTTCGACGTGGTTGAGCAGGACGCCCTGGGCACCAGCTTCTTTAAGGGCTTCGGGCAGCACGTCGGCAATGCCGCGCCCCGGGCGCAGGGTATCCATATAAGGCGCCATAATGATCAGGCGCTCGGTGTTTTCGGCGATCCGCCTGATTTCCGTATAAGGGGCAATAAACACAGCGTCTACATCATACTTGATGGCCGCAGCATCGACCGCCTTGGCATACTCCAGGACAGCATCACCATAAATATAGTTTTTAACGCTGGTTTCAAAGAAGGGCGATTGGGGTAAGACTTTCATGGGGCAACCTCATTTCTTCAACTCATCAGACGGCACACAAACAGGCGCCTGCGTTTGTCACAACACCTTTAGTTAACCTGCTATCCGCTGAAAAGTCAATGAATTGACAGTTGAACCGGACACCGGGACGTGGGTATCAGCTGAATAAAATGCTATAATGCAGGCAGAGAGAATGACGAACGGTGCCAACAGGATCGGCAAGTCCAGAGCTGGTGGCAGACCGTACAGGAGGTAAAAGCCATGAGAAAAAAATGTGTGATTTTATTGGCATTCGTGCTCGT